>JAKSBX010000126.1 GCA_022360905.1 Chromatiales bacterium
GTACCGCCATTGCACTGTGTGACGGCGTCGAGTTACAGCTTGATGATTTCAACCTCGACTATGTAACACCGCCACCCGCTGAAAAAGAGCCAGCCGCAGTAACAGAGCTCTCTCTCAAAGAGACAGTTGAGGAACAATCCGAAGACGAATTAGAAGACAATCCTCTCCAGTCAGCTGAACAGCAGGTGATCATTGCATCGCTTGGAGAACATAACTGGAACATCTCGAAAACCGCGGAAGCGTTGGGCATGAGCCGCAACACCCTCTACAGGAAATTAAGAAAGCACGGTATCAATCAGACCCGCTGATCTCGTAAACTCGGGTTTTCAGGGAGGCACAAACTGCGCCCCATGGCTTTGGCATTTAGTTAAGAATATAAGCCGCGAATTAGCTTTCACATTGCGGCCTCTATTTGCGTAGATTCGCGGTAGTTGGCGTACATTTGCGGTTAATCTCTTAGGATGGTCCAACCTCTCCAGCAGAATTGGGGCGTAGGTGCTTTAAGTAAGTACCATTAGGATCAGGATTGATTTAAGTGAAAAACCAGCGCCAGAATAGAGGTCGTGCTTGATATCGTGCGTCCCTGAATCGATTAGAGCTCAGTTGTTACAGCCGCTGCCGTTTTTGTCGCCTTCGCTCGTGCCTGCTCGATATCCTCAGCTCGCGCCAGTGCTACACCCATGCGGCGTTTACCACTGACTTCCGGTTTACCGAACAGCCTGAGCTGAGTGTCCGCCTCGGCAAGTGCCCCTTCGAGATTACTGAAACGGACATCATCCGATTCTCCCTCGACCAGAACCACAGCGGACGCTGAGGGGCCGTGCTGCCTGATGTTGGGTATCGGCAAGCCTAGAATCGCCCGGCTGTGCAGCGCGAACTGGGACAGATCCTGGGAGATCATGGTCACCATCCCCGTATCATGGGGTCTGGGGGAGACCTCACTGAAATAGACATGATCACCCTTGATAAACAGCTCGACACCGAAGATTCCCCGTCCTCCCAGGGCCGATGTAACCTTTTCGGCAATCTGCTTGGCTGTGGCCAGTGCCGTATCGCTCATCGGCTGTGGCTGCCATGACTCCTGATAATCCCCATCCTCCTGCCGGTGCCCGATCGGCAGACAGAAACTGACGCCATCGATATGGCGTATGGTCAGCAGGGTGATCTCATAGTCGAAATCAACGAACCCCTCGACGATGACCCGCCCTGCCCCGGTACGCCCACCCTCTTGTGCATAGGTCCAGCTCTTTTCAATATCCGCTTCACACTGAATGGTGCTCTGGCCTTTGCCGGATGAGCTCATGATCGGTTTGACAACACAGGGGATGCCGATCTCGGAAACGGCCGCATGGAAATCCTGCTGGTTATCGACAAAGCGGTAGTTGGAGGTTGGAATACCCAGCGTCTCCGCGGCCAACCGCCGGATACCCTCCCGGTTCATGGTCAATCTGGCCGCATTGGCCGTTGGGATCACATTGAATCCCTCTGCCTCGAGCTCAACCAGGGTATCGGTGGAAATGGCCTCGATTTCCGGCACGATGTAGTCCGGCTTCTCATCTTCGATCACCTGCCTCAGCGCCTTAGCGTCAAGCATTGAGAAGGTGTATGAGCGGTCAGCCACCTGCATGGCCGGTGCATGCTCATAGCGATCGCAGGCAATCACCTCACAGCCATAGCGCTGCAGTTCAATAACCACCTCTTTGCCCAACTCGCCGGAACCGCAAAACAGTATTTTTGTTGCATTGGAGGTAAAGGGGGTACCGATGGTGGTCATAACCAAGTCCTGATAATTGAAAGAGATGAAATCTTAACGGGGATTGGATTAGTGTTAACAGGCCCTAATACGAGCCATGCAGACCTGCCTGTCGCTTTTCGGCTGATGGCGTCATCGGCGGCGTATGCCCACTCTCCAGCCACTCGATCAATGCCAGCCACTGCTGTCTGTCCTTTTTCATCGAGGCGGTTTTCAACTCGACAATCGCACAACCGGACTCCGCAGCATGGACATAATTTTGGGTATCCCGCAGAAAGGCCACCAGGGGAATATCCAACAGTTCCAGGGTCTCCTGAAGCTGTTTAAAGGCACGGGTGTTTAAACGTACCCGGTTGGCCACAATACCCACCGGGATGTTGATACCCATTTGACGACAGAGGGTTGTCAGCTCCTGTATGAAGTCCAGGGTCACATGACGATCGATCGCAGAGGGTAGTACCGGAACGATGACCGCCGATGCATTCCTCAACATATTCATCATCTCCATGCGCTTCATGGAGGCTGGTGTATCCACCACGATCCGCTCTGTCTCCCCGGGCACCCGCTGGGCAAACGCCTGGGTTACAGCCCCCTGGGTCGGCTTGGCTGCAAACACACCATGAATATTCGAGAGCTCATCGGAACGCAGCTCCAGCCAGCGATGACTGGAACCTTGAGGATCATAATCGAACAATGCGGTCGGCGTCCCGGCCGAGGCGTAGTAGCCCGCCAGATTGGTCGCGATTGTTGTCTTACCACAGCCTCCCTTGCTGTTGAGTATCAAAAGCCTTTTCATCACACCGAACCTGTTACAGGGGTGAATTTGAGGAATGTTCCTCCTATTCTATGCCAATTACAAGTTCCGATTATCCAGGCCTGGCCTAAACCTGCTTCCTTCACTCCCGCCACTGGCTATCCATCACCGTCCAAAGATCCTCTCATCATCCAAGCGTTGCCTGCTGATGCGCCTATGGCAAACCCTTACACGGCACAGCCAAAGGCAACTAACACAATGATTATAAAACAATAAACCAACGCCATGCGTGTTTGGCACAAAGCCTTATGCCATCACCCACAGCGCTGGTTTTGCAGCCGCTTCAGCAGAGAAACGTTAACAACTAGGCGACACACTCCTGTTGTTGCAGACTCTGCTGAACCGTGCGACCAATCTCCGCCGCATTCTGAACCACGTGAACGTCCAGCTCGGCCAGTCGTTTCATCTTTGCCTGGGCGGTATCGTCCTCGCCGGAGATGATCGCCCCGGCATGACCCATTGTGCGTCCCGGGGGTGCGGTTGCGCCGGCGATGAAACCGATCAGCGGTTTGTCCATGTGATCCCTCGCCCAGGTTGCCGCTTCGACCTCCTGTGAGCCGCCAATCTCACCGATCATCAATACCGCATCGGTTTCAGGATCCTTGGCGAACTGTTTCATCAAGGTCAGGAAATCACAGCCATTCACCGGATCACCACCGATACTGACACTGGTGGAGACCCCCAGACCCAGCTCGCTCATCTGCTCCACCGCTTCATAGTTGAGCGTACCGGAACGGGAGACCACGCCGATGCGTCCTCTGCGGTAGATATGGGCCGGCATGATCCCTACCTTACAGGCTTCCGGCGTAATCACGCCGGCGGTATTGGGACCGACGATAATGGCGTCATGACCGATCAGGTAGCGTTTCACCCTGACCATATCCTGCACGGGCACCCCATCGGTGATCACCACAATCACCTTGATGCCCCCATCGATCGCCTCCATCACCGCATCGGCGGTAAACGCCGGGGGCACAAAGACCACACTTACATCGGCACCGGTCTGCTCCACCGCATCCTTGACCGTATCGAAGACCGGTCTGTCGATGTGCGTTTGACCACCTTTGCCTGGGGTTACGCCGCCAACCACCTGAGTGCCCATGCGAATCGCCTCCTGAGCATGAAAAGTGGCGTGCTGTCCGGTAAAACCCTGAAAGATAACTTTAGAATCCTTATTGACCAAAATACTCATGCCGCCCCTCCCGCCAGTGCTCTCACTGACTTCTCAGCCGCATCACTCAGACGATCGGCATGGATATACTGTAACCCCGAGTCGGCCAGAATCTTCCGCCCCTCCTCCAGGTTGGTGCCAGCCAGACGCACCACGATGGGCACATCGACCTGCAGATCTGAAACCGCCTTGACGATACCTTCCGCGATCCAGTCACAACGATTGATGCCGGCATAGATATTCAGCATCAGCACTTTCACGTTGGGATCTTCAAGAACAATACGAAAGGCGTTGGCAATCTTCTCCGGTGAGGCGCCACCGCCGACATCGAGAAAATTAGCCGGCCGTCCCCCATACAGGCTGATCGCATCCATGGTCGCCATGGCCAGGCCCGCACCATTGACGATGCATCCGACACTGCCGTCCAGGGCGATATAGTTGAGATCGTGTCCGGAGGCTTCGACCTCTTTAGGATCCTCTTCATCGAAGTCCCGCTGGTCGGCAATCTCCGGTTGGCGAAACAGGGCATTGCCATCAAAAGACATCTTCGCGTCCAGGGCGAGAAACTGTCCGTCACCGGTGGTGACCAGTGGATTGATCTCTACCATTAACGCATCCTTATCACGAAAACAGCGATAGAGACGCTTCATGATACGTGCAGCCATATTGATCTGTTTTCCACTAAGACCGATACCTGCAGCCACTTTACGACATTGAAAATCCTGTAGGCCGACGGCCGGATCGACCACTTCATTGATCACCTTGTCCGGGCTTTTGGCGGCCACTTCCTCGATATCCATGCCTCCGGCCGCTGAAGCGATCAACGTGATGCGCTGATTCGCCCGGTTAATCACCAGACCAAGATAATACTCAGCCTTGATCTCCTGCATCTGCTCCACCAATACCCGGTTCACCATGCGGCCCTGTTCACCGGTCTGTTTGGTAACCAGATGGCTTCCGATGAGTTTTTCCGCATGTTCACGGACTTCATCGAGCTGTTTCGCGAGCAGTACACCACCCGCCTTACCCCGTCCACCGGCGTGGATCTGAGCCTTTACAACCCAACCCTCGCCACCCAGTTGTTCCGCTGCGGTCAGGGCCTGATTGGCCGAGTGAGCCATGCGGCCTTCAGGTACGGGGATCTGGTAGTGGCGAAAAAGATCCTTGGTCTGATACTCATGGATATTCACGCGGCCGCCTCCTGCTTGGAGTTACGTTCGATCTGTTCCACCTTCTGCAGCATCACTTCGGCTTGGCGAATTGAAGCGGCATCGATCATACGACCATCGAGGCTGACCGCACCCAGTCCGGCTGCCGTCGCCTCTTCCATCGCCTTGACGATGCGGCGTGCCCGATCCACCTCTTTTTCACTGGGTGTGAAGACCTGATTGGCCAACTCGATCTGCGACGGATGGATAGCCCACTTGCCCTCACCACCCAGGGCGGCAAAAGATTTGGCGACAGCCAGATAGCCATCAGGATCGTTGAAATCACCAAACGGTCCATCAATCGGACGTAGGCCATAGGCCCGGCAGGCCACGATCATGCGCGACATGGCGAAGTGCCACTGGTTACCCAGGTAGACATCACGGTTGCCTTCGGCATCCGCATCAGACAACACGTGATAATCCGGGTTGACGCCACCCATGCTGACGGTCCGCGCCTGTGTGGAAGCGGCGTAATCCGCAACACCGAAGACCAGCGCTTCAAGACGATCGGGACAACTCTGCGCAATCGCTTCCACATTCGCCATACCCATGGCTGTTTCGATCAGCGCATGCAAATTGATCTGTTTATAACCTTTGGCTGCTTCAATCTGTTCCAACAACAGCGCAACAAATTCCAGGTCGGAGGGTTGCCCGACCTTGGGTACCAGCAGGGTATCCAGCTTATCACCGGCCTGCTCCACCACGTCGACGATGTCCCGATAACAGAAGTGGGAGTCCAGACCATTGATGCGAACGGAAACTGAACAGTTCGACCAGTCGTACTCATTCAGTGCATGGATGGTATTTCTTCTGGCTTGCTCTTTGTCTGACGGTGCAACCGCATCCTCCAGATCGATGAATACCAGGTCAGCGCCAGAGTGCGGGGCTTTTTCAAGCATCCGCATATTACTGCCAGGTACGGCCAGTTCGCTTCTGTGCAGGCGATTCTTGAAGGCCATAGTGGATTCCTCCGTGTTTTTCTGCCCTGAACGCGAAACACCGGTCGATCCGGTGTCTCAGGGTTCAGATATTTATCTGTTTATAATCCCGGATGATTGGCTGCGGCTTATGCATCATGTCGTGTTGCATGATTGATTTATTGCGCCGCAGCAATAGCGTTCCGGGTCTTTCTGCCCTGCCGTGGAGATTTCGATATCCACAAGCAGGGCAAGTATTTAACACAGGAGTTGATCAATTGACAGTGACGATAATCAGTAATCCGGGCTGTGGCACGGAAGTTCTGCAAAGAGCACCAGATGGACCTTGGAGTAAGTGTACGTGGTGCCTGGGTTTCAGCATGAGCATTAAAAGAATGCACGATTCAGTCTACTATTCATTATTTTTATAAATAGTATTGAATTTTTAGATATTGAAGCAAGAATCAGATCACTCCGGGTATTCGACCAGCATCGCAAGCAATCACCCTTTCCTATAGGCCGGTGGGTAGATTCAGGGTAGAGGCAGACCGGGCCGTACCGTCACAAAGCGATAGGGGGCGGATAACAACCCCTGCTTGGTTGTAATCAAGACTTTCGCCTCCCACTCCATAGAATCCATGACACATACAGGAATCATTCCCTCCCCCTCGTAATGCCCCTCAGCAACAGCCTGCAGAGCCACTCGGTTGTACCCCATGTTCATATCGACACCGGCGAAATCAACCTCCACCCGTTCCACCGCCACCCCATCAATCTCCACCGCCAGTCTCAGGGGGGTCACCAAAGGTATTTCACGGGGTTCGATTGAAAAACCGACTTTTACTTCGTGGTTGATCGAGGAGATACATGGCGCCTCGCGTAGATCGCAGCCGGGATCAATCTCAGCGGACTGACTGATCTGGGGAAACAGAATAGGCCAGGCTTTGTAGATCGCCACCAGGGTGAGTGCCGCCAGCAATACTCCGAGTACCAGCCAAAGAAACAGATGATTACCCTGTTGCTGATTGTCTGTGGTTTCAACAGTCATTAATTTAAAGTGTCTTACCGATTGTTAATGAATCATGTTTGCAGACAATACAAAGGTGGGATTGTTCGCGCAATCTGCAATCCATCTTATGGATCGCAGATCTTAATGCCCCGGTACAGGCCTGACAGGCTGAAACGTTATTGATCACCCAATAACTTGGAGATCTGCTGTTGATCAACAGGCCGACTGTAGAGAAAACCCTGCGCCTGCCCACAACCGTGTTGGGTCAAAAACTCAACCTGCTCCCGGGTCTCAACGCCTTCAGCCAGCACTTCCAGCCCCATTGCCTCGGATAGAGCGATGATAGCCTGGGTAATTGCCATGTCATTCGGGTCGACCGGAATATCATGAATGAAGGATTGATCGATCTTAATCTTATCGATCGGTAGCGATTTCAAATAACTCAATGAAGAGTAACCCGTACCAAAGTCATCGATGGAGATTCTGACACCCAGCTGCCGCAAGGCATGCAGATAGCCAATCCCATGCCGAATACCCTGCATCACAAAGCTCTCAGTAACTTCAAGCTCCAGATATTCAGCTGGCAGATCAGTCTGCTCTAAAATCTGCCTGACATGTTGTTCGAAATGAGCCTGTTGTATTTGCGGGCCGGCCACATTGACCGAAATACGACCGAAAGAGAAACCCTGTTCCAGCCACTGTGCCGCCTGATGACAGGCTTGCTTTAACACCCAACTACCGATTTCCCGAATCTGCCCGGTCTGTTCTGCCACAGGAATGAACTTCCCGGGAGAAACAACTCCCTGCTCCGGATGATTCCATCGAATCAACGCCTCGATACCGATAATACGTCGGCTCAGCATATCGAACTGAGGTTGGTAGACGATAAAAAACTCTTCGTTCTGTATAGCTTTGCGGATGGCGTTTTCAAGAAACAGTCGCTCAAAGGCAATCGCGGTCATCTCTTCCTTGTAGAACTGATAGCTATTGCGTCCATCCTCTTTGGCACGATACATCGCCACATCCGCATTGCGCAAAAGGGTGGCAAAATCCTTGCCGTCACTGGGATACATACTGATACCGATACTGGCTGTCACACCGATCTCATGGTGATCATATTCAAAAACAGGATTGAATGCGGACATGATTTTGGAGACGGCATTGACAGTATGCTCGACACTGCCCACATCCTGCAGAATAATGACATACTCGTCACCGCTGATTCTGGCGACCGTATCGTCTGCCCGCACAGATCCCTGCAAGCGACCAGCCAGCTCCTTCAGAATCTGATCTCCCACGGCGTGTCCGAGTGAATCGTTAACGGTCTTCAATCGATCGATATCAATCAACAACACGGCGAACAGATTGTCATTGCGCTCAGCGTGCAGGATACTCTGCTGCAGTCTCTCGATCAGCAGTACCCGGTTGGGTAATTCTGTCAAAGGATCGTGATTTGCCAGAAACTCAAGTCTTTGTTCCACATCCTTGAATGCCGTGATATCTCTGCTTACAGCCACATAGCCGGTTGTATCCCCCTGCTCATCTACCATTTCGCTGATGGTCGTCAGTTGTGGAAACAGCTCACCGTTCTTACGGCGATCCCAGAGCTCTCCTCGCCAATGCCCTTTGCTCTTGATGGTTTTCCATAGATTTTCATAAAACCAGTTATCGTGTT
This sequence comes from Chromatiales bacterium, assembly GCA_022360905.1. Taxonomy (GTDB): domain Bacteria; phylum Pseudomonadota; class Gammaproteobacteria; order Chromatiales; family Chromatiaceae; genus Thiodiazotropha. The sequence continues at coordinate 8,548 of JAKSBX010000126.1, forward strand.
TTCCCGATGAAAAATAGCTGGGTTGTTTGCCGATAATCTCATCTTCGGCGTAACCGGTGATTTCACAAAAGGCCTGATTGACATCGATTATGTTGGTATCCCTGTCGGTTATGACCACCCCCTCACCGGTACTCTTGAAGACCTCTGCCGCCTGCTGCAGCCTGCGCTCCTTGGCAACACTGTCGCTGATATCCGAGATAACCGAAATAAACCCTTGTACCTCATTGGCCTTGTTCAGCTGGTAGTCCCACACCACTTTCATCCACAAATAGGATCCGTCCTTTCTTCTATTTTTTGTAATATAGGGTTCCGGCTCCGGCCTCTCTTTGACCAAAAAGTCAAGATACTCTTTTAATCTGTTGCTTGCCTCTTCGTCCTCCTCATGATCCCAGATTCTTTTACCGACCAGTTCACCTTCCGGGTACCCGAGAATCTCATGATGGGCAGGATTGCTATAGGTAACCTTTCCATCGGTCGTATTCTCCTGGATACCATAGGGCAGAGTATTCAAGATCAACTCGAGACGCTCTCTGATCGAAAGTAATTTTTCGATCGAGAGTCCGGTGAACATAGAGGCAACAACTACTGAGGCAAGATAGCCTTGAAGTTTCAAGACGGCATCGGCGGAGGTCTGGGACGTAGCGGAGAATGGCCCGATACCCAGCGCACTCAATTGCACGGTGGTTATCACCAGAAGCGACGAAAACAGCAACGCACCCCACAAACCATAGTAGAGTGATGACCAGATCAACAACGGAATGGTAATGAACAGTGACAACACAAACAGATCATGGGGTCCTTGAAAAACAACCGCCGGTATCGTGACAATCATGGCCGCCAATAAGATCATGATGTAGAGCGGCGCCTGATTTTTAAGCAGTTCCGCGTTCAGATGCTTAAACCAATGAGCCAAATATAAGATCAATGGTGCGACAAACAGAATGCCAAGCCCCGCAGACATCACCCAGACCCGATAAACACTCCAGAAACTATCGCTAAAACCCTGTGAGACCATAGACCATGCACCGATCGAGGCACTGAGACAGGGCAGCACTATCACACAGACCAGCCCAAACAGCACGAGATCCCTGAACTCTTCAAGTTTCCTAGGGTTGGAGGCAAAACTTGAGTAGAGCCATGCCCCACCCCAGCTCTCTACAATATTGGCCAGCATGAAAGACAGCACCATGCCGGCCGGCCTTTCAGTAGTAAGCATTTCAAAAGTGAATACAGCCAGGGAACTGATCAGTAAAAGAGGCAACCAGAGACGTCTGGATATCAGTAACAGCACACCCAGCAAGTAACCGTCAGGCAGCCACATCAGAGAGATACCATCTGGTGGAACAACCAGCGAGAGCGCCCAGGCAGTCAGTAGCATTTGGCCGGCCACGATCAATACGATCGTTTTTAGATCTCTGCTACTGTATGACAACACCATAGTCTCCAGGTTAGGATTTATGCGTAAGTCTAAAGTTGAAAAAATGGCCATCTAAGCCGTTGTGCCATTCTCAATAAACCGCTGATTAATCCGTCAATCCGACGAATGCCGAAATCCACCTGCTTGATACTCCTGGATCCGGGCGTTCGCCTGGATGACAAAAAGTGAATTAATCAGAGACGCCTTAAAACATCTATTTGTTAACCCGGCTATCTTAAGTATCGTGCTCTCAGGGCTTCAGACACCTCCATGTTCAAGATATGGCTTACAGGCATGATCCAATTCATAGAACCACAACGGGCCGTATGGGCATACCTGAAACCACAAACATATCGCTATTTAAAGATTGGCCGGCATCACAGACCAGCGGTAGATTACTGCTTCATCTCTTCTTTAATATAGCGATTAATATACTTTTGACCATTGATGTTTGAACTGACCACCCAGACCACCATAATAAAGGCCAACACCAAAATCAGTGGTGCTGCATTAGGTATCGCCGCCAACACCCCCAGTAGTAACAGCATTCCCACACCCATGATTTTAAATCCTCGCTTCCATGCTTGACTGATGGCATCTCTGGCCTCACCAGGGGTTTCTATACCCGCCTCACGAAGCGCATCACGCATCATTTCGTAGCCCAGCTGATGACGTCTTTCCATACGGCCGAAAGGATCGTTTAATTTCACTTATAGGTTACCCGGTGTGTGTCAGCATAATTACTTACACTGAGCAGTGGATTTGAAACAGATCATTGTAGTTAAAGATATAGTTTAAATTTAAACTATTTTCCGACCTGCTGGCGGCTAGGTGTAAAGGATGGCTTTAAGGAGAGCGTGACGATAGCAAACCGGTTCGGCATCAACGGCCAAAGAGAGGTTTGATTGAGTGAGATAATCCTGAAACAACCAAAAAACCGGAGTATCGATTTTAGATGGCGTCCCCAAGGGGAGTCGAACCCCTGTTACCGGCGTGAAAGGCCAGTGTCCTAGGCCTCTAGACGATGGGGACAGGTCTTTACAAAGACACCCTTAATGGGCAATCACTCGTAAAGTGGAGCGCGAAATCTACGGTACTTTGATGACGCTGTCAAGGTTTATCTGTTGCAAGCTGAATCTGAAGCTGGAATAACGCCACTCCGTGTTCGGCATTGGCAATAAAATCCTTCCACCGAAACCAGCGATAAGCTCAAAGTCACCCAATATTCATAGACTTAGAAGCACCCCCGTAAAGTCGCCGCCTTCCTACAAGCGCTTTCAGGTCTGAAACAGAGGAATCCCCCGAATCGACTCCAAGGGCTCCTCAGCATGTTGCGGTATGCCAATCAGATAGCCCTGGATATAGTCACATCTCTGCTGCTGTAAAAACGCCAGCTGCGCTTCACTCTCTACACCCTCAGCCACCACATCGATCTGGAATGCGTGAGCCAGTTGGATCATCGCGGTCACCAGGCTGGCATCGTAGTTATCCACGTTTACATTTTTCACAAAGTCACGATCGATCTTCAGTATGTCGAAGGGAAACTGGCGCAGATGGCTCAGGGACGCCTGTCCGGTACCAAAATCGTCCAGCGCAATTCGTGCGCCAAGTGCTTTGGCCTGCTGCAGGAAGACATCGGCCTCCGCCAACTCCTGGGTGAGGGTATCTTCAGTAATTTCCAGGATCAGACTACCCAGTGGCACCTCGCCCGAAACCAGGCTCTCGAGCAAACCTCGACAAAAAGTTGGGTCGTTAAGCAATCGTGCAGAGAGATTGATCGACACCGCCACCGTCTCTTTTCGCATCTTACTCTGTTCTTGCTGGAAGGCGATTGCATGCGCCAGCATAGGTTCGAAAAGCGTGTTGATCAGGCCCGTTTCATCCAATACATCCAGAAATACTTCTGGATCCAGCAAGCCACGATCGGGATGATCCCAGCGCAACAGCGCCTCGAAACAGAACAGTCGGCCGCTCCGGGTCTCGACGATCGGTTGAAAATGGTAGATAAATTGCTCCAACTCCACCGCTAGACGAATCTCATTTTCCAGCAGCAGGCTCTCTGAGGCTCGCCTGGTCATCTCACCACTGAAAAAACGGTACGCCGAGCGACCTTGGCGTTTTGCCTCGTACATCGCGGTATCCGCATCTCTCAGAAGATGCTCGACAGAGATATCGTCATGTGGCGCAATGGCTATGCCGATGGAAGCGGAAACGCGAAGTTCATTATTAGCGATATTGAACGGTTCCTTGATGGCTTTGAGTATCTTCTCTGCCAGGGGCTCCATATCTTCCCGACTGTTGATACCTTCAATCAGGATTGCAAACTCATCACCACTCAGTCTGGCCACAGTATCGGAACTACGCATCAGTGAAGTTAACCGCTCAGCGACAACCTTCAGCAGTTCATCCCCGACCAGATGTCCGAGGCTATCATTGACCTGCTTGAATCGATCCAAATCGAGGAACATCAAGCCCACCATAACATCTCCCCTAAGCGCAATCTCAAGGGCGTGCGCCAGACGGTCCCGAAACAGAATCCGGTTCGGCAGCTGTGTCAGCGCGTCATGATGCACCATATGATCCAGATGACTCTGCCGACTGTGTACCTGTCGACGCATTTCACTGAACGCCTCCACCAGGTCCCGGGTCTCTCTGAGATTGGAGCTTGGTTGATTGGCCACCTCAAGTGACCCGCTGGCCTCCAGTTTCAAGGCATGCGCCGTATCGGCTATGGGTTGCAGCAGATTACGTTTGATGAACAGATAGGCAAGCACCAGCATCAGCAAGCCCATCACAGCCATCACCAGGATAGAGGTGGAGAGCCGCTTTGCCGTTTGTGTAAGCTGGGTGATGTCCTCCGCGGATTGGGTATCCAGGTTCAAATCGACAACCGACAATGTCTGACGTATTTCATTAAATACAGGTGTGACCTGCTCCTGCATGAAGTTCAGATCCTGGCGCCAGGTTGGCATCTGCATAACCTCCCTGACTTGATTGAAGTCAGACATCCAGGCGAGATAGTCGACTTCGACACCATGGAGAGATTCGACCACCACAAAATTTGCACTCTGCCGATGAAAATGATCCTGCAGGATCTTTAAACGTTCGATGAATCGGACAGAGTAGTTGATGATCGTATCGTATCGCTCTTCCGGCGCTGGGTTGGAGTTGGCGAGAAAAATGCCAAACCGATTTGCAATGACAAGCCGAAATTCTCCGGTCATTCCCAGCCAAAGCCGTCGCATTGATGAGAGCTGCATAATCAGATCCATCTGTACTTCATCATCAGACTGAAGTTCATGCTCGAGCAGTTGCAGATTACCCAACACCCGCTGATTGTAGGGATACATCTCATCAAGCATCAGCTTCATGGCAGGAAACCAAGCCTGCACATCTCGACGCACCTCGATCAGCTCTTTGATTTTCCGCTCCAGTTGCTGATGGTCGACCTGCAGCGTCAGAGCGACATCCGAATTTCCAGCTGGTAGCCGTTTCAGTGACTCGGTCAGATCGGTCAAAACCTGTTCCAGCTGGGCTAAACCGTTACTGATATCCTCCGGTTCCTCTTTAATCGGATCGATCAGAATACGCTGCAGATGGTTTTCAATTAAATTCAGTTGTGTCTGAGCATCCGCGAGGACAGCGGAGGCCAGGGTGCGGGAGACGATATTTGAGATCTGGGTCTGGGTAGAGGACTTGACCAGACTCCAACCCACAAAGGCGAAAGCGATCAACGCAGCGCCAACCAGCACGGCCAAGTAGGTATAGCGCCCCCGATAGGAATCAAGTCCGGGTAAGATGGGCTTCTCTCTGTTCAGGCGCATGCAGAAAAACTCATGTTGTTACCAATCCCATCAACCGTATCCCAGAGTACTGCCAAGGGTATTTGGTTTGTTCCGTTAATCGTTCTGACTGAAGTAATGACTGCAAAATTCAGTCGATAAATTAATACCTACTCAACTTGCCAATTCCTCAAGCCACGACTTAAAGCCTGCTTTAATGAGAGTTTGCCTTCGCCAAGGCCGCACTAAATGTATACTGTTTAATATACAAGTGTACCTCATCATGGAATCTGTACCATTCAGAGCCACCCGGACAGGCCAGATCGAGGCGCAGGAGTAGCACACCCTCAGCAGGGGTCATAAAGCAGCGCAGGAGTATACAAGATATGACCCAGATCCAATTGACTCTGAGCAATTGATAGACAAATAAACAAAAAACCCGGAAATCAGATCCGGGTTTAGTGCACGAGATCAATAGACGATGGTCTGTTAACGGCTTATATCTCAGTCAGTTTTCCTTCGAAGACGATTTCACCAATAGGCTTCTCTGCAGGCATATCATCCATCTCCTCGACGGATACCTTAAACACATTTTCCGATTTCGGCATCATCGGCAGGGGCATTTCATGGCGGCCGTCATGAGGCAGCACCCCGACAGGATGTAGATTCCCATGCTGATCCTCCATCCACAATTGACAAGCCTTTCCGGCGGGCAGTTGTGTGGGTTCCACCGCACTGACATTGACAAACCCATGATCCGGCTTGGCCGCAACCACCCAGCCGGTACGATCCTGGTCGTTCATTACCACCAGCACGTTGTTCATGCCGGTTTCCGGTTGCTGGGTCATCAGAATGGCGCCGAAAGCCAATACCAGAGTAGCCGCCACCATGCCCAAATTGCGCCAGAAACTGATACTGTCCCAGAAACCGGTGGCCGTCGAAGCCTGAGCAGCAGTCTGCTCATGATCGGTGAGGCGGGATTCTACCGCCTGCCAGACAGCATCCGGCGGCGAAACCGGTTCAATACCCTCGAGCATCGGCGCAAAACGCTGCTGCCAGGCATCAACCTCTTCCTGGAGTCTTATATCGTCTCGCAGCCGGCGTTCGAACTCTGCCCGCTCCTCACCCTCGAGGGTTCCGAGCACATACTCACCTGCCAGCGTTGTGCTATCGTATTGTTCGTTTTCAGGCATCATTTTCCAGACACCTCCTAAGTTGATTCAAACCACGACGTATCCATGTCTTAACCGTACCAAGCGGTGTATCCGTATGGGATGCCAATTCATCGTGGGTCAATCCCTTGAAATAGGCTAAAACAACCACCTGTCGCTGCTGATCCTTCAACTCACCCAGACACTTTTCCAGCCGCCTGCCCTCATCACTGTTGGTCAGTCCATCCAGCGGTAAAGGTGCATCATCCACCTGCTCGGGCAAAGCTTTATCGTCGCTCTCCATAACTTCCCTTTTACGCTTGCGCAACAGGTCCAGCGCCTGATTTCTTGCAATTGTCGACATCCAGGTCAGTGGAGCAGCCAGATAAGCTCGATAGCTGTCAGCATTGTTCCAAATCTTGATGTAGGCATCCTGCAAACAGTCTTGAGCCCACTCGTCTCTAACTAATATACGCAGAACCACGCCATATAGTTTCGCCGATGTCATCCGATATAATCGGGCAAAGGCCTTGCGATCGTTCAACGCGCAGGCTGCCAACAGCGCCTCGAGTTCCTGGTTGCGCTGTTTAATCGCATCCTGCTGATCTATATCCCCATTCGCCATTGCCCCCTCCGAGGGATTGAAACCAATCCTCAAGGGTACTGACCATAAGCCTGCACAGCAAGCTCAACCGAAGAGCATCAGGTAAAATATCTACTATCGAAGTTAAGTGACGCTTGGCTGGCCGTTGTTTGCGGGCTGTCTCGAAAAGGTATGGCGGACTTAGGGAGAGTCAAATTTACAACTCACACAGACTCTGACAATGCTCCCCAAACAATCAATAACAGCATGACCTTTATAAAAATAATCAAATTAAATCAAAAACTTATTTATCACTCTTCAGGATTAGTGAATTCCACCGGCTCTCCCATAAAGCCAGAGAACTTTAGGCACTGCTTGCCATTCACAGTCACAATCTGCACCGTCTCGCCCCGACCCCGTCCAAAGCCCTGTATCACCGCCTCATTCTCCGATACAGGCTGCAGTGGCAAACGCACCAGGTTCTGACTCAGGTGGGGTGCCCGGTAGTGCAGACACAAGACACCGCTCTCTTCGCTCAGCTGCAGGTCCTGGATGGAAAAATCTCCATCAGGATTGATGGTTCGATAGCTCCCCAGTCGCTGACGCCAAACCGACTCCCAGGGATCGGACTCAATCTTATTCCCCAACAGAATCTCCTCCCCCTGTCGATCGGCCACCAGCACATCCATGCCATTCATCTGGCGCGACCTGAAGCGCAAATCCCCCAACACCTGATAGCCATCCGGCAAACTGTCGATACTCTGCTGGGTCAACCCCAGGCTGCCATCGTCGAAACGCACCAGATCAAGGATGCGCTCAATGATGCAGGCACATAACCTAGGTCGCTCCGGATCAACCATCAATAGCCCCAGGTCGGTCGCATAGCCACCTGAGGGGGTTTCATAGCTGGTGGCATCCTGCTCATCCAGCTGGGCAACCTCTACTCCACCGCTGTCCCCCTGGGCCGTTAGGGCAAGCCCCAAGATCGTTGCCGCCAGCTCACGCGCCATACGATTGCTGCCGGCACCATTGGCCAGCACAACCACACCTAAATCATGTTCGGGTAGGATTACCATCTCAGCGCCAAACAGCAGAGTACTGCCACCATGGCGCACCTGTTTTCCGGTATTCGGATACTCCTGAAGGAACCAGCCCAGCCCCGGTGAGACACCCAGTGAGATCTGTCCATCAACCGTTTGTGGCGTCCACATCTGTTCCAGCAGATCCGCCGGAACCCCCGGTATCTCTCGTCGCAGAAGTGCCAACATCAATCTGCCGGCGTCACGGGCAGACAAATAGAGACCCAACGCTGGCATATCACGCAGTGGCGGTAGCGGCCTGACCTGACCGTCCAGATGTCCGGCAGAGAGCTGCTGCTGCATCTTTGCCGTAACCAGGAAACCACTTTCATGAATCTCCATCGGTTTCAGCAGTTTCTGCTGTATCTGTTCAGCAAATCGCTCACCGGATTGGATCTCAATCAGATGACCCAACAGGTCATAACCGAGATTTGAATAACTGTAGACCTTGTCTGGATGATAGGCGGCATACTCATTACTCAGCAATCCAGTGACCTGAGTAAAGTAGGTATCGGTATACATGCCTTTGCGCAGATCACTGGGTAAACCACTGCGATGACTCAGCAGCTGTCGCGGTGTAACCGGCATGACAGAAGATTCATGTCGCCGAATGGAGAATTGTTTGAGCTGTTCACTCAGGGGCGCATCCAGATCGACACGCTGCTGCGCCACCAGCTGCATCACGCCCAGGGCCGTAACCGGCTTACTCAGAGAGCCTGCCCTAAAAACCGTATCTGCGGTTACCGGACTCCCTAAACGACTGTTTGCCTCGCCAAATCCCTCCAGCCACAAGGCCCCTTCCCTGTTGACCAAGGCAACACTCAACCCGGGAACAAACTCCTCCTCGAGCATCCGGTCGATAAGTTTCATCGCCTCGGATCGCACCTGGGCCATACCGGCTTCCGGGATCAGGCGATGCTGTTGCGACGTTTTGTTGTCAACAACCGCACAGGACGAAATCATAAGGGTCAGTATGACCAATAAGACAGGTATCTGAGGCTGCACGATAGACCTCTTAAAAGAACTCACAGCGAGTGTGAACATCCAGATCCACAGCAAACAGCAGCATGAGCAAAGGGTATCCTGCCCGTCAATTGGCAGCGAGAATCACCAGACTCGCCACCGCATGACAGGCACAATACTTCTCCTTTGCCCATCCTACTCATTATCCCCTGGGTGCAGCCGGGCCGCACCCAGGGGCTTTGATGCTTAGACATTACCAATTCAGCGGAGTGCCCACATCGATCAGAACGCTGCCATAACCTTCATCCACGCCGCCCTGCAAAGTATGGCTGGTCTTGGCATAGCCACCGGAGTGAAGAATGGAGCTACCGTATGAGTCGCCGATTCCAGGTTGAACCGCTGTCGGCAGCATGGTGGAGTTCGCATGGCCATCGTACAGATCAGGGTTCTGGCCTGTCACATCGAAGGGACTGGCATACAGGCTGGCTGAAAAAATCATTGCTGCAGTGACAATTAGTGTTTTCATCTTATATCTCCTCGTTTTAAATATTGAGAACTGTTGTTTCAGCTTTCAGTAACCTATACGGGGGGTGTCAGCAGTTGGATTCACATTCGTTTCATTTTTTTTAAGCGATGCGCCTCGATGAATTGGCAGGTACCCTGGAAACCCAAGAAAATGGGCTGCTGGACTGAAACTGTAGAAAGGGGTGTATCGAAAAAACCACGGTGGTGGGTTGTGATTCTTGACCAAGCCAACCGCAATCCTCAGCGTTTTACCACCAGGATTATGCCGAAACCGATGAAATTCAGTTAGTTAGAGGTTTCAGCGTGCCTTCGTGATGAGCAGTAGAGCTAACAGATTGAAAAAGAGGCGGATACCCTCTCTTGTCACAATAGAGTCACAATTCTGCAATCTGAATTTGAGACCATGTATGGGTGCGAGACCAACTGGTTAGTTCTGCCCACTTGCTCCCTCCAGAACTCCGCAGGCTAACCGGCTGATTTTTTCTTTGCCGACTTTCGTCGCACCAGCCCGATTGAGAGATGAAACCATGAACTCCAACACGACACGCCCCTACCGTAACCCCAGCTATATCGACTATCTTGTAGGTTGGAAATTCCTCTTCGATAAAGATTACCGGACGTTTGTAAAGGAACGCTGGGCGGATCAACCGTGGTTTCTGACTGGTGCGGAAATCCTATCCGGTATCGGCAGCATCTTTATCTCGATCCTGTTTCCACTAATGATCCTGTTTTTTATACTCGACGCTTGGTTTGTCTAATCCGATTGTCAAACAACAGTTCGCTACCCTCCTTCAAGCTTCGAGTTGAGTCCGTACTATTTCGGGTCCACCGGAAGACCAGCCAGTCCACTTTGGATGTATGTAAGCGATATCCCGCCCGAGTTGAGAATTAAAAGTTACTTATTATCAATCGCCAATAACAGATGGTGTACAAACACGATTCATCAAACCAATTCCACAAACCAGGTAAAATCAGAATAAAACGCTTAAATTGTCGGATATGTTTACAATCAAACAGATCAGCCGTTATTAACTCTTTGTTTTTATTTGCTTGGCATAGTTTCTGCTTTTTATTTGATAACCAGCGGTTTACTACTCTGCTTCCTTAAACAAGATCAACAGCCGAAAGCTTGTTTAAGTTGACCATTTAACGACCATGCCAACGCGGAATGTACTTATGAGTAACCTGGAATCCTATTCACTCTCCACTGAAAGACAGTGTGACTATCTAAAACAAAAAATCGCCAGGCATACACCGCCTAAAAACGACACAGATGAGAGAATGATACGTATCTACAAACGCTTGTTGATCAGAGATCGTCACTATCTGCACAATCTGGAACTATTAAAAATCAAACAGACAATGCATTTGGATTCCAAGCAGCTACTACCGAACAACCAGAAATCAGCGTCTGATTGCTCGGCTTCATTAAACCTGGATGAATTCAGATCACTGCTGGAAGAGAATTCAGAGTTGGCCTGGAGTTAACGACACATCATTGCAATCCCTCCCGCTGCGCATATTTTGAGCTTAGGGCTTAGCGGAAACGCCTCCCTATTTTGATGCAGTTTTTCAGCATCAACCGCCTTTACTCAAAGCCCCAAGATTATCAGCAAAGCAGCTCACTCATGCTGAAAATAATAGGCTTTCAACATTAAATAAACAGCCATATATTTCAGCCTGCTTTCAAGCCTATTAACGCCTCATATAGATCTTGACGTTATTTGGTATAGATTATTTTTTAGCAAAAACTCCAAGTAAGTAGCAATTTATAATTAAAATCATCACACCTTGCTTTACACGAAAAGAGCAATTCGTTTATACATATCAACGCTCATAAAAAGGACATATTATTTATTAAGGAAGATATCATGAAAAAAGCACTGCTTTGTCTCGCAAGCTATTCTCTATTTCTAACGAATCCTATCCAGGCGGGTGAATTCGAAGTATTGGAACTGCAATACATCATGCCCCACGAATACCCATGGGTAAATGTGATTACCACGGAAGCCGACTGGGGCAACTTCTACTATAACGAGCTTTTACCAGCCAATGGAATAAACTGTGTCTTTCCCTCAGACACCCCCTATGAGCAGGATGATCCTTGTTTATCAGGTCCGCCCGATGTCGACTTTCATACCTCACAGGTTGTGGTTGGCGGGCTCGGTTTAAAACCCAGCAGCGGTTACCAAGCAATCGTTTCCGATGTAGACACAACGCATTCAACAGATCTGGTAATCAACATCTTTGACGGCACGCCCTCTGATGAATGCGTACTGCTGCCCGTGGTTAGCCTAGAGATGATGACTCTGGTAATTGAAAAATCCGATAAACCTGTCAAGGTCAATGTACATAACGCAACACTTCATTGCGACGCAGGCACGGCAGTATCCCATTACTGAATAGTCTACTGAGTTCACAGCTAATCTTTCAGAATCAGAGAGCCCCTGACTCTCTCGAATTGTCATCCCGGCAAATGCCCACTGCTGTCCGGAATAACGTCAGATGATTTAGAGTACGGCTCTACCGGTGTAGATGGTGAGACTCATTTTGGCCGCGAATGGACGCCAAGCACCGCAAATACTCGCCAATAATTCAGCAGAGCCTGATGATTGAACTGTTTGTTATCCCGGCGAATGCCGGACAAATTTGAGCTTTGACGACATGATTGAAATCTTAAGATTCTGATTTATATTGGCGAGTATTTGCGGTGCTTGGCGTCCATTCGCGGCCATAGCGATTCCGGCTATCGCAGAATCAAGCGAAGGCATGCTAAAATTCAGCCTCCACAATTAACGCTCATTTGAGGATCTCAGAAGGTCCCAAGAAGCCCCTAAATGGGGCACCCGGATTCACTCTATGCCGGCATCCGAATTTCACATCAGCGTAGAACACCCATCAGGAAACCCGGTTGAGCTGTTGGCAAAAGCCAGCGGTTTTTCCCGTCAACAGATCAAACAGGTTATGTGGAAAGGAGCCGTCTGGTTGGAGCGTGATGGCGGTGTACGGCGTATACGGCGCGCCAAGAGCCGGTTGCAACAAGGTGACCACATACATCTTTACTACAACGAACAAGTCCTTGCCGCTGAACCTCCAGATGCCCGGCTGGTCGCGGATGAGGGGGAATTCAGCGTTTGGTTCAAACCCAAAGGTATGCTTTCACAAGGCTCCAAATGGGGCGATCACTGCGCGATCGATCGCTGGGTTCAAACCCACCTCACTCCTGAACGGCCAGTCTTTCTGATCCATCGTCTGGATCGAGCAACAGACGGTCTGATGGTTCTGGCTCACAAGAAACGGGTTGCCGCAGAGCTGGCCAGGTTGTTTCGTGATCGCAAAATCAAGAAGCGTTATCAAGCCTGGGTGGTGGGTCGTTACCCCACAGATGAAAAAGAAAAAGTGATCGACGAACCGATCGATGGCCGCCCGGCATTAAGCCGGGTAACCCATCTACAATATAACCAGCTACAACACCGCTCACTGCTCCAGGTAGAGATTGAAACAGGGCGTAAGCACCAGATACGCAGGCACTTGAGCGGTATCGGATACCCAGTGGTGGGTGACCGTCTCTATAGCGATATGCGTTTCGATGAGGATCTGCAATTAACCTGTGTCTATCTGGAGATTCCCTATGGCGTGGAAAGTCGGCCTGGAATATACCGAGCCTAGGGTCTGTTACCACCAATCCAACACCCAGAGTTAGCTCGCGGCTACACAGCATGATTGCAATGTTGAACCCAAGCAAAACAATGAGCTACCATCCCCCCTACTCCGCCATGGACGATACATCACAAGAACAGCAAGGAACCCTATGCCCAGCATCTACGATCTGAAACCCCGATTCCAAAACATGCTTCGGCCACTCAATAGCCATCTGGTTAAATTGGGGATTACAGCCAACCTGGTCACGCTCTTTGCACTGCTACTCTCTGTAGCGCTGGGCGCAGCAATTGCCTTGAACCCTGAAAACAAGCTGCTCTTGCTTCTGATGCCGCTGTGGCTTTTTGTTCGGATGGCGCTTAACGCAATTGACGGCATGCTGGCGCGGGAACACGACATGAAGAGCAGACTGGGTGCCGTGCTGAATGAGATGGGGGATGTTGTTTCAGATAGTGCACTCTATCTACCATTGGCATTGGTGGCGGGGGTTGATCCTGTGTCGGTTACGCTCATCGTGATTGTCTCTATCATGGTTGAGATGGTAGGTGTAGTTTCGGTGCAAATCGGTGCCTCCAGACGTTACGACGGACCATTCGGAAAAAGCGACCGGGCCTTCGTGTTTGGCGCATTAAGCCTTCTGCTCGGTCTGGGTATCGAACCGGGCAGCTGGTCGGACTGGCTGTTGTGGGTTATGTTGCTGCTCAGCTGCATCACTCTGATAAACCGGGCTAAAAATGGACTTGCAGAAGTAAAAGGGGAAACCCGCAATGCTGGGTAATATAAGCTTATCGGTGACCTGGGCACTTGCCGGCGTCTATACACTGTTACTCTTCTCCACCCTATTGGTCACAATACTGCGTTACCGCAGCGGCAAGGATTATCAGGAGCTGGGCAGCCGAATCAACTCCTGGTGGGTAATGGTGGTCATCTTCACCTTTGCCATCGCCGTATCACCGACAATCTCTATCATCTTCCTGGCCTTCATCTCGTTTCTGGCATTCAAAGAATTTCTTTCCATGATACCCACCCGGCGCGCTGACCGAAGGGTTATCTTCTGGGCCTTCATCGCCATTCCGATTCAATTTTACTGGGCGGCCGTTGGCTGGTATGGCCTGTTCATCATCTTCATCCCGGTCTACATGTTTCTGCTGATTCCTGCCCGCATGGTCCTGGCGGGCGAGACCGAGGGATTCCTAAAAGCGGCCGGGACACTGCATTGGGGATTGATGACTACGGTCTTTAGTCTAAGTCATGCCGCCTATCTACTCGCACTACCGAACGATATCAATGTTGCAGGCGGCGCAGGGCTGCTCTTCTTCCTGGTCTTTCTGACCCAGTTCAATGATGTAGCCCAGTACACTTGGGGCAAACTGTTTGGCAAACACCCGGTCGTTCCTAAAGTAAGCCCGAAAAAGACCCAACAAGGACTGGCAGGGGGCTTAGTGACTACACTGTTTGCCGCATGGCTGATTGCGCCCTACCTCACCCCTTTGAGTCACCAGCAGGCCCTGATGGCTCGTCTACTGATCGGTCTCGGGGGGTTCCTGGGCGATGTGGTGATCTCCGCTATCAAGCGGGACATTGGGGTAAAAGACAGCGGTAGTTTAATACCGGGGCACGGCGGCATCATGGATCGGGTGGACAGCCTCACCTTTACAGCACCGCTCTTTTTTCACTTCATTTACTATCTGCACTACTGAGAAATCATGGTTAAAACACTCCGATTTCTCTTTTTTCTGCTGATTGTACGCCCACTGGTTCTGATTGTTCTGGGGTTGAATGTACGCCGTCGTCAACAACTACCCTCCCAGGGGCCGGCCGTAATCATTGCCAACCACAACAGCCACCTGGACACCATGGTGCTGATCTCGTTACTGCCGTTGCGCTTGTTGCCCAAACTGCGCCCAGTTGCTGCAATGGACTATTTCCTCTCCAACCCGCTACTGGCCTGGTTCGCAACCAACATCATTGGCATCATCCCACTGCAGCGTAAAGTCAAAGGGAGCCGCAACGATCCTCTGGCCGGGATAATCGAAGCGCTTGATCATGAAGAGATACTGATTCTGTTTCCGGAAGGGAGCCGTGGTAAGCCAGAACAACTCGGCCGTTTCAAAACCGGCATTGCCCATATCGCCCAACGTCGTCCAGAAGTCCAGTTTGTACCTGTCTATATGCATGGATTGGGGATGGCGCTACCCAAGGGCGAGGCCCTGCTGGTACCCTTTTTCTGTGATGTCTTTGTCGGTAGCGCCCTCTTATGGTCAGGTGATCGCAACTCATTTATGCAGAGCGTGAACAGACAAATCACCGATCTAGCCAGCGAAGGCAGCTTTCCATCGTGGGAATAGCAATTGCCGCACTCTGGGGTTTCGCCGAGAGTACACTCTTCTTCTTTGTGCCGGATATCTGGCTTACACGACTCACCATCACACATACTCTCGGCTACGCAATAAAGGCGGCACTCTACGCCAGCATGGCTGCTCTGTTGGGTGGTACGGCAATGATCCTATGGAGTTACATAGATGCCGATACCGCCTACCACTGGGTAGAGTCGGTTCCCGCCATATCACCCGGAATGATGCTGTCGGTCAGTGAGCAACTTGAACAAAACGCCATACTTGCCATCTTCTCAGCCGCATTCAGCGGCACGCCATACAAAACACTGGCCGTACAGATTATGCACAGTGACGCATCGGTCACTCTCTTTCTGCTTGCTACCATACCTGCACGTCTCAGCCGATTTCTGCTGACCATATGGCTCGCCCATAGGATCGGAAACTTGCTGCGCAGATGGCTTTCAGAAACCGGTCTGTTACGTTGCTGGCTGGCTTTTTGGTGCAGCTTTTATATTTTTTATTTTTCTGTGATTTGATCGCTGTACATTGGATTCGTGTTAACACGCCCTAAGAGCCAAATTCCAGAAACCGCCCTACTGCTTTCCGCACAGATTCAAGACCGATAGACTCCAGTGTCACATCCTTGGTTTTCACCCATCTGGCCTCAGCCACGTCATCGCCAATAACGATCTTCGGCTTATCTTTCAGTTCCAGGAGATAAAACGCGTCTGTCGTGTAGTATTGGATATCGGCATACTCATAGCGATTGCCATATGAGAATAAGTAACGCCATCGATTCTCGGCAATAGGCAGATTCAGCTCTTCACTGATTTCCCGACTCAGTGCCTGTTCCAGAGATTCATGATAATCAACAAAACCACCTGGCAGATCGAGCATGCCCAGGCAAGGGTTATGCTTTCTCACTGTCAATAGTATTTCATCCCGGCATCTGAGAACGGCACCGACTGCAGCTGCAGCATTGTGGTAGTAGATAAACCCGCAATCGTCACAAAACCAGTGTTTTTCCTCACGCCATGTCAGCCCCTCGCTGCCACAATGCGGACAAAAATTAAACCGCTTCATATCCTGTTCCGGCCCCTACCATAGATCTGAGTCCCCGCTTACGCCTTGCCATCATAAAAACAGTTAATAATCATTTGCAAATTCATACTCAACTGACTGGTAATAGGGAACATCAATAGCCCGCTTTGGGTCTAAGATAAAATAATAAAAGAACCCCTGATGAATCCACTTTTCGCCGTCCCGGCAAATGTTGGGACCCAGGAATACCCAGCACAAGGATTCCGACATTCGGTGGAACAGCGGATGAACCAGAGCTTGCTGGGCACAAAACAGACCCAGCAGGGCACATTGGATTCGTGTTAACAGGCCCCAAACATTGTGGAGTGGATTGTGGCTCAATATGCAGTGTCATTGTTTCTCTTCATCTGCTTCTGTTTCAGTGGCGCAAACCCACTCTATGCCGAGACTCAAAGCCCGAGGGCTCTGCTACTCGAGATCTCCGGAACCATCGGCCCCGCCACTGCAGACTACCTGGACAGAGCGCTGACCAAGGCGGAAAAAGAAGCGGTGGAGCTGGTGGTACTGCAGATGGACACACCGGGTGGCCTGGATACCTCGATGAGGGCCATGATCAAGCGCATTCTCGCCTCCCAGGTTCCTGTGGTCACCTATGTGGCCCCAAGCGGGGCACGCGCCGCCAGTGCCGGCACCTACATACTCTATGCCAGCCACATTGCAGCCATGGCGCCTGCGACCAACCTTGGGGCAGCCACACCAGTATCCCTGGGTGGGGCGCCGAACACTACCCCGGAGAAAACCAAAGAAACAGACGAGCAGGAGGCTGCCGCACCGCAAAAGAGTGGTGCCAAGGCCGATAAAACCGTCAATGATGCCGCTGCCTACATACGCAGCCTGGCAAGCTTACGCAAGAGAAATGCCGATTGGGCAGAAAAGGCCGTGCGCGAGGCCGTCAGTCTCTCCGCGGAAGAAGCATTGGAACAAGGTGTCATTGACCTGATAGCAGCAGACACCAGCACCCTGCTCACTGAATTAAACGGCAAGGATGTAGAGCTCCCGCTCGGCAAAAAAAGACTGAATACCGAAGGCCTGATTCTGCAGAAACATCTGCCTGATTGGCAGAGTCAGCTACTGAGCATTATCAGTAATCCAAACCTGGCCTATATTCTTATGTTGGTTGGCATCTATGGCCTGATCTACGAATTTGCCAATCCCGGTTCCATCGTGCCGGGGACAGTGGGCGCCATCGCCCTGCTATTGGCGCTTTATGCGTTTCATCTGCTGCCGATCAACTATGCCGGTGTCGCGTTGATCCTGCTGGGACTCTCATTAATGGTGGGGGAAGCCTTCATGCCCAGTTTCGGTACCTTGGGTATCGGCGGTGTGGCCGCCTTCATCATCGGCTCGCTGATTCTCATCGATACCGACCAAGCAGGATATGGCATATCACTACCGCTGATATTGGCAGTCGCTGCCAGCAGTGCTTTCCTGATGATCTTTATCATCGGCATGGCCATCAAGTCACGAAACCGCCCCGTCGTGAGCGGTCGCGAGGAGATGTTGACCAGTGAAGGTGTGGTGGTAGAGGACTTCAGCGGTGAGGGCGATATCAAAGTTCATGGCGAGATAAGGCGAGCCCATTCGATGCAACCCCTGAAAAAAGATCAGCTGGTAGAGATTACCGGCAGAGAGGGGCTGGTACTAAAAGTTATGCCGGTTGAAAAGGAGAAGGGATCATGACGCTCTACGTTTATGCGATCATTCTGTTTCTGGTAGTGGCCTTCCTGGCCTCGGCGCTGAAGATTCTGCGAGAGTATGAAAGAGGCGTGGTCTTCATGTTGGGTCGCTTCTGGCGGGTTAAGGGGCCAGGATTGATCATCATAATCCCAGTGATCCAGCAGTTCGTCCGAGTCGACCTGCGAACCATCGTGCTGGATGTACCCTCCCAGGATGTCATCTCCCGGGACAATGTCTCGGTCAAGGTCAATGCGGTGGTCTACTTCCGTGTGCTGGACCCGGAGCGGGCCATCATCCAGGTTGAGGACTATATGGCCGCCACCAGTCAGCTTGCCCAGACCACCCTGCGTTCCGTACTCGGTCAGCACGAGTTGGACGAGATGCTGGCAGAACGGGAACGACTCAACAACGATGTGAGGAATATTCTTGATCAACAGACCGACACCTGGGGAATCAAGGTCTCCAATGTGGAGATCAAGCATGTCGACCTGGATGACAGTATGATCCGGGCGATTGCCCGCCAGGCCGAGGCGGAACGGGCGAGACGGGCCAAAGTAATCCATGCGGAAGGCGAACAGCAGGCTGCCGAAAAACTGGTCGAGGCGGCGAAAATCCTCGCCGAACAACCCCAGGCGATTCAGCTCAGATACCTGGAAACTCTCACCGAAGTGGCTGGTGACAAGAGTCACACGCTGGTTTTTCCCCTGCCAATGGATCTGCTTGAACCGCTTCTGAAGAAGAAAGAGACGGGTTGACGACGATTAATCCTACCGATGCCATATTCTGAAGGCGTTGTAGGGCTGGAGTTGTATCCCAATCAAACAGTTTTGCTATGCGTGAGGTGATGATTGGATCATCGAACTGGACACCATTGACCAGTTTAGTCCCGGAGTTTTCGTCTGAAAGGCCCTGAGGCAGGGTATAGGCTTGCTTTTCCTCAGATCCCTCACACACTGGGATAACCTAAAGGAGTCGATCAGAAGCCATGCTAAAGATATGGCCTTTTCCCTGGGCTGGTCTCGGATAGAGATTAAAATAAAAAAACCGGATTGACTGATTGGCAATGCTATAAAGCTGAAGACCACCCATACAAGTGTGTTTAGAATAGCCCTCATTTACACTGGCTGAAATGGCAGTCAGCAATAGCCATCAAATATGTGATCGCAGTCTGGATCAGATTCCCCCTGACTCTATGGATACCAAACAAAGATCAAGTTTCTTTGAATGATGCCGATTAAACTCGGTAATCTGTCACAGGTTATAGGAATACCCTTGACCTCAAACAACAATATTAATTCAGTAATGATACGGACCTGACAGACCAGATAAGTTAAAGGAAGCTACAGATTCGACAGTCCATATAAGAAGAGAACCGAATTCGATCCAGGCAGCCACCAGACTAGTGGCTTTAAATCTTTGCCTACGTTGACCTTGATCATAGGTTCTCAACAGCGGTTTGGTACAGAATCTGCCAGCTGATGAAGTAGCTGTACGCGCAGGAGAGCACTCGTGATATTAAAGCCTAACCGATTTTGTCCATCCTTATTTGGAATAGTCTCAGTAGCTGTTTCCATGAGCAGTGCGCACGCCCTCGACCCTGGGTATATCAAAGCGGTTAAGGCCGATGCCGATGAGTTCACCACCCATAAGTTTCAAGCCCCACCAGAATCCAGCTGGCTGGGTGATGCCAGTACCGTTTCAGCCCAATTGGCCGATCTGCAGGGATTTTCAGATTACATACGCGACAAATCCCCCGGCAGTTATATCTTTTTCAAGAAACTCTCAGACGATTATAAAAAGCGGCTTCATGAGGACTATCTATCCACAGGTGATTTGGATCGGGTCAAGCAGGATATTTTCAAATATACCCGTGAGATGAAGCTGAACGCACAGTCCAGCCAGAACAACCACTAAAGGATAGGAATATGCGAGTACAGAAGTTGACACATCGCCTCATTCCCTTACTCCCAGCACTCTTTGTCACCGTACAACTCGAGGCCGGGGTGGACCGTAATCTACCATACCCTCAGCCTGGCACTGAGCTAACCGCCGATGAGGTGGCTGATCAGGTCTATTTTGCCAACCACTTCTACAGCTTCGATAACTTCTCTATCAAGCGGAGGGGTAAGACCCTGAGTCTGCTGGTCAATAAGAGAGCGAATGACACAGCCACAAAGACAACGGTTGAGCGCCACTTGAACAACAACTACAGCGACCACGACTCGATCCAGTCCAGAGATCTGGCGATTTTTCATTCAGGTAAACTGCGTGGTACCGGAATGCTGGTGACCGAGTATCGGGATGAGCAGAAAAACAAGGACTACATGGCCTGGTTACCAAAACTGCGTAAGATCCGACGTTTTGCCCAACCCGCTCATGAAGATGATTGGGGTGGCAGTGTTTTCACCTTTGGTGATGTCATGTTACGCAAACCATCAGACGAAAGCCACGAACTTCTGGGTAAGAAGACGATGCGCACTTGCCTGGGTATGATCGACAGTCTGGAAGGGGAAGTTTCGCGCAATGCCGGACGCATCCCCGAACGCAGTTGCCGACACCTGGGTAAAGAAGTATACGGTTTAAAAAGCACAACCCACTTTGATGACTGGTGGTATGACTACCGTATCAGTTATGTGGATACCAAGAGCTTTGCCGATTACCGTACACTCTATTACAAAAACGATGAACTGATCAAAGTCATCGATCGTGACTGGGGGCTGGTCAAAAATGAAGGTGAAGGTGACCCCAGAGCACTATTCTGGAAGTACTGGTATGGTGTTGACCTGACCACCGGCAAAGAGAGCTTAGCGGTCGTGCCCAGAAAGGTTGTTCACTTCAACACCAAGCTGCGCAATAAGTTCTGGACGGAACGGACGTTGCGTAAGATTAAACGTTAACCCAGTTATCTATAGTGCATGGGCAGGTCTATAACCTGCCCATATCACTTTTTGTACCATCGGATCGAGTTGTGTAAATAATAACTGAATTAAGGTATAAAAGGCTTTCTATTTTTTAGTACTGAGTCTCTTAGTTTCAGGTTTTTTTATGGAGAAAAATGTAATGAGGAAACTATTCATATTTTTACTACTGAGTACTTTTATGAACAGCGTCATAGCATATGATGTCATTGCTGATGAGGAATACTTAAAAAAGGAGATTGACCTCCTTCCCTATGACGTGACTCATATGGAGATAAAAAAATCTATCATCGATGTCATGATAAAAAGCAAATGGGTAATCAACGAACATAAAAATAATTATCTGATTGGAGTGTACGATGGAAGGCCGAAAGTAAAAATAACGATCGGCAAAAAAACACTAACCATCAGTGAAGTGCCAACATCAGCCAGTTTTCACAAACGTTGGATAAACTCTCTGCATGGCCATATCATCCATCGACTGGAGTATTACCATCAAGTCAGAATAGCCAATAGATTACTTTGATGTTTGGCGATAATGACCCAGATATTCAACCTTATCCACTAACGTCCATTTCGTTTAATGCGACAGGTTGAATATCAGGTCATTCCTACACTGTGATTTGATACTTCTATTGTCGAAAGATAACATCAATCATCTTGCGCATATATGAGATGGTGTCGGTGCTTCGAGCTATTGAGTCCTATTACTCCCTCGCCGGCAGATTCGATGAATAGAGTGAACCACTGTGCAGATAGTGAACACTATCTCCCAGAATTACAGACCTGTCACTCCAAACACCATATGAATAATTGTGCGAACCATTATCCCTCACCACGAACCGGTCTACGAGTTCTACACCAGGGGTACCACCCAACTGGATGTCGAAAGTGTAGAGACCGGTATGAGTCCATCCCCACCTAACATTGGGTGGTGGATTGCTTGAGCTGGGAGGCTCATCATATAAATCCACCGGGATAGAAAAACGCATCGGCAGCGTATCTGTCTGGGGCAGTGATGCAAATCCATGGGGCTGGGTCAGGATCGTCGAGCTGGTTCCCCGGCCGCCCAATACGAGTGAGTTTACTTCTGTAGGCATGGTGGGATCAGAGACATCGAACAGAGAAACCTTCACCCCCTGGTACCAGGCAAACCCCAATCCTCCCCTGTCACCCGAGCCAACGGCATCAACAGCCTCCTTACCGATACCGAGAAGATAGTTCTCTCCCACGGGATGGAGATATTCCGAGTAACCCGACACCTCCAATTCGCCTAAGGATACGGGATTCTCCGGATCGGTGAGATCCAGCACATAGAGAGGATCGACCTTTTTGAAAGTTATCAGATAGCCCCGGTTACCAATAAAGCGGCTGGCGTAGAGTGCTTCTCCCGGCCGCCCCAGTCCATCCAGTCTACCGGCCACTTCCAGTCGGCCGCCATCCGCCGCTTCACGCAACAGGGTCACGCTGGTGGAGCTGTTCGCCGAACCCAGGTAGCCAATGGATGTCGCGATACGGAACACCCCCTGATACTCACCCATGCGGTAGGATTTGTACTCAGGCTCATAACCAAGATGACCAACCACTTGAGCTGAACCACGATATTCGGCGGCCATACCGCTCTGTGAATCACCGACCAGCGCCAGTTTGTGGACCTCGTTAATCGAGGTGTATTCGCCGTTGTCGAGAAGGGTCTGTCCGGCACCCTGTGCAACCAGATAGATCGCCTCTTGTGAGGCATAGAGCACTTCCGAAGTGCCTATGAAACAGCTGGTTTGGTAGCTGTCAGGATCCGCCAGCGGAACGGCGATGATATTGATAATGGTAGGATCCAACATACCGACAGTGGCACTTGGCGCCAGATAACAACTCTCCGTGTCGATAAGAGGTTCCGCTTCATCACCCAAGGTAGAGGTCGGAGTCAACTGACTCAAAGTAGCGCTCTCTAACAGAGTACGATTGTGTTGAAATTGTCCTGCGTAATTGGCGTATTGATCCAGACCATCAATATCAGGGGTATAACGGGTAACCAGATAGAGCGTATTGCCGATGACTCGACTGGAGATCATTGCTCCGTCAAAGCTCAATGTACGATCATGGGTGGGCGTATCCGCGGAGTCCAATCGAAACAGGTTCACCTCACTGGTGCCATGCGACCAATATCTGGGCTCCTCCCAGATCGGTACCGGCCCAAAGAAGCCAATGTCCACATAATCATTGTCGGTATCTCCCCCTACGGTCACAACCATATCGGAGAGCCCTTCACCAAGCTGGTTGAGGAGATAGATGCCTTCAACATCGCCCACCCCCGGTATCCCGACCTCATTCAACAGTTGATTAGAGGCGGGCTGCTCCTCAATGGTGTAAGTGAAGAGACATTTTCGGTAGCTGGTATTGGTGTTTGAGTCACACCAGCCAACGTTATAGAAATGGACGCCATCGGATTTGATCAAATCCGCCTCATCCACCCCCTGCTCCTGTGTATTGGTCAGAGATATCGGGTTAACACTGTCTATCGGCGCCGGGCTGAAATCATCAACACTTGTATCGGGCAGCGGACGATCCGTTGCATAGGCTGCGATCATCGCCTCGGTCAAGTAGCCTTCCAGCATAACATTGTGCCGGAAGCGATGCAGGCTGGGATTGTCGGTATCGAAGACGATGAAGGTTAAGGGGTCTTGATTATAGATAACGGAGCCATCTTCCGCTTCATATCCACCATAGAGAGCGAACTCGGCCGGTGGCAAGGGTCCGCCACTATGTACTTCGACAGTCTCGGTCTCGGAGAGGGCCTTACGGGTGAACGGAACCAACGCGTCAACCTGGCCGTTCCAGTTGAGCCAGCGCCCCTCACTATCCCGCATATGCCAATTATCCTGAGCACGGGCAACCAGGTAGAGATTACGTTCAGCCCCCACAGAAGCCGCATCCACACTGATGCTCAGCTCAACCGAGATGGCATCCTCGGTATCATATAATGGGGTGTATTGATCCGTATCTGCGGTAGAGAGAGACCATGACATGGTCGCATCGGCCGGCTCACCCGAGGTTGTAACTGAGGGTTGGTCGGTGGGAGCGGCAACTGTGATGAACGGGGAAAATGCGAATACCAGCCCAAGAGAAAGGCGGCGCAGTGTTGAAGAAAGTCTGTTTTCCATGGTCGATCCCTCGAATTTCAACAATATGGCCATCATAACCCCCCCAACCTCCGATTTCCAGAGCGTGAGAGATCGACAACCTGAGAGCCGTTTTAGCTGATTAAAGATAAGGTCATGTAAAACATATCAATTTCTTTTCGGTTTAAACAGGTTCTCCAACAGATGTAACCGATAGCTGATACAGATAGGCCGCCCATTCCGTTAAGCGCTGAGCGAAGTTCAGTGATTAGTATTAAAAATCAGGCCCAAGAGTTCATCAAAAACAGAAGCTATTGGTTCTTCATTTTTTTGCCCGTCTATGACCTTTTTTCACTTTTCTTTGGCTGATTTCATTTAGTACAGCAATCAGAATTGCGATGACAGCACAACCATAGATCGCTTCACCAAGATATTCAGGAAAGAACTCTTTAAAGACCAAAATAACTGCAATAAAACCCAGCCAAACACCACCCACCCGATAGAAGAAGATTTTTTCTTACTTCTGTAATCCATAACACCCCTATCCCATTAACGTTAATCGATAGAATACTAGCTAGTGGCTTCTCTTTAGCCTGTCGAGATTTGTGACCTAAATAGTGATAACCAAACATCAGTGTGCCACATAGAGGAAGAGAGTAGCTCCCCTCTCCCCAACCCCTCTCCCATAAGGGAGAGGGGCTTTTATGCATCTCCCAGGCTGATTTTGAGTTAACGGGACAGCAGTGAATTCAAAATAAAATCCTGGTCATATCCAGCAAACTCTTTCTGCCGATAACTGTCCCATCATCAGAACCATAAATTGCGAACAGTTTGAAACATTGCATAAAACCCGCCCACTATGACATTGTTTCCCCAGGGTTTCGAATTCACCACTCGAAATCAGTTTGAGCCGTTGTGAAAATACCGTATATTATGAGCTATGGCTTGGTTATCCCTTTTGATTCAATAAGTTGTTTGCACTCTTATGATTTCGGATTGCGCATAACCCAAACCGCCTTATTGCAAACCAATGGGACAGCAATGATTCCGCAGAATGACCCGTTTACCACACCCGAAAAGGAGGTTTGAGCGTGATAAAGCTCAGCGTA
>JAKSBX010000189.1 GCA_022360905.1 Chromatiales bacterium
CGTCGCCGACCTTCACGGAGTAGTTCCCGTTGCGGAATCCGACGACCTCGCCGGTGAGGCTGGTGCCGTCCTTCTTGATGATGCGCTCGGTCCCGGATGCGTCGGCGACGACGAACACGAGAACGAGAAGGACCGAAGGAATCACGAACCTCGACTACACCCTGCCGGACAACATCTTCGTTCGGGTGGAGCCCTCCTCGGTGGCCCCCTTGCTCCCCACTCGGGATTGGGCAATAAAAAAGCAAGTCGCAGATGTCCATTTGACATAATGATCTCCAGCCCTAAAGTCAAACATTACTCAATCATATCATGTGCAACAATGATATTAGGAAAAACGCATCCAGAAAAAGGGCTCATCATCGAATACAAGTGATTGAAAAAACGGAAGGTGGCTTCGCAGTAAAGTTTCCCAGACTGAATTGTCAATAGAGATATTTGGAGTGCGATTTCTCTCGATATCGTAGAGTTTTGAGAAAGTATCGCAAAATTGTTTGTCGCTCTTTTTGATTTTTTTGTTTCCGTCAAATAACCAGATGTAATCGGGAAGCGTGGAAAGTGTATCATTCGATTCGGATATCTTTCCGAGGCATCGGAGCGTCAAAGCAATTTGCAACGTATTTTGCCAGCTAGGGAAACAGCGATTTTCCTTTTCGAAAGCATCGAGACTCTCTTCAAGCCTGCCTAGTGATCGCAAAGTCAGACCTCTTTGTAAATGAGCTTGTTGCCATTCCTCGATTCGTTCGAAGCAGTGCAGACCGTGATCGCCTGTTGCTAAATAGCGACGACAGATAGCTTCCCAGATACTTGTATTGAAAATACTGTCCAGCTCCTCTAGGTTAGTTTCGAGCCATGTTAATGCTTTTGAAGGAAGGCGGAGTAAAAGCAATGCTGCAATAATCTTTCCGATGAGTAGGCTGAGCACATGAGGGTTTTTCAGGAGCGGTAATCTGTCTTTCTCTCGCCACATACCCTCGGCCAATTCCAAGGCTCGCTGATAGGATCCTGCGTACAAGAGGACAGAACTCTCTGCAAATTGGCGATTTTTATCATTTATCCGTTCCAAGTGAGCATCGATCGAAGGCGTGTCATTCGAGTCGACCTCGATAATTGATCTTAATAGATTGGCGTTGGTGCTATTTGAAGAGCTGAGGCAGCTTTTGGCTTTCTCGAGGTCGCCTGTTAAATAATGATATGCTCCCTTGATTTCACCGATCTTGGCTACGTTGCTGCATGGCGGGGAGTCATATTTTTTCAAAAATGTGACCAACTCTTCCTGCAAGGGGAAGCGATATAAGTACTTGAACAAAGTAGCATATCGCATGTTGCCAGGTACTCGGGATAGGCTCCTTCCTTCCCAAAAAACACTCAAGTATGATCCAATATTTGAATCGATCAAGATGCCAGAGAGAAGTCGACGACGGGCTCTAGAGTCCATGTCAGGC
>JAKSBX010000239.1 GCA_022360905.1 Chromatiales bacterium
AAGGTGATCGGCAACACCTGACAGATGGGTATGCACCTCCCCGCCACCGAGACTCTCCGCATCGATCTCCTCGCCGATGGCGGCTTTCACCAGCGGCGGGCCAGCCAGGAAAATCGTACCCTGGTTGCGCACGATAACGGTTTCATCCGACATCGCCGGCACGTAGGCCCCACCCGCGGTACAGGAACCCATGACGACGGCAAGTTGCGGAATCCCTCGCGCAGACAAGCGGGACTGGTTGTAAAAAATACGGCCGAAATGATCCCTGTCAGGAAATATCTCATCCTGCAGGGGCAAAAACGCACCGCCGGAATCGACCAGGTAGACACAGGGCAGCCGATTCTGTGCGGCAATTTCCTGGGCGCGCAGATGCTTCTTAACCGTCACCGGATAGTAGGTACCACCCTTAACTGTGGCATCGTTGGCTACCACCAACACTTCCCGGCCATGTACAAAACCGATCCCACTGATCAGGCCGCCGCCTGGTACCGGGTCATCATAAAGACCGAGACCGGCCAGGGGCGAAAATTCCATAAAGGGAGTCTCCGGGTCGAGCAGTCGTCTGATGCGATCCCGGGGTAACAACTTGCCGCGCTCGAGATGTTTTTCCCGGGCGCCGGCCGGTCCCCCTGCTGCGAGCCCGCTTAACGTTCTATCGAGTTCATCCACCAGCGCCTGCATCTGCGCCCGGTTTTCGATAAAACCTTGAGCTGCCGTATCGATCGCTGTTTTCAGCACCGTCATGGGACTAACTCCAGTGCCATTGCGGTGGCTTCACCGCCACCGATACAGAGTGCCGCAATGCCGCGTCTGAGATGGCGTTGATGCAGAGTATGCTGCAGTGTGACCACGAGACGCGCACCGGTCGCACCGATGGGATGGCCCAGCGCACAGGCGCCGCCACTGACATTGACTTTCCCGTGCTCCAACTCGAGGTCGTGCATCGCCGCCATCACCACCGCCGCAAAGGCTTCGTTGATTTCGTACAGATCCACCTCGGCATCGCTCCAGCCGGTCTTTTCATACAGCTTTCGAATGGCCTGTATAGGCGCTGTCGTAAACTCTTCCGGGCGGTCTGCGTGGCTGGTGTGCGCAACGATGTGTGCAAGAGGTTTTATCTTCAGCTCATCGGCAATCCCAATACGGGTCAGTAACACCGCTGCCGCACCATCGGAAATCGCGGCAGAACTGGCGGCAGTGACACTACCGCCCTCGGCACGAAACGCCGGTTTCAGCTGCGCGATCTTTTCCGGTCTGCAGCGCAGCGGTTGTTCGTCTTCGCTAACCTGTCGCCGCCCACCCTTTTCCGGGACAGTCACACTGCAGATCTCCCCCTTAAAGGCTCCGGACTGCATCGCCTCAAGCGCACGTTGCACGGAAACTGTCGCATAAGCATCCTGGGCATCCCGCGTGAACCGATAACGATCGACGCAACGCTCCGCGAAAAAGCCCATGACTTCACCGTCGTCCACATTCTGCAAACCATCATAGAGCATGTGATCGAGGGTCTCCCGATGACCGCTGCGATAACCTGCACGCGCACCGGTTAGCAGGTAGGGAGCATTGCTCATGGATTCCATGCCGCCGGCAAGGATCAGATCGGCGCTACCGGCACGCAACAGGTCATGGCCCAGCATGATCGCTTTCATTCCCGAACCGCAAACCTTGTTGATGGTTGTACAACCAACCGAATCGGGGATCCCGGCGCCACGCGCTGCCTGCCGGGCAGGGGCCTGGCCGAGTCCCGCCTGTAACACGCAGCCCATGAGTACCTCGTTTAAGGAACCTGCATCAATGGAGACGTCATCGAGCACCGCCCTGATCGCGCAACTGCCAAGCTCTGTCGCCGAGAGAGAGGCCAATTGGCCCTGAAAGGAGCCGATCGGTGTGCGCTTTGCGGCAATGATTACAATGTCATTGTTATTCATTTTTCACCGTCCCTGCCCCGGGTCAAGCGTGACCGGTAAGGTACTCCGCTCGCTGTTGTCTATCGGTTTCGACGAACAGTTCACGGCCAATCAGGATGTGACGGATTTCGTTGGTGCCACCACCGATTTCGTAGACCTTGGCATCGCGCAACAGGCGGCCGGCCGGTGATTCGTTCATGTAACCCCGCGCACCGAGGATCTGAATCGCAGCCAGCGCCACCTCTACGGCCCGTTCGGAGGCAAACATCAGACAACCTGCCGTCTCCTTGCGCAAGGCGCGTGAGTGATCAAACCGGCGTGCGACGTCATAGGTATAGGCACGGGATGCCTGCAGTGCCGTGTAGACATCGGCGAGCCTGGCCTGCATCAACTCAAACTTGCCGATCGGTTGCCCGAACTGTTTACGTTCATGCATAAACGGCAACACCAGATCGAAAGCCGCCTGCATCAGTCCCACCGGACCACCCGCCAGGATCAAACGTTCCGCATCCAATCCGTCCATCATCATTCGCGCACCGTCATTCACTTTACCAAGGACATTCTCTTGCGGTATTGCGCAATCTTCGAAGATCAAGCTGCCGGTGTTGGAACCGCGCATACCGAGTTTGTCCATGGGGTCTTCTGCGCGAAAACCCGGCATACCCTTCTCAACCAAAAAGGCAGTCAGGTTCTTTGATGCATATCGGCTTGTTGCGGTACGCATGTAGACAATCAACACATCGGCATCCGGTCCGTTGGTAATCCAGGTCTTGGTACCGTTGGCGACCCACATCTCCCCCCTTGGTTCGGCGTGACAGCTCATCGAACCGATAATGTCGGATCCCGCACCGGGTTCCGACATAGCCAGCGCGCCGACCCATTCCCCGCTGCAGAGTCTCGGCAGATAGTGTTCGCGCTGCGCAGGGGTACCGTTGCGGTAGAGATTATCGATACAGAGGTTGGAATGGGCTGCATAAGATAAACCGATGGCCCCCGAGGCACGGGAGATCTCTTCCATCGCTAAAGTGTGGGCGAGATAACCCTGATTAGTGCCGCCATATTCGTCACTGACCGTCAGGCCGTACAGTCCGGCGCCACCCATTTTCTTCCAAAGATCGGTGGGAAAATCATTGGCGCGATCGATCTCGGCGGCGCGCGGAGCGATCTCTTTTTCAGTAAAGTCGCGCACCTGGTTTCTGAATGTATCCAGTACCCGGCTCATAATAACCTCCGTGAACAAGTTCCGAAGGCAGCACCCTAAGGCCTGTCAGGCGTTATTCCATAAAAACCTTTTTCATCTTATAAACCTGTCCAATATTTCAGACCTTGTCTGCTTGTATCCGGTTCACTTGAAAAAAGCAGCGCCGCCATCCAAACCGCTAAATATCCAAATATAAATAAAATCAATGACGGTTCATCCCATAGAGCGGGTTGATTGACAAAAAAACCTTAATCAACGAAATATTTTTCAAGCCGCAAATGAACGCTAATCACCGCGAATTAACGCAAATTGTCTATTGCAAAGATAATGTTGAGCAATGTCAGATGACTAGCTGATGGTTGGTGTTCTCAGCATGAATATGGTCAAACTGTTTGCGATAGTCTGCGATGATTAGCGTCCATTCGCGGCTAAACTTCCTATCTGTTTATTAACCACTCGATTAGTGATGAACCATGTATCGGTACGGATAACTAAACATAATAGAAAGCCCGGTTTACCAAAGGCCGATAGATGGTTGAAGCTGCTGACATGCTGCAGGCATCGCTCCAGACGCACTGGAAAGCTCCCCTGCGCTTTATTACTTCAACCGCATTGTACGATGGCCATGACGCATCCATTAACCTTATACGCCGCCTGCTGCTCGAGGCCGGTGCAGAGGTCATTCATCTGGGACACAACCGCGGAGTGGATGAGATTGTGCGTGCCGCCCTGCAGGAAGATGTGGACGCCATAGCGGTTAGTTCATACCAGGGCGGTCATACGGACTTTTTTAATTTCCTGATTAACGAACTCAACAAACACAAGGCATCGGCTCTGCCGGTGTTTGCAGGTGGCGGCGGCACCATAACCGCAACGGAAGCAGGCACACTGGAAGCTGCCGGCATAACCCGGGTCTATCGCTCCGAGGACGGTCTGACACTGGGGCTGCAGGGTATGATCGATGAGATCATGGAACTGACCCGCATGGGGATGCACCTCCGCCATGCCGAAGCACACCCCGCACTACAGGAGCAGCAGGCCATCGCACAGACCCTCAGCTGTATCGAACAACAAACAGCCGATGCAGCAACCATCTTAGAGTGCTTGCCCCCAGCCCATGCTGACCGCTGTCCGGTTATCGGCATCACCGGTACCGGTGGCGCGGGCAAGAGTTGTCTGATCGATGAACTGCTCGGTCGATTCTTTACCCGCTTCGACGCCTTGAACATCGCTTGCCTAACGGTCGACCCGACCCGGCACCGTACCGGCGGCGCCATGCTGGGTGACCGTATCCGGTTTAACAACGCCGCACACCCCCGACTCTATTTACGCTCTATGGCGACCCGTCGCAAACATCTGGCGACTAGCGAAGCACTGTCACAATCTGTTCTCTATTTGCGCTCACTCGGTTTTGACCTGGTGATCGTTGAAACGGCCGGCGCTGGCCAGAGTGACTCAGAAATAGCGGAGCTTGCAGATCTCTCGGTCTATGTGATGACCAGCGACTACGGGGCACCC
This sequence comes from Chromatiales bacterium, assembly GCA_022360905.1. Taxonomy (GTDB): domain Bacteria; phylum Pseudomonadota; class Gammaproteobacteria; order Chromatiales; family Chromatiaceae; genus Thiodiazotropha. Next base: position 4,627 of record JAKSBX010000239.1, read on the forward strand.
ACTCAACTGGAAAAAATTGAGATGCTGGGCTATGCCGACTTGGTCGTTTTGAACAAGTCAGACCGTCAGGGAGCCATGGATGCATTGGCCGATGTACAGCGACAATGGGGTTATGAGCACCCCACTGCAACGCTATCAACGCCTCTCCCTTCGGTAATTGCGACCCAGGCCAACCGCTCAGCAGATAGTGGAGTTGACCTGCTGTTCGCCGCTTTGTGCAACAAACTGCGCGATCTATCGGACACCGTTTCGGATAGATGGATCATCCAATCCCGCAACACACCGATAAAAACCGCAACGGAGACCACCATCCCAGGGGCGCGTAAACAGTACCTGGCCGAAATTGCAGGAGTGGGATACGACATCGATCGACGTATCGGCAACGAAACTCGAACCGCATCCGAAATACAAGGTTTTTATACAAGTCTGAAAACAGTGGGCGACCCGCTCCTTCCTAGCCCTCTGCAGCCCTACCCCCAAAGCGATGATAACCCGGACCCCACTCTGCGAAAACTACGTGAGAGCTACTCAGCGTCGCTTGGAAAACTGAGTAGCGACTCCCTGCAACTGCTGCAAAACTGGCCATCGATATGCGAACACTATCGACAGGCCCGCTACAACTACACTATCCGCGAGCGGGAATACAGTGGTGATAACTACTCGGAGACACTGAGTCACACCCGAATCCCGAAGATCGCGCTGCCACCAACCGGGGATTGGGGTGAGCAGCTACGATTTTTGTTAAAGGAAAACCTGCCCGGCCACTACCCCTATACCGCCGGCGTCTTTCCCTTTCGCAGTACTACGGAAGACCCGACCCGCATGTTTGCCGGTGAAGGAATCGCGGAACGGACCAATCACCGCTTTCATCTGCTGGCCAGCGGCCAGCGTGCGATCCGTCTGTCGACTGCCTTTGATCCTGTCGCCCTCTATGGTGAAGACCCGGACAACCGGCCCGATGTCTACGGCTGCCTCGGCATGTCCGGTGTGTCGGTGGCGACCCTGGATGATTTCAAACGCCTCTATTCCGGCTTTGATCTCTGCCGGCCGAACACCTCCGTGTCCATGACCATCAACGGACCTGGACCGATCGCACTGGCCTGTTTCATGAATACGGCGATTGATCAACAGGTCGAGAAGTGGCTGCTTAACAGCGGCCGGTGGGCAGAGGCCGAACTGATGATCAAGAAGGCATATCGGAACAAACCCAGACCAAGCTATCGCGACAAACTGCCGCCTGAACATGACGGCCTCGGACTTGGACTGCTGGGTGTCTCAAGCCATGAACTGGTGGATACCGAAACCTACGAGCAGATCAAACGGGACACACTGAAACAGCTACGTGGCACCCTGCAGGCGGATATTCTCAAAGAAGACCAGGCACAGAACGAATGTCTCTTCCCGATCGAATTCGCACTCCGCCTGATGGGGGATGTGCAGCAGTACATTTCCGACAATGAAGTCCGCAACTACTATAGCGTCTCGATCAGCGGGTACCACATTGCAGAAGCAGGCGCCAACCCAATCACCCAGTTGGCGTTTACCCTGGCCAACGGCTTTACCCTGGTGGAGTACTTCCTGGCACGGGGTATGCGGATCGACGACTTCGCCCCCCATCTGAGTTTCTTTTTCAGCAATGGCCTAGATGCCGAATACGCAGTTATCGGCCGAGTCGCCCGCCGCATCTGGGCACGCGCGCTGCGTGAACGCTATGGCGCCGGCGAACGGAGTCAACGGCTCAAATACCATATCCAGACCTCAGGCCGCAGCCTGCACGCACGGGAGTTCACACTGAACGATATCCGCACTACGTTGCAGGCGCTGTATGCCATCTTAGACAACTGCAACAGTCTGCACACCAATGCCGCCGATGAAGCGCTGACTACGCCAACCGAAGCTACAGTGCGACGTGCGCTGGCGATCCAGATGATCATCAACCGTGAATTCGGACTCGGCGCTAACCAGAACATGCTCCAGGGCTCATTCATCATCGAAGAGCTGACCGATCTTGTGGAAACGGCCGTCTACCGTGAATTCGAACGGCTATCCGAACGGGGCGGCGTACTCCCGGCCATGGAGACCCTCTACCAGCGCCGGCGTATCCAGGAAGAGAGTCTCTATTACGAACAGTGCAAAAATGATGGCCGTTTACCCATTGTCGGCGTAAACACCTTTATGCAAGAGAGCAGGCAACCAACAACCGATGAAACACCCTTGACTCGCGCCACCGACCGGGAGAAGCGGATGCAGATCGAAGATGTGGGTGCCTTCAAAGCGCTTTATTCGGAGCGGGCGCCGCAGGCATTGGAATCGTTGCAAAGGGTTGCGGCAAGCGACGGCAATCTATTTGTTGAACTCCTCGATACGGTACGCGTGGCGACATGGGGGCAGATAACACATGCCCTGTATGGGGTGGCGGGGCGATATCGGAGGAGTATGTAAAACCATCTTGCATTGAGTAAAGCGCCTGCCTTAACGGATTTCAGAAGGGACTTTGGCCGGCCATCGTAGGATGATATGAGGATCTCTGGTTTACCACATCACCATGGTGGGGCAGGGCCCCACCCTACCAAATGGGAAAAGAATCCAGGATGGAGCCCTGCCCCACCGAACTGCCTGAGAAGGGCGTTGTGAAACAAGCCGCAAATGTACGCAAAGATGATCGTTCGCATTTTAATTAGAGTTAGACGGTTCATCGGATGAACATGTAGGGTGGGGCCCTGCCCCACCGAACCGGGTGAGCAATTGGTCACTCGGTTGAATGGCTTTTCCGCTGCTCCTCCAAACCGTTCCAGAATGCCGCCACACCGTCCAGCATCTCGTTGCCCACTTCGATAAAGCGGTCTTCATCGATCTCGCGCGTGCAGTAGAGCTCTTCCAGCTCTTCTTGAGTGTGGCGCGCGTGTTGCGCTTCGAGTCGGCTATGCCAGGTAAAGAACGCCAGCGGCAGATCGGTACCGGTGCGCTTTTTAAACCCTCTCAGTCCTTGGATGAGCTCTTCCCAGAAACCGGCAGCGGCCCAGTTCTCGACCGCATAGCTGGCGGCTTGGGATGTCTGGTAGGCCGGACTGCCGTAGAGACGGATCAGCTCATCGCAAAAAAAGAGTGTGGACGGCGTACCGTGCACTCGTCTTCCGACCTGGGAAAACTCCAGTCCAAGTCTGCCGGCTATTCCCATCAACCACTCGAAATGGGCAGCGCGAAAACGGAAGGTACCACCGTCAACGGAACCCTGGGTCGCCACCAGTTCAGGATCACCCTCAAGGTCGGCATCCCTACCGCTATTAAGTTTCGGGCGCGGTCCATTGAACAGCACGCCGATTTCATTGGCGAGAATCTCCTTGGAAGCCCGCATGCCTTCAAGGGTATCGGCATTGATGGTCTTTTGCAGTTGCGCAACCAGAAACTGATTGGAGAAGACCGAAAACTGGATGACAAAATCGCGCACCTGTTCGTGGGTTTGGCGCCCCCGGCTGAACCAGGCCGTGTAGCGGTTTTTTTTGATCACAGGGTGTTGCAACAGCTCCCGATCGATACGTTGCTGAAAATCGAGGAAGCGTTGAGCCTTCTCGATAGAATAACCGGTACGGTGTTCGAGAATGGCGCGCAGTGAGGGTTCGGTCAATCCTTCCAGACGATATTCGCTGGCGAAGTTCTGCAGTTTCCGGGGTTTTGTTGTGTGCCTGTTCATAGCTGACAAACTCCCTACGAAGCCCTTCTCCCTGTGAGAGAAAAGGAGTAGCTAAAGGGGAATGAAAAAGCCAGGAGTTAGCTTTTCAAACGCCCCTCGTCACAACCCTCTTCCGGAGGGAAGAGAGCTTACCCTGCTAAACGGTTTAGACTGAATTTCCGATGGGTGGTTCTGCGACTGAATACAGGGTTTTATTCCAGGATCTTTAATCTATCAGCTGGATTGATTGATAAAGCACCTCCCAATAGAGGCCGTTCATGTAGCCGCAAATGAACGCCAATCACCGCAAAGCTTCGCAAATCGACCAACAATGTTTGCGTTACTTTGCGGTGATTGGCGTCCATTCGCGGCTGGTTTTTTCAGCTTTTCCCAGTTGACAACCTTATTCCTTATCTCCCTGATTTTCCGGCGCTGCCGTTTTGAATGCTGTTAAAGCACTACAGTTTTCATAGATTTTTTCAGCCGTCGGATAAGGGGCCAGATCACACTTGTAGCGTATTGCGTTATAGAACTGCGGAACCAGGCAGATGTCCGCAATCGTCGGCATATCGGCAAAGCAGCAGCGTCCCGCTTGAGCATGCCTGTTGAGCAAGGTCTCGACAGCAGCAAGCCCCTCCGCGATCCAGTGGCGGTACCACGCTTCGGTTTGTGCTTTATCCATATCAAGTGTCTGCTTGAGATAGTCCAGCACCCTCAGGTTGTTCAACGGCTGTATGTCACAAGCGATGATCCCTGCCAACGATCGCACATAGGCACGATCGCGTGCATCGGCGGGTAACAGCGGGGGATCCGGCCAAGCCTCCTCCAGGTACTCCAGAATCGCCAGTGACTGGATCAGGATCCGCTGACCGTGCAGCAGCGTCGGCACCAGACCTTGTGGATTCAGGGCCAGGTAATCCGGCCGCCAGTTCTCCCCGCCCCCATGTAAAAGATGGATATAGCGGGGTTCGAAGGTCAATCCTTTCAAGGCCAGTGCAATCCTCACCCGGTAAGCGGAGGAGCTGCGGAAATAGGTATAGAGTGTTAATTCGGACACGGGATCACTTCCTGTTCAATAGCACCGAAAACACTATGGCCTTGCCGATCGAGCATCTCGATACGCAGCCGGTCACCGACCCTCAGAAACGGCGTCTTTGCCTCACCCCATTCAATGATCTCCAGCAGCCGTTTTTCCACCAGGCATGAGCATCCGCGACTGACATCTTCGTTTGAAACTGTCCCAGAACCGATAAGGGTGCCGGCCGTCAACTGTCGGGTATGGGCAGCATGGCTCACCAGTTCGCTAAAATCGAACTGCATACCCTCCCCTGCATCGGGTTCACCGAAAGGGATTCCATTGAGCCCTGTCCTGAGCGGCAGGTGAAGTTTGTTGTCTCTCCAGTCCGGTTTGAGTTCATCGATTGTCACCGCAACCGGTGAGAGTGCGCTGGAAGGTTTGCCCTGCAGGAAACCGAACCCCTTGGCCAGTTCCGCCGGTATCAGGTTGCGTAACGACAGATCGTTAATCAGCACCAGCAGTTTGATATGGACGGCCGCCTCAGCCGGCGTGACACCCATCGGAACATCGTCGGTAATGACGCCGACCTCGGCCTCAAAATCGAGCCCCCACGCCTCATCCTGCAGACAGACCGGATCACAGGGACCCATCAAACTATCGCCACCCCCTTGGTACATCATCGGGTCGGTCAGCAAGTTTTCGGGTAGCTCCGCACCCCGCGCCTTGCGCACCCGTTTCACATGACTGAGATAGGCGCTGCCGTCCAACCATTGGTAGGTGCGCGGCAGCGGTGAAACCAATTCAAGGCTATCGAGTTCGAACCCCTCCCCTTCTTCAGTGTTGAGCTTTGCATAAACCGCTTCCAGTTGCGCTGTGCACCGATCCCAGGACTCAAGCGCCTGTTGCAGGGTATCGGCAATCTGCGGCACCGGCACGGCTCGGGTGAGCCTGCGATTGACAACCACCAGGGTACCGTCACGCCCGCCCCTCCTGAGAGAGGCCAGTTTCACGGCTTGCCGCCTTTCCAGGAATCCACATACCCCGGCCACTCGACACCCTCGGGCAACTCAGCCACCTCCAGGGCATCCCGGGTATCGATCATTACCGCCACTTCGTCGGTCTCCTTGCGCAAGGATTTGTTGCCGACTTCCAGGGCCTTCGGATGGGGACCATGGGTAATACCGGCGGGATGCAGGGTCAACATGCCGGGATGGATATTATCCCGGGAGAAAAACTCGCCGCGGTGATAGAAGATCACCTCATCATAATCGTCGTTGTTATGGAAAAACGGCACCTTCAGGGCGCCGGGATCGGATTCCATAGGACGCGGCGCAAAAGTACAGACCACAAAACGACTCGAAGCAAAGGTCGTATGGGCGGAGGGCGGCACATGGTAACGCGCGCTCATCAAGGGTCGAATGGCACGCCAGTTAATTCGTACCGGCACCAGGATTCCGTGCCAGCCAACCGCATCCAGAGGATTGAACGGATAGTGCAGTATACTGATCAGTCCGCGTTTTTTAACTCTGACCTGCCAGGGCTCCTCGGTCTGCTGGGCAATGAAGGTATCGTCGATCGCCGGCGCATCGAGCATCGCCGGATCGAAGACCGCGTGTGCGCCGACAATACCCTTCTCCGGCAGGCGATAACTCTCATCGGTGGCTTCGATCATCAACATGCTGAGGAAGCTGTCATGGGTGACGCGCCACAGTGTGCCACGAGGCAACATCACATAATCGCCTTCACTGATTTCAAGATGACCGTAGTCGCAAAACAGATCGGCGCTACCGCTATGCACGAACAACAGCTCGTCGCCGTCCCCATTGCGTACCAGATGATCCATTGAGGAAGCGCTACGCCAGAAACGGACCTTTGTCTGTGAGTTGAAGAGCAGTGTCACCGCGTTCCAGGGTGACTCACCTTGTCCCTCTATCTGTGTGGTATCAAAAGCGCGTGGGCGCAGCGGTCCCTCCACGTCACTCCATCCGGTCGGCGGGTGACGATGGTACATCTGGGTTGAGGGCCCGTAAAAGCCCTCTCTGCCGAGCTCCCGCTCATAGGTATCGGAAGGCAGGTCCGCATGGGCCTGCCGGGATGCGATCCCCTCGATACGGGGCAGGGAGATCCAGTGTGAGCCAGCCATATCAGATCACACCCCGCTTCAACTGATCACGCTCGATCGCTTCGAACAGGGCCTGGAAGTTACCTTCGCCAAACCCGTCATGTCCCTTGCGCTGAATAATCTCAAAAAAGATCGGGCCGATGACGGTCTGGGTAAAAATCTGCAGCAACAGGCCGCCGCTCTCCTCCACTGCGCCGTCGATCAGAATCCGGTTGCGCTGCAGCCGCTGCAGATCCTCCCTGTGCCAGGGGATGCGTTCGTTGACGGCCTGGTAGTAGGTATAGGGTACGTCCATAAACTCAACGCCCGCCTCGCGTATAGCCTCCACCGTGGCATAGATATCCCTGCTGGAGAGCGCAATGTGCTGAACACCTTCGCCATGATAGATATCCAGATACTCCTGGATCTGTGATTTTTTATCCGCCGGCTCGTTGATCGGGATCCGAACCTTACCGCAGGGGCTGACCATGGCCCGTGAACGCAGACCGGTGGCCTTGCCGTGGATATCGAAATAACGAATCTCGCGAAAGTTGAAAATACGCTCGTAGAACTCGGCCCAGTGGTCCATATGTCCCGCTTGCACATTGTTGGTCAAATGATCGATGCCGGTCATACCCGCCCCGGCGGGATGAAAAGGTGCCCCTTCTATCGGGATAAAGTCGACATCGTAGATCGAATCATGGGCATAGTGGTCGATCAGATAGATCAGGCTTCGACCCACCCCGTGGATAGCGGGTATGTTGAGCTCCATCGGCCCGGGCTGACCAAGATAGGGTTCCGCACCCAGCGCAACGGCACGATCGAATGCATCGGCGGCGTTTTTCACCCGCAGGCCGATGGCGCATACAGAGGGTCCATGTACCCGCGCAAATCCCCGGGCAAAGCTGTCCGCCTCGTGGTTAACGATGAAATTGATATCGCCCTGCCGGTATAGCATCACATCTTTGGAACGGTGCCGCCCGATAGCGACAAAGCCCATCCTTTCGAATAGTCGGGCCAGCGCCCGACTCTCTTCGGCCGCATACTCGACAAATTCAAAACCATCTACACCCATAGGGTTATTTTCAGACCATTCCATTTCACACCTGAAATAGTGGCCGTTGTTGCATTGTATAGTTAGACCGATTCAACGCGAATGGTTTCAGAAACAGATCCGGATAAACCAGCTGCTATAGCAGAAACCTCTGCATCGGATACCAGTCTAACAATACAATCTACCTTAAACCTTCCCATGAGAATCTCACGTGGGATGAAGGAGTCAGCTGTGATTCAAACCAATACACAGCAGGTTTCCGATTTTATTGCGCGAAGAAAAACAACCTGTCTGGATCTCTTTTCAGAAGCACAAGCACAGGGTTTCGGTGATATTCACTTTAAATCCGACCCTGCAAATCAGTTGCAAGCCATCATCGCCATACACAGCACAAGACTCGGGCCTGCCGCCGGCGGCTGTCGTTGCCGCCACTACGCGACAACGGATGACGCCATCGAGGATGCGCTGCGCCTGG
>JAKSBX010000241.1 GCA_022360905.1 Chromatiales bacterium
GGTCGGGGATGGGCTCGGTGGCCATAAAGCAGGTGAAGTGGCGAGCACATTCGCACTCAAGCGGTTCAAGCACGCGATTGAAGAAGCCCGGTACGGTGACCGCTGGGTTTGGCCCACGAATTGGGGTGACCACGACTTCAAGACCGAAACGCATCTCCTCCCAGGCATCCTCCAACACGCGATCTCTTCGGCGCATCAATTCCTTCATCAGACGGTGCGTGACCATCCCGAATGGCGCGGCATGGGCACCACCATCGTCGCCGCAATCTTTTCCGGGGACCACCTGTACTTCGCCCACGTTGGTGATTCGCGCCTTTACTTGCTTCGCAATGGCGTTCTTTACCAGCGAACCGAGGACCACAGCTATGTCCAATTCCTGGTGAATACCGGGCAAATCAACGCTGAAGAAGCCAAAGTCCACCCAGGCCGTTCCCGGCTCATGCAATCCCTTGGCGGAGAGGCTATTTCAATAGCGCATGGTGAAGACATTCTGAAACCCGGTGACCGGCTCCTCCTTTGTACAGATGGCATCCACCACATGCTGCCCCACGAACGGCTGGAACAGATTCTTCGGCAACCGGAAGCTTCACCCCGTCAAATGACTCAGCAATTGATCGAGGAAGCCAATGTCCAGGGGGGCCGCGACAATATGGCCGTGATCGTGGTGACGATCTAATGGGTGGCCCATCGAGAATCGAGACCTTGCCCTTCGAACCACTTTCTCATGTCCGACAGGGGCTGTCCTTGCGACTTGATAGGATCATACCTGCCGATCATTGCCGACGTCATGAAAGCATCCTGGTCTCCCCCTAAACCTGAAAACGCCTGTTCATTCCGTCCTTAACGATTCATCTCCCAGCAATACACACCTGAAACCGTCCTTGAGGCGAAATAGCTCGGACGCGATCTTTTCCTCGCATTGGCCTTCGGCCGAGAAGACACCGGTGTGCCTGGAAATGCCGACCCCTCTTACCCTGCAAAAAGCTATTGAAATAAAACGTTTTCACGTTTGTACGGAGTTTTGATTCATGCCACTTCGCTTTAAAAACCAGCGATTGATGTCCTTTTCCATGCTGAGCATCCTGATTGGTACCTTCCTTTGTCTCATCACCCTTCAACCCATGTTTGCCTTTGAGGAAGACTTGGCCGAATCCAGGCTGAACCCGGCCATCACCCAGGCCCAAAACGGGACCAGCCCGTTATCCTCCGATTCCGAATCTCTGGGACTCGACAC
>JAKSBX010000129.1 GCA_022360905.1 Chromatiales bacterium
GCCCGGATATTCCCCCTAGTCCCCTCTCTCCTCATCAGAAATAGGCGTTGTGTTTGGCACAATTGACAAATGTTGACGTTTCGAAGCGCCGGTATACTGGTCGATACGCCAACAGATAGAGACCCGCCTGACATCGTCACTATCTTCCGCCCCAACGATATGACTGTACTGTAACAGCACCATTTCAATGCCGTCAGGCAGTACCAACCGATAACTGATTTTGCTCGGCTCAATGCTGTTCTCAGCAAACAGTGGCGCGACGAGCTCCCTGTCCTGAGGGTGTACCAAATCCAGGAAGGATTCGGATGTCGGTGTAAACTGCTCCACTTCCATGCCCAGGAGCGTAAACATCTCCTCCTCCCAAAGGCACTCGCCCTTGGCAGGATCCCAGGTCCAGGTCGCACAGGGTAGCACACCGTTGGTGAAATCGATCTGTCGGCGCAGACTCTTGGTTCTGTTTCTGTAGCGTTTGGTCTTGTGCTTGATCTCCATCAGCTTATGCTTCAGCAACTCCTCGCGCTTACGTAGCCGCTTGATGGAGCGCCGGGTTTTGCTACGGTGGTGTTCCAAACCCCGTTTTGAACGTTTGTTGACGATCCACATCAGTATCACGCTCCAACTGATCAACAGTACGCCCCACAGCAGATAGACGAAAAAGTTGGATTGACTGGGCAGCGTATGTTCAACCTCCGGCCAGTGATTCCAGATCTCATGAAGCTCTTCCAGGCTCAGACGATCGATCGCTTTTTGCAGCAGACTGTGCAGTGCCGGGGAGTTGGCATGGGTGACCAGCGCCACATCCATTGTCAGGTCGAGTTGCTGGGCGACTTTCAAACCTTTGAAGCGCCCCTCGGCGAGAAGATAGTCAACACTGGCGGTATCACCTAAATAGACGGGCATGCTGCCATCGATGACCGATTGCAGGGCACTCTCAAGGGTTGCAAACGATTGAGTTCTAAGACCGGGAAGATAATGGGGCAACAGCTCTTCCCAGATCGTCCCGCTCATCACGGCGACCTCCTGCCCATCCAGACCGGCAAGCTGTTTGACCGTGAGTTTCTGCTTGGCATAGAGAGCTGTCGGCAGGGTGATATAGGGCCGTGAAAAGTGCAGATCGGACGGGGTTGCCGCAGAGTGCACCATCGCCCCGACCAGATCGATCTCGCCAAAGCGCAGAGCCTCCACCATGGCTTCGACGGAGTTATAGTTGACCAGGTCGAGATTGAGGCCAAGCTTGGCGGCCAGGGCACGCAGGTAGTCAGCAGCCAGACCCATGGCCTGTCCGGCCTCGAAGTAGAGGATTGGTGGGCTGATCTCAACCACACCGACCTTAAGATTCTGTCGATCATCCAGCCACGCTTTCTCAGCCAGACTGTATCGAGAAACCTGAGCGGATACCTGGCTGACCAGAAACAGCCCCAGCAGACTCAAGCCCAATTTGACCAATAACTTCCGTGAACTCACCGCGCTACTCACCCCAAAGCCCCGACTTTTACAGACTATTTCATGAACAGAGAGATCTGCCAAGATGGATTTCCGGATTTTTCGACTGAAGCCCGTAATGACCCACCCGGATAACCCGGCAGTTTCGCCCGACAAATCAATCAAATATTGTAGAAACAGGCGCTTTGCCAACGCTTTGACGCCCCCCTGCCGGATGGCAGTGGAACCTTTCTAAGCCTACCGTTACTCCGTACAATGGGATTTCGCCAACAGCTGAATCAAGAACATTTGCAGTGGAACAGTTCATCCATCCCTGGCAGCTTCGCCTGGCCCGTGATGTCATTCACGCCGGCGGTCTGATCGCCTATCCAACCGAGGCTGTTTTTGGTCTGGGCTGCCACCCCCTTGATGGGGATGCGGTGTCCAGACTGTTAAAGCTGAAACAGCGTCCACAGGCAAAAGGGCTGATTTTGATTGCCGACAGCCCAGCAGCCCTGGCCCCCTATCTGGGTGAAATTCCGGAACCGGCCTGGCAGCGGGTCGTACAAAGCTGGCCAGGGCCGAATACCTGGGTAGTACCCGCCTCGGATACAACCCCGGAATGGCTGACCGGCAAGCATGAGTCGCTCGCCGTGAGAGTTACCGACCATCCGGTGGCCGCCGCGCTCTGTCGGATTGCCGGCACGCCCCTGGTCTCCACCAGCGCCAATCTCAGCCAGCACCCCCCGGCACGGAACCCGCTGGAGGTCAATCTACGCTGTGCTCCCGGCGTCGATCTGGTGATCCACGGCAGGACGGGAGGACTATCCAGGCCAACCGTAATCCGGGACGCCCTAAAAGAGACCCTGATACGGAGCTGAACGGAATTTTTTTTGGGGGGGGCAGGAAAAAAAACCCACCCGGGGGATGGGTGGGTTTAAAGCGCTTATGTTTCAGCGCCGGAGGAGGATCGAAACCATCAAAACTTACCCATAGTGACGGCCGCGCGGAAAAAAACTTTAACCATCTCCGGAAGTTAATTACCTAAATTTGACACAAAACCATAACTAATTGTATTTATTGCGTATTTCTATAAAAACTTTCCTTCAATCTGACTAAACCGGAGTACCGGAACAACAATTTCACCGACTCGGACACCCAGCGTCGGATGACTGCTTAAATATCCCCCAGATGTTCGACGATCCACTCCCTGATCCAGTGGCTGGCACGGGAACCGTGAAAACGCCCTTTCTCTTCACCGCCGACAAACAGAATGACGGTTGGAAATCCACGTAAACGGTAGCGTCCGGCAAGTCGCATGTTGTCGTCCACTTCAAGCTTCGCCAGCTGTATCCGGCCCTCATATTCGTTGACCACCCGCTCCAGGGCCGGCGCCAGGGAGATACAGGGGGCACACCATTCGGCCCAGAAATCGACCAATACCGGCCCTTGGTGGGATAAGCGGATCACCCGCTCATCGAAGCCCGCTTCATCGACGTTGTAGATATGGAGAGGATTCTGCTTGTTGTTACTCATGAATACAGCCTGGAGTCTTGGGTTTTTACCGTTTCCGGATCATTACTTAAGGGGTGATTTTCAGCCGATGGTACACTCGGACCGGCATCATAGGTTATCGTAGGGGTTTTTCCCAAACAGTCAGAGTATCAAACATGTCCAGCCAATACCGCCGAACACAATTTCCCGCCACACGCATGAGAAGGATGCGGCGCGATGAATTCTCCCGTCGTTTGATGCGCGAAAATCAACTGACCGCGGCCGATTTCATCTTCCCGGTATTTGTTCTGGAGGGAGAGCAGCAGCGGGAAGCCGTACCCTCGATGCCCGGCGTGGAGCGTATGAGCATCGACCTGCTGGTTGAGGAGGCGAAAGCGATTGACGCCTTGGGCATCCCGGCGATGGCCCTGTTTCCAGTCACCCCGATGTCGGCAAAAAGTGAAGATGCCTGTGAAGCTTACAATCCCGACGGCTTGGCACAACGCGCCGTTAGGGCACTCAAAGCCGCTCTACCGGAACTTGGGGTGATCACCGATGTGGCACTGGACCCCTTCACCACCCACGGTCAGGACGGATTGATCGACGATAGCGGCTATGTGATGAACGATGAAACCAAGGCGGTCCTGGTCAAACAGGCGCTCTCCCACGCCGAAGCGGGTGCCGATGTGGTTGCCCCCTCGGATATGATGGATGGCCGGATCGGCGCAATCCGCGAAGCCCTCGAGACCGAGGGACATATCCATACCAGGATTCTCTCCTATGCGGCCAAATACGCCTCGAGTTTTTACGGCCCGTTTCGCGATGCGGTTGGCTCGGCCGCAAACCTGGGCGGGGGCAACAAATACAGTTATCAGATGGACCCGGCCAACAGCGATGAAGCCCTGCACGAAGTAGGGCTCGACCTGCAGGAGGGTGCCGACATGGTGATGGTCAAGCCGGGCATGCCCTATCTGGACATTGTGCGCCGGGTCAAAGAGACCTATCAGGTGCCCACCTTTGCCTACCAGGTCAGCGGTGAATACGCGATGCTCAAGGCAGCGGCACAAAATGGCTGGCTCGATGAGCAGGCGGTGGTGATGGAGTCCCTGCTCTGTCTCAAACGGGCCGGTTGTGATGCCATCCTCACCTATTTTGCCAAGCAGGCCGCGCAATGGCTGCAGGATTGAGCCGCAGAAACGCAACCTTTGAAACAGACAATCAGAACAGAAGCACCCTATGGACAAGTACGCAGTCATCGGCAACCCGATCGCCCACAGCAAGTCTCCGGAGATCCATGCCGCCTTCGCCAGCCAGACCGGTGAAGCCCTGGTTTACGACCGCATTCTTGGCGACAAGCAGAATTTTGCCGGTGATGTGCGCAGATTCATGGCTGAGGGTGGACAGGGGCTGAACGTCACTGTGCCCTTTAAAGAAGAGGCCTGGCGACTGGCTGACGAACTGAGTGACCGAGCCCATACCGCAGGGGCGGTCAACACCCTGATCCGTCTCGACAACAACTTGCTACGGGGAGATAACACCGACGGGGTCGGTCTGGTACGCGACCTGACGGTAAACCAGGGGTTCCGCCTGGCTGACAAACGGATCCTGATGCTGGGTGCGGGTGGTGCGGTACGGGGCGTGATGCGACCTCTGCTTGAACAGAAACCGAAGCGCATCATCATCGCCAACCGGACTGCCAGCAAAGCCTACGCGTTAGCCAGCGTGCTTACCGACTATGGGCAGGTGGCTGGCTGCGGGCTGGAAGAGTTGCAAGGCATGCAGTTCGATCTGATCATCAACGGCACGGCTGCAGGGCTCGATGGTGAGGTGCCCGCCATTCCGGATGACGCCCTGAGCAAAGGGGGCTGGTGCTACGACATGCTCTACAGCAACCAGGCTACACCCTTTCAGAACTGGGGCAAGGCCCATCAGGCCGCCCGCTCGCTGGACGGTCTCGGCATGCTGGTGGAGCAAGCCGCAGAATCGTTCAGGCTCTGGCGCAGCATTCTGCCGGAAACCCCACCGGTGATTGCCCGGCTTCGGGGGTAATTACAGGCCGTAAAGGTATTCAAACCGCAAATGAACGCTAATCACCGCAAAATGCCGCAAAGAGCTTAGCGATGCGGCTTTTTTGCGGTGACAGGAGTCGTGCCAGCAGGCCCTGACGCGCCTGCCGGTTGACGTTTGGTCAGCCGGTGGAGCGCTCACCTTCAGGTAGCACGATGTTCAACTCCAGCACCTCATGATGCTCATCGTGTTCCAGGTTGACATTCACCGCACCCGGTTCGACCGCAACATACTTGCGTAATACCTTGAGGATATCCCGTTGCAGCTGGGGCAGATAGGAGGGAGCATCCCGACCGGCGCGATCATGGGCCACCAGAATCTGCAGACGCTCCTTGGCCACCGACGCGGAACCGGATGTGGACTTGGATTTAAAGTAGTTCAACAAACCCATCGCCTTAACCCCCAAACAACCGGCCCAGCAGACCTTTCTTCTCGATCTCCAGAAAGCGGTGCGGCAGCTGCTCTCCCAGATAGCGGGCTACCACATCACTGTAGGCCTGCCCCGCCGTACTCTCACCATCCATAATAACCGGCACCCCGGAATTGGAGGCATTGAGCACCGCCTGGGATTCCGGAATCACTCCGATCAGATCGAGAGAGAGGATATCCTGCACATCCTCAACACTCAGCATCTCACCACGCTCTACACGTTCGGGGGAGTAGCGGGTCAGTAGCAGATATTCCCGGATCGGTTCCCGGTCCTCTTCAGCGCGCCGGGATTTACTGGAGAGAATTCCGATCATACGATCCGAGTCACGCACCGAAGAGACCTCCGGATTGGTCACAACAAAGGCATCATCCGCATAGTACATCGCCATTGTCGCACCCAGTTCAATACCGGCCGGTGAATCACAAACAATGTAATCGAAATCTTCAGAGAGATCGTTCAACACCTTACCTACACCCTCTTTGGAGAGGGCCTCTTTGTCCCGTGTCTGTGAAGCAGGCAGGATAAACAGGTTCTCGTTTCGCTTGTCTTTGATCAGTGCCTGATTGAGACGCGCCTCACCCTGAATGACATTGATAAAGTCATACACAACCCGACGCTCACAGCCCATGATCAAATCCAGGTTTCGCAGACCCACATCGAAATCGATCACCACAGAGCGAAATCCCCGTTCTGCAAGTCCCATTGCCAAAGCTGCAGCTGTGGTGGTCTTCCCTACACCACCCTTTCCGGATGTGACAACGATGATTCTACTCAACTCTATGCTCCTAATTCGGTATAAAAAATAACAGTCCGGTACACTCAGATCGGTTACAACTTTTTAAAAATCAACGCGTCCCCCAGCAGGGTGACACGCACGAGACGCCCCATAAATCGAGGCTCAAGATCTTCACTCACTTTGTATCGACCGGCGATCGAAACCAGCTCCGCTCTAAGATCCTTACAAAAAATCGCGGCCTGTTCGTCACCCTTCACCCCAGCGAGTACTCGGCCACGAATGGAGGTATAGGCATGAATGCTCCCGTTAGCCACCACTTCCGCCCCACTGCTCACCGGCGCCAACAGGACCAGGTCGCCTTGTGCATAGATGCGCTGTCCAGATCGAACCGGCGTATCAACAACTTTGGTCGTTGCGGTTACGGAGGATGTGGACGATGCGGAGGCGTGGGGTTTCTTCGTGGAATCTTTTTTTGATGTGCGACGGTGTTCCGAAAAAACCGCCAACTCCAATAGACGCGCCTGTTCCTGGAATGCTTTGGAGCCGCCTCGAACACCAACCGGTACCAACCCGTAACCCCGAATCGCTCCAACAGCCACCGCCAGATCGCTATCGGCCGTTTCCACATCACTATCCGTAAGGTCGATTACGATCGGTGTATTACGAAAGAAATCGGGCGCCTTGGCGATACGCTCGCACAGCAGACCATCAATGGCATCCGCATCCAGCTCCGACATACACAATTTCAATAGAGTGAACGCACCAGCCTTCAGCTCGACCTTCGGGCCTTCTGCACTGACTTCAGTTGTTGATCTCATCAGTCAAGCACCTTGAAGATTATGGCGCACTCGATATCGCTTTTTATGTCTATCAAACTAATATCCTAACAATGGATTGGTTGACAAAAACACCTATTCAACACAAGCATTTATCTCGCTCAGGTCAGTAGTGATAGGTAAACAGTACCAAGGCGCAAATCTAAACATCGTTGAAATTTCTCGGTACTGCACGTCGCAGATCCTGTAAATCGTAAATGAAAATTACTTTTACGCCTTAACCCATTCCGCAACCTGTGAACTGGTACCAAATTATTGGATCTCATTGACCGAGAACCCGGTTGGATACCCAAAGCGATAAAACACGACAACTAACGACGTTTAATTATTGAGCGATAAGAAGCGAGGAACGGACCGCAGACAGGACTGATGAGGGTCAGCCTCCGAAATTAACCAAACTCGGTTTTTCACAAGCAGCCCCACAACACACCAGCCATGGTTACTTTCGTTATCGACTTGAGAGACAGAGTGACCCTGACACCATCCATAGACGCGCGCACTACTAAGGTGCCAAGTTAATAAAACAGACAAAATCTGTAGATATAGAAACAGTTAATCCGTTGTCGCTTCCAAATCAGCAAAACAGAGCTTCTTTTCACAATTGCGCTTTGCCTTGTACATCGCCTGATCCGCGAGCTTTATTAAACCAGCCACTTGTTGATGATTGGGATAGAGTGCAACACCAATACTGGTGTCCACCGCGCAATGGTTACCCTCTATCACTATGGGCTGATTCACCGTATCAATAATTTTGTTGGCAACAAGCGTAACGCCCTCGACATCATGTATATCTCTTAACAGGATGACGAATTCATCCCCTCCCAGGCGTGCCACAGTATCCCCCTCACGCACCATGCCTGATATCCGCTTGGCCACTTCCTGCAACAGTAGATCACCAACCTCATGACCAAAACTGTCATTCACCAACTTGAACTTATCCAGATCGAGAAACAGTACCGCAACCATCGATTCATGACGCCTGGCATAGCTGCATGACTGCTCAAGACGATCCTGGAGCAACAGTCTATTGGCAAGACCGGTTAAGGGATCATAAAAAGCGAGCCGCTCCAGCTCCGCTTGTTGATCTTTACGCTGCGTCATTTCGGTAAAGATACCGACGTAATTGGTAATATCGCCATTTTGATCCAGCACAGCGCTGATACCCAACCATTCAACATACACCGCACCGTCTTTTCTTCTATTCCAGATCTCTCCTTGCCAGAAACCTTTAGCATTGATCTCTGACCACATCGCCTGGTAGAACTCCTCGGAGTGCTTACCCGATTTCAGCAGAACAGGTTTCTCACCGATCGCCTCTTCAGCCGAGTAACCGGTAATCTCGGTGAAGGCGTTATTGACCGAGACAATCCGCTCCTGTTTGTCGGTAATCAATATCCCCTCTGTTGCCGACGCCATAACCTGATGACTGAGCCGCAGCTGCTCCTCGGTTTTTTTCCGCTCAGTCACATCTCGGATTACACATACCATATGTTTTTGGCCTTGGAATGGCATGGTAGCTATCGACATCTCCAGGGGAAACTCCTTGCCATCCCGACATTTCCCGGTTTGCTCGACTACCCCGTCACCAACCTGGACGGTCTCTTTCTTCATGAAACCGATAAGGCTCCGGTCTTTCTCATGTGGATTCCCGGGGACACTGACCAGATCATAAATCGTTCGCCCGAGCGCTTCTCTCTCCCGATAACCGAATATGCGGGTTGCTGCCGGATTCCAGCTCTCAATCTTGCCCTGTTGATCGGTCGTAATGATTGCATCCTGGGCCGACTCTCTCATGGCGCTGAGTCTCATCTCTTTCTCTGCCAATTGATCCTGAAATTGCTGCCGCCTCCTCACATCGAAACCGGCTCTTACCGCGACGATGAACAACAAAATCATAATAAAGAGAGATAAACCGTGAATTAATGAAGTGCCATGCCTGATCAGAGCAAGCAGCGCACGATTGTCATCTGTAATGTCATAGTAGAGTTCAAATGCGCCAAGAAACTCACTGCGGTTCATCATCGGAATATAGATTTCCAAAACATCCCGGGGCGCCGTCTCTCCCTCCAGTGTCGTCGACTGTTTTTTGACAAGTTTGCTGTAAATTTCACCACCGGCAACCACGTCGTGAAAATAACTGTGCCTGTTGTAGTCACCGATCTCTTCCGGGTCAGTTGAGTAGACAGTCAATCCACTCGCATTGAACAGTTTGGTCTTCCATAAGGCGTAGTCGTCCTCCAGCATGGAGATATGGTGTTCAAATTCACCATCGACGACAGCGGAAGTAATGGGCTGATTACCCAAGCCCAGCATGCTGCGCATATGAACGGCAGACAGCTTGGCGTGACGCTCAACGACAGTAACGAGTAACTTAGAAAACTGTGGCTGTAGGTATTGGGAGGAGAGTATTGGAAAGGCCAACACGGCCGTAACAGACACGATCAGGCCGTAACGGATGAATGGTACCCGCCAAGCAGCAACTAAATTGGCCCAAATTTCGGTCACCTGAGAGTCTTCTAGTATCGATAAAAAGTTTCACAACACAGAACAGCCCCTAGATTCCTTCAGACGCTTAAATTGATGATCGGCATAATTTCCGGCTACTTGAGCGATATTCACCAGCCGGGGTCTATTTACCCGACCTATGCCCGGATGGCCAGGATTGAAAAGATAAGGCTTGATTTGATATTGGCGAGTGTTTGCGGCGACTCGCGGCCATAGCCTCTCATCGCGACAAGCTACGGGGAGTACCCCACATCGATTGAAATCATCCCGGACGTTGAGAGCAAATCGGTTTCCAGGGCCTTGTATTTCAGTGGAACTTTCAGATACCCATAAAGAAAAAATGGTATTTTCTATAAGAGTCACTTATCTGAAAACTGTTAAGAAATATAATCAAAACACTGCAATCTCTACACTCAGCCAACACCTTCACGTTGCCAGGAATACCCGGCCAAACCCAGTAACGCGGAACCAAACAGCCATATCGCGGCTGGAACGGGTATCGGTGAAACTTCCCTGGTAAATGTACAGCTGGCGTCGATACAGGTTGTTCGAAAACCGAATATCTCCTCAACGATGGCGTTACCCGAGCTATCCCATCCCTGGACATTCAGACCCAAGCCTGCGGTATAGAGCTGATAACTACCAGGATCTGCGCCACCTGGCCCCGGTGTTAACTGATAAAGCAGAAAATCCGCCGAGTCTCCAGGCGCCATGGTACCGTGGAGACCAAACCAGGAATCCGACGTCGGCACACTGAAGCTGTACTGAGAACCGGCAGCACCACAATTGACCGTAAAAGTGTCGTTACAGGTACGAGTGGTATACAGCATGACACTTTCGTAGCTGGTAAATGGCACCCCATTTGCGTGCGCAGGAAAATCCGCCTCTGTCCACCCATGTAAAGGTGGACTCATGCTGTCATAACTCAGCGGGCCCGAATTCTCATCCAGGGAGAGGGTAACCCAGACATCGATCACGTCGTTGGCTGCGACAGTCGCCGTAGGTTCTGTAAACACCAGCGAGCCCATCACGGCCGAATCGGCAGGCGCACTCTGCAGGGTAGCTATTATCAAGGCGGCCATTCCAATGGAACTGTGTAACTTCATGTTAACACCTCGTCTATATCTATAGATCTGATAGCTTGTTTAAGCCTGCCCTACCTTACACGATCTACCAAATGAATTTTGCGACAGCTCCCTAAATGTCGAACTAGCCCACATCACTTTGAACCCCCAAGCTTTCCCGGGCACGGGCAAATTTCACGCAACCCAGCTAACCTGAATGCCGTTGAGCAAGCTTCACATAGTGCTCTGCGGTATAGGAAATAATCTCCTTTTCCTTGTCTGTTAGCGCCCTGACCCGCCGGGCGGGACGACCCAGCCAGAGATAACCACCCTCCAGGGTTCGCCCCTGAGGTACCAGCGAACCGGCACCCAGCATCACCCCCGTCTCCAGGGTGGCGCCATCAAGAATCGTCGACCCCATGCCGATAAAGCAGTCATCGGCGATTTTACAGCCATGCAGCAGCACCCGGTGGCCCACCGTAACCCCACTGCCAATCAGCAGGGAACGGCCCCCAGGTAGATAATAACTGTCATGGGAGACATGCATAACTGAACCATCCTGGATGTTGGTACGGGCGCCGATTTCGATTTTATGTACATCTCCCCTGACCACGCTCATTGGCCAAATAGAGGCTTGTGAGGCAATATGGACATTGCCGATGACCAGGGCCGTCTCGTCAATCCAGGCATCAGCTGCGATTTGTGGTTGATGGGATTCAAATGGGCGAATATTCGTCATAGCTATTGGAGGTTCCTGAAGCGATGGAAATTGTGCTTTTTGTATTGATTGGTGCTGCCGTTGTTATCCTCATATACGGCGTCATGATTTACAACAATCTGGTGCGTCTGAAACACGATGTCACCAAGGCCTGGGCGAATATCGATGTGCTGCTGAAGCAGCGCCATGACGAACTGCCCAAGCTGGTTGAGACCTGTAAACAATACATGAAATTCGAACAAGAGACCCTGGAAAAGGTGATGAATGCTCGTGCCGCGGTCAACACGGCCATGCAACAGGGGGATGTGGGTGCCGTAGGCGCCGCCGAGGGGCAGCTGCGGCTCGGCCTGGGCAATCTGTTCGCGGTGGCGGAGAACTATCCAGACCTGAAAGCCAACGAAACCTTTCTGCATCTACAAAGCCGTATCACCGGACTGGAAAACAGCATTGCTGATCGGCGCGAATTTTATAATGAAAGTGTGAACAACAACAATGTGCGAATCGAGCAGTTTCCCGATATCATTCTAGCCCGACAATTCTCCTTCAAAGCCGCCGAACTGCTGGAGTTCGACGAAGCGGAGAAGACTGACGTGGATATGGGTACATTATTTAGTTGATGCAGGAAATCGCCAATCTGGGAACAGGGGCTTTTCTCTTCTGGAGCTCCCTGTTGATACTTCTATCACTGGCAGCGCTCTATTTCTCTTTCTACCACCTCCATCGAGCCCGCCTGATCGAAGACACACCGACCTCACGCATACGATCCGCTCCCCAGGGCTACGTTGAATTGATCGGTGAGGCCGATATGATGCGGGGTGAGCCGGTGCTATCGCCCCTCAGCGCCACCCATTGCTGCTGGTGGCGCTATAAAGTCGATCGTAAGGATGACAAAGGCTGGCGCGCGGTACGCAGTGAAAAGAGCCATGCCCTGTTTCTGATTAAGGATGATACCGGCGAGTGCATTCTCGATCCGGAGGGGGCCACAGTCACCCCGAGTGAACGTAACATCTGGTATGGCCCCAACTCGACCCCCTCAGCCGGCCCAGACAGAGGGATTGGCACCACCCATAGCCAATTCAACCGCTTCGGGTTGCAGATATCGGTCAACACCACATTCGATGGGGACTATCGCTATACCGAAGAGCTGATCATGCCCGGTGACCCGCTGTATGCCATCGGGCTGTTCAGCTCTTTGGGTGAAATGGACAGAAAAGCCATGCGTGACGACATGGTCAAAGAACGGCTGCGCCAATGGAAGACTGACCACGCCAGCCTGCTGGATCGCTTCGACCTGAATGGAGACGGGAAAATCGACCTGGATGAGTGGGAAACGGCGCGCAAAGCGGCCAAGCGGGAGGTCACCAGCGAACAGCTGAAAGAGGATCAGCAGCCCCTACATACCCTCAGCTCTACCGGCTCAAGCCGCCGACCCATGCTGATCTCAACCAAAGAGCAGTTTGACCTGGTCAGACGCTTCCGCTACTTCTCCTTTTTCACGCTGGCTGGCTTTTTCGCCCTGGGTTCAGCCACAGCATGGTTCATCGCAGCCCGCATGATAGTAAGATAGCCCCAACGATCCGGTGGCGCCTTACCGGCATACCACCCAGAATGAAACCATAGGATATCGTCCATGACCCTAAAACCCGTCTGGTTATTGCTCATTGCGGCAATCATTACCCCCCCAACCCTAGCCAGAGATATCCTGCTGGATGACCCACTTGATGATGAATACGACGCACCGGAAAAGAGCGATTGGTTGGAGGGTGAAGTCCAGGTACCGGGCCGAATAGATCGTGATGATCTTGAGGAGTTTGAGGTTGCCGCCAATGAAACAAGATTCCGCTACTTTGTGGAACGCAATTCCATTCAGCACGACAGGGACGGCGCCGTGCGCTTTACCCTGGTGATCCGCTCAAACTCCGGCGCAGCCAATAGCTCTTACGAAGGATTTCGTTGCAGAGAACGTCTTTACAAAGTCTATGCCTATGGGGGGGATGAGCGCCTAACACCGGTACCGGGTACGGATTGGGAGCCCATCCCAAAAGATGAATCGATCGACTATCGCGCCACCCTCTATGACGATCTGCTCTGCAATCTGCAGCTCGGCGAACCCAATCCGGTAGAGAAGGTCATCGAAGCGATGCGGAACAATCGCAAGGTAGGCAGAGACTAATAGTCACGGCTGACACGGCCCCTCAGCGGCCCAATCAACAGCCTCTGTGCCGGCGGATTGATCGGCTACGGTTTTCGTCCGGAAAAACCTCAATAGATTCATTCCAACAGCGGCCTATCCGGGCTTCTACCAAAGGCGACAGTGACCGATACGCTTTGTACAACAAGAAAGAACACTAGGAACAACAACATGACCAATGCCCTGCTTGACATGACCGGACTGCCACCCTTCAGTCAGATTGAGCCCCCAATGGTGGAACCCGCCATCGACGCCCTGCTCGAGGAGAACCGCCAGACCATGGAGAGTCTGCTCAGCACCCTATCCAGTCCGAGCTGGCGCAATTTTGTCGAGCCCCTGGAAATCGCAGAGGACCGGCTCAGCCGAACCTGGTCACCCGTCAGCCACATGAACTCTGTGGTTAACCACGACGAACTGCGTGAGGTCTACAATGCCTGCCTACCCAAACTGAGCGACTACGCAACAGAGGTCGGACAGAACAGCCGGCTGTGCGAAGCCTACAAAAAGGTGGCTGAACAGCCGGACCTGGACAAAGCGCAAAGAAAAATGCTCGAAAACACCTTGCTGGAGTTCAAACTCTCAGGGGTCGATCTGCCGGAAGATAAAAAACAACGCTTTAAAGAGATCAGTCAGAGTCTCTCCAAACTGACCACTAAATTTGAGGAGAATCTGCTCGACGCGACCAATGCCTGGAGTAAGCTGATCACCGATCCCGCCGAATTGGCCGGCCTGCCGGACTCCGCCATGGCATTGGCCAAACAGACCGCCGAACAACGTGATCAGCAGGGTTGGCTGCTGACCCTGGAATTCCCCTCCTACTTCCCGATCATGACCTATGCCGATCAGCGGGAACTGCGCAAGGAGGTCTATGAGGCGTACGCCACCCGAGCATCCGATTGCGGCCCACATGGGGGGCAGTGGGACAACAGCGAGGTGATGGAGCAGATCCTGGCACTCCGCCATGAGCAGGCACAACTACTCGGCTACAACAACTACGCTGAACGCTCCCTGGCACGCAAAATGGCACGCAACACGGGAGAGGTGATGAGTTTTCTGACCGATCTGGCACAGCGCTCCAAAGCCCAGGCAGAACAGGAACTGGCCGACCTGACGCAGTTTGCCACTGAGCGCTACGGCATCGATCGCCTGGAGGCCTGGGATATCGGCTACTACTCGGAAAAACTGCGCCAACAACGTCACGCCATCAGCCAGGAGGAGCTGAAACCCTATTTTCCTGAAACCCGGGTGATTCCCGGCATGTTTGCGGTGGTTGAGCGTCTCTACGGCATCCGCATCCAAACTGTCGAGGGCGTGGATACCTGGCACCCGGATGTACGCTTTTATGAGATCCGTGACAAACAGAATCAACTTCGCGGGCAGTTCTACCTCGACCTCTACGCCCGCCCCAAGAAGCGTGGCGGCGCCTGGATGGATGAGTGTGCAACCCGCTTCTTTACCGACTCTTTGGACCAGGTTCCGGTTGCCTATCTGACCTGCAACTTTTCACCGCCTGTAGGAGAGCAACCGGCGCTCTTCACCCACGATGAAGTAGAAACCCTGTTTCACGAATTCGGTCACGGCCTGCACCACATGCTCACCCGTATCGACTATCCTGCGGTGGCGGGGATCAACGGCGTGGCCTGGGATGCGGTGGAGCTACCCAGCCAGTTCATGGAGAACTGGTGCTGGGAGCAGCAGGCACTGGAGCTGATCTCCGGCCATGTGGAGAGCGGTGAACCGATCCCGGACGAACTCTACCAGCGACTGCACGGCGCAAAAAATTTCCAGTCCGCGATGCAGATGGTGCGTCAACTGGAGTTCTCCATCTTCGACTTTCGCATACACCAGGAGTACGACCCGGAGCAGGGGGGCAGGATCTACCAGATTCTGAATGAGGTGCGCGAGCAGGTCTCGGTGGTCACCCCGCCAGACTGGAACCGCTTTCCACACGGTTTTTCACACATCTTTGCCGGAGGCTACGCCGCGGGCTACTACAGCTACAAATGGGCCGAAGTGCTCTCAGCCGATGCCTTCTCCAGATTCGAGGAGCAGGGAATCTTCAGCCAGGAGGCGGGACAGGCGTTTCTTGAGGAGGTACTGGAACAGGGTGGATCCAAAGACGCCATGGAGCTGTTTGTCGCATTCCGCGGCCGGGAACCGCAGATCGAACCCCTGCTGAGACACAGCGGAATCAGTGGATGATTTATATTTAGTCCGCAAATGAACGCGAATAAACGCAAATAGGATTGGTTAATTCGAGATTGCTACGATTGAAAAAAGATTTGACCCGGCGATAAAACGGGCTTGCGAAGCAAACAGATAAAACATTTGCGTTTTTCGCGTTCATTTGCGGACTGAAAACAAAAAAAAACGGGTGACGCAAAGCGTCACCCCGTGGTTGGCAAGTCAGATGCCGAGGGCATCGATACCCCAACCAACACCACCTAGCTCAACTTCAGGATGTTGTTGTCGAATCCTACGTTCGACTTGTGAAACCCGCCAGCGCGGAACATCAACCAACAGCAGTATTTCGCCATGTTTCAACGGCACATCAAAGTCGTCGATATGGGCCTGATGCACCTGACCTGAAAAGTAGTATCCCAATGCCACAGAGAGTGCCACCGCCGCCAGACAGCCTGCCACCAGCAACCATTCAGATGCCCATACACCGATCAACATAATCGCAATTGCCGCAAAAAACAGCAGCAAGTTGATATCCCACAACCAGCTCTCAAGCTGCGCTGTAAAACCGCTCCTTTGCCGTATCGTTGCTGCCGGTAACTCCTTCAGGTCCATGCCCGGTTTGGCTATGGTGTGGATGTGTTGCCGGTTCACCCTGGCGAACATCAGGTCTTTGACCACTTCTTCCGCATGATGCCTGGTGGGTACCAGCATATAGATACGCCGTAGAATCATCGTTTAACCCTCAGCCACATAGTCATCCGTATCGTTACCGCAGACCACTTTGTGATCTTCGAGCTCCATATCCATATAGAATCTTTTCGTCTCTTCATTTTCGAAATAGATCTCTACGCCATTTTCACCATCGCCCTCATACAGACAGGGGTGATCGTCAAGATTGGTTACATCACGCAGCGTAACTGGATCCATGGTAGTTCTGATATTCATCGTGGTGTGTGCCTCTCTGTTGTCGGAAACGCCTCAAGACATTCTCTGGCCTTGAGTATGGGCAACCTGTCTGCTGTCACCCGGTTTGAAAGCCAGTGAAATCCCTTTCGGTTGCTACTCAGAATTCACTATTTCAAGGCTGCACTGAACAGTGATACCTTAAGCTATAGAAATACCTAGCAAAACAATCAAGATTTATAGCCTTCTAAAACTGACGCGGAAATTGGGGGATTGTTGTCGATCGATTGATCAGGCGGTAGTGAAAAGGTCAAAAAACAGCCAGTAAACCAGGCTGGCCAGGATCAGGCCGAAGAACATCACCGGAATGCCGCTTTTCATCCAAATCACCGGGGTTATCCGCGCCTCCGGCATGCCGCTCTTTTCAGACTCGCTGACCGCGATGATGTTTGCGGTAGCCCCCAGGTGGGTACCGTTACCCCCCAGGCCGACACCAAGTGCCAGGGCCCACCAAAGCGGTGCGATATTCACCCCGCTGATCTCCAAGCCCATAATGATCGGAATCATGGTCACCGTGAAGGGGATGTTGTCCACCACCGCACTGAGAACCGCCGCCACCCACATCAGCAACAAGCCGGTGATCAGCAGCATTTGCGGGTCCCTGGCGAGTCTGGCCAGCTCATGCCCCAGCAGGTCGAGCAGACCTGAGGCCTCAACCCCGCCAACGATCATGAACAGGCCGGCAAAGAAGAACAGCACCGACCAGTTGACCGTTCCGAAAAGCTGCTCCATATCTGGCCTCAACATCAGCAACGCCAGACAGAGCCCGATGAAGGAGGCATAAGCGGGCAGGATGTGGAGATTGTGGTGAATGAAAAAGAGTACCACGACCACAGCCAGAGAGAAGAGAGTGCGCTTCAGCCCCTTGGCATCCTTGATGGCATGAGTATCGACCAGCGTCCGGGGGGCCTCACCGGCATCGGCCAACTGTTCGCGAAACAGGAACAACATCAGCGCCACGGTGCCGACCCATACCACCAATACCGGAAATCCCATATGCACCAGGAAGGAGTTGAAACTGATATCGGCGGCACTACCGATCATCAGGTTGGGAGGGTCACCCACCAGCGTGGCGGCGCCACCGATATTCGAGAGCATCGCCTCTGCCATCAGATAGGGCATGGGATTGATCTTCAACAAGCGGCAGATCAGTACCGTCAAGGGTGCGAATACGATCACCGTGGTGACATTATCCAGGATCATACTGATCAGACTGACGGCCAGGCTGAGATAGATCAGCAGCAGCTTCGGGCTCCCCCTGGCCCAACGGGTAATATGCACCGCGGCAAAGTCGAAGGCCCCGGTGGGCCGCAGCAGTGCCACCAGCATCATCATCGCCGCCAATAACAGAATGGTATTGCCGTCAACCGCCAGCAGCGCCTGCTCCTGACTGTAGAACCCCATCCCCATGCCCACACCGATCATGGTCAGAGCACCCAGCATGGCCGCCGTGGTGCGATGCAGTATCTCGGTGAAGATCAGGAAATAGGCACCGAAAAGCAGAAGTGCCGAGACCCACATCTCGGTTGTTATCTGCTCCATCATCAATCTATGCAACACTCTTTCGTTACAATCGCTGCGGCAATACTCATGCGCGTCACCACTCCTTGATAGTCTTGATCCTCAGTGACAAACAGATACTCCGTGTTGTACTGCTCCATGATCGCCAGCGCCTTGATCGCCTGAAAATTAGGTGACAGACGCACTGCATCCGGATAGATGAAATCATCCACACTGCGGGACATCAAATCGTCCGCTTTGATATGAGGAAAATCGAGATGCTCAATATCATCCCCGAGCAGATGGGCGCCTTGAATGATGTCATCGGGTATACAGCAGATACGGAACATATGTCTTACCGAAAAGCGTCCGCTGATCGCGCCACTCTGATCGACAAAAGGAATGCCCGGAACATCCTTGTCGACACACTCGACCATGACCTCACCGATACTCATACCCGGACGGGCGACCTTGGTGGGAATTGAGATATGTTTGATTTTCATGGCGGTGTTTCATCCATCATCGGCTTCATGGCATGCAGCATATTGGCGAACAGATGGCGGTTGCTACGCTCCTCCCGGGCCAGTAGCTGTTTCATATAGGCACGCTGGGTCGGCTTGGTGAAACAGGCCGGACAGCTGTCGGGAATGATCGGCAAGCCGGCCTGTACGGCAAACTCACCAGTCTGAGTCTCCCGGCAATAGACCAGGGGGCGTATGATGCGGATATCGCCCGCATCATTCACATAGTGCGCCTTCATGGTGCGCATCTGTCCACCATGAAACAGTGACATCATCAGACTCTCCGCCAGATCGTCCAGGTGTTGTGCCAATGCCAGAACATTATAGCCCTGCTTGCGACAGGTACTGTACATGATGCCCCGTTTCATACGCGCACAGTAAGCACAAAACGAGTCACCCGACATCTTCTCCCTGGCCTCTTCCATGATTGGCTGTTCGGCATAGACCCAGTCCACACCCAGGGCCTCGTAGTAGGCTTTTAGCGGTGCCGGATCGAACCCCTCGATCTCAGGGTCCACGGTAATCACACCCAGTTCAAAATCGACCGGTGCATAGCGCTGCAGATGGGAGAGTACTTGTAACAGGGTAAGGGAGTCCTTACCTCCGGATACGCCGAGCAGAATACGATCCCCATCGCGAATCATCTTGAAATCCGCAATCGCTCTACCAACTTTGCGCATGATTGACTTTGGGGGTTTGATTGAATCGTTCATACGGCCATTTTGACACGAAGCCCGTTTCGCACCAATGCCGCGGCCATATGGAAAATCGAGCTGGGTCGTGAAGATTTTCGCCTCAGCCGAGTAACCGCTGAATCCGTATGGCTTTTAAAATTGAAACCACAGGCATAGGTGTTGACTCAGGACATTTCTTCTCATCCCGGACTTGATTCAAAATCGATCTGAGGTCATAAAGGTCTATCCGGGAGATGCTGGAGGCATCTGCTGGCGGAGATACCAATCACAGTCATGTCATCATGGGGGCATACAAATGGATATTTTTGTTCTGGTTTTTCTTGTTCTTGCCGTGGTGCTGGTCGCGTTGGGCGCGAAGCGTGTACCCCAAGGCAATGAGTATACGGTTGAGCGCTTTGGCCGCTACACCAAGACCCTGCGCCCCGGCCTCAATCTGATCGTTCCGGTTATCGATCAGATCGGCAAGAGGATGAATATGATGGAGCAGGTACTCGATGTCCCCTCGCAAGAGGTCATCACCAAGGATAACGCCATGGTCACTGTGGACGGGGTGATCTTCTTCCAGGTTCTGGACGCTTCACAGGCGGCCTATGAAGTGAACAACCTGTATGGTGCGATTCTCAATCTAACTATGACCAACATCCGTACCGTGATGGGATCGATGGACCTGGATGAACTGCTCTCCCAGCGTGACAAGATCAATACCCAGCTGCTCACGGTTGTGGATGACGCCACAACACCCTGGGGAGTTAAAGTCACCCGCATCGAAATCAAGGATATCTCACCGCCTAGAGACCTGGTCGACGCTATGGCCAGACAGATGAAGGCCGAACGGGACAAACGTGCCGCCATCCTGGAAGCGGAAGGTATGAGACAGGCGGAGATCCTCAGAGCGGAAGGTGAAAAACAGGCCGCCATTCTGGAAGCGGAAGGTGAAAAGGAAGCGGCATTTCGTGAAGCGGAGGCAAGAGAGCGGCTGGCAGCCGCCGAGAGCAAGGCGACAACCCTGGTATCCGAGGCGATCGCCAAGGGTGACGTCAATGCCATCAACTACTTCGTCGCACAGAAATATACCGAAGCGTTACAGAGTATCGCCTCAGCCGAAAATCAGAAACTCATCATGATGCCCCTGGAGGCCTCCAGCCTGATTGGCTCGGTAGCCGGTATCGGGGAGATTGCCAAACAGGCCCTGGTGAAAAGCAGCAAGGAGGGCAATCCATGAGTTGGTTGTCTCATCTCGACTATTGGCACTGGTTCATCCTGGCGGTTGTGCTGATGATCCTGGAGGTCTTTTCTCCCGGGGCTTTTTTGATCTGGATGGGGCTTTCCGCTGCCATTACCGGCTTGGTGTTACTGCTCTACCCGGAACTTGCCTGGCAGTTCCAGCTGATCTTTTTCGCCGTATTCAGTGTTGTGGCAATTGTCTTGGTTCGGCTGTTTCTGCACCACCGCCCCATCGAGACCGACAGCCCCCACCTCAACCGGCGGGGTGAGCAGTATATCGACCGGATATTCACCCTGCAGGATCCGATCGTCAACGGGGTGGGTAAAATCAGTGTCGACGACAGCACCTGGAAAATCCATGGCGAAGACTGCCCCGCCGGAACCAAGGTCAAAGTCGTCGGTGTTCAGGGTGTGGTGCTGCTGATCGATCAAGCCGATTGAGCGCAGAACTTTAATTCTGTTTCGACACAATTACCCGCAGAGGTACTACACTCAAGTTGAGTCGTAGTAAATGCAGAAAAAAAATGATCAGTTTGATTACCTCTGCTATCCATCTCCCGTTTCCAGGCAGAAGACCAACCGTCCTCAAGGGCCTCCCCGAGGAGCATGAACAGCCGAAACATCTGGGCATCGCTACCAATGAAACTATTTGACACGAACCATATCCTATTCGTCGACAGTGACCAGAATCAGCTTGAAGCCCTAAAAAGAACCCTCAGGGATCACAACGATCAGTGGCAGCTCCACTTCTGCGAGACATCCGCAAGTGCCTTGGAGCTGTTACAACAACAGCCCATCGCCATCATCATCAGTGAGACCCAGCTGGATGGAAAAAATGGCAGTGAATTTCTCAAACAAGTGCAACATAGTTACCCAAGTACCACCCGTCTGCTGTTCTCTGGTCAGGCTCTGCGCTCACCTGCCCAGGAGATTGTTCACCACGCCCATCAATTCATTGCCAAACCCTGTGACACCCAGGAGCTGATCACCACGTTGGAGCGTGTAATACAGCTTAGGGACCTACTGAATAATCCCGCCATGACGGAGATGGTAAACAGCCTGGGTTCACTCCCCAGCCTGCCCGCCAGCTATCAGCAGATGATCGAGGCGCTGCAATCAGACAACACCTCATTAGCCGACATCGGTGAGATCGTCGCCAAGGACCTGGGGATGTCCACCAAGCTGCTGCAGAGGGTCAACTCCGCCTTTTTCGGACTGCCTCAGCAGATCTCATCGCCACAACACGCGGTCACCTTGCTCGGTATCGAAACCGTCTCCAATCTGGCGCTGGGAGCAGCCATCTTTTCACGGCTCGATCAGGCACTGATTGACGAATTCAAACTTGAGCCCCTATGGCAGCACAGCCAGTCGGTATCAGGCCTGGTCAGACAACTGGGTATGGCCGTCGGGATGAGCCGCCAGGAGCTGGAAACCCCGGTCATGGCCGGTATGTTGCACGACCTGGGGAAACTGATTCTCGCTTCACAGAATCAGCATGAGTATCGTCGTATTGTCGAGCAATCCAATCAAGAAACCATACCTTTGCACGAAGCCGAAGCTGAAGCGCTGTGGTGCCATCATGCCGGTATCGGGGCCTACCTGATGGGTTTATGGGGATTGCCTTTCTCCGCGGTTGAGGCAGTCGCTCATCATCATAACCACGAATATCAATCGATCGATCGTCAAGGTTGCTTGCTGGTCTACGCTGCCAATCTACTCTTGCATTGGCTATCCGACGAGCACTACAGGCAACACTACGACCCCCAATCTCTACAATCCCTGCTCGGTGATGAAGAGTTCAACCGTTGGCACAAGATCGCCCAGGAGTACCTTGATGGACAAACCACCTGAAAAAGTTTTAATGGTGGACGACGACCGTAACCTACTCGACTCATTTCGCCGACAATTTCGCAAACGCCTGAATCTGGAAACCGCCACCAGCGGTGCAGACGGCGTCCAGGCTGTGAGAGACGGCGGGCCTTTTGCGTTGGTGGTTTCCGACATGCAGATGCCGAATATGAATGGGGTCGAGTTCCTCTCCAAGGTACGTGAACTGTCACCCAACACGGTACGCATCATGCTCACCGGCAATGCCAACCTGGATGTTGCCATCGACGCGGTGAATGATGGCAATATCTTTCGCTTCTTAAACAAGCCGGTAGAGACTGAGGTTCTCTATCAAACCGTAATCGAGGGCATAAGACAGTATCGCCTGATCACCAATGAGAAGGTGTTATTGAATAAGACCCTGAAAGGGGCTGTCGATCTACTGGCTGATGTGCTCAGCATGGTTAACCCAGACGCATTCAGTCAATCTTCCCGCATTAAGCACCATGTCAGGAGTATCGTCAGAAGCCTCTCCCTTGAAGATGGCTGGCACTACGATCTGGCCGGCATGCTTTGCCAACTGGGCTATGTCAGTCTACCTGACGATCTGATACACAAAGTCATGGCAGGCGATGAATTGAGCAAGGCAGAAGTGGAGCTCTATGATGCCCACCCCGAGATGGGGGCCAGATTGTTAAAACACATACCCCGACTCGAAATCGTCGCCGCTATGATCGAGCATCAACTTGACGATATCGGCAAGATCGAAATT
This sequence comes from Chromatiales bacterium, assembly GCA_022360905.1. Taxonomy (GTDB): domain Bacteria; phylum Pseudomonadota; class Gammaproteobacteria; order Chromatiales; family Chromatiaceae; genus Thiodiazotropha. The sequence continues at coordinate 23,150 of JAKSBX010000129.1, forward strand.
CAGGGAAAACTGACCAATGAGCAAAAGGCGACCCTGGGTGGACAGATCTTAAAGGTCGCCATCAATTACGACAAATTACTCAACCTCGGCAAATCGGAGGATGAGGCGATCGAACAGCTCCGGGATAACCCCGAGCACTTTGATCCAGCACTGGTGGAGATACTCATCCAGGGATCGAAGAACCGTAAAGTCGAGATACTGAATCTACCCCTCGA
>JAKSBX010000188.1 GCA_022360905.1 Chromatiales bacterium
ACATAAGATGGCGCTGCCGAGGCTGACAACGATGAGCAGTATGTACATGTTTGATTGGCTTAAGACGCCATGGTGCTAAGGGAAAAACGTGCCTGCTGATAAGGAAGTGTAGGGTAATCGAGTTTAGATTGCCCAGATGAGTGGGGGCGGGTAGGAATGCTACTTAACTTAAGGGAATAAACCGCCAATGAACGCCAATCACCGCGAATCTTCGCTAATAGAGTCCGCTATGTGCGAGTTTTTCGCGGCATTTTGCGGTGATTGGCGGTTAATTTCTTAGGGTGGTCCGATTTCTTCAGCAGAAGAGAGGCGTAAAGGGCTTAAGTAAGTGCCATTCGGGGCGGGTAGAAGATGCCCTGATTCAAGAGGGCGTTGAAGCTATCCCGGTTCTCTTTTCAAAAAACCGGGATAGACAGACCCTGAGAGGTTATTCTGATTTGGCAGCCAAGGCATCCAGATAGCGCTCGGCATCCAGAGCTGCCTGGCAGCCGGTACCGGCAGAGGTAATGGCCTGGCGGTAGACATGATCCATAACGTCTCCGGCGGCATAAACCCCCTCAGTCGAGGCCTCTGTAGCATTGCCTTCTAGGCCACCGGCAACCTTGATGTAGCCGTTGTGCATCTCCAATTGACCTTCGAACAGGGCGGTATTCGGGCTGTGCCCAATGGCGATGAAAACACCTTGCAGATCGATCTCCTTGGTAGAGTCATCTTTGACATTCTTGATTCTCATACCGGTCACACCGGATTGGTCCCCCAGCACTTCATCCAGGACATGATCCCATTCGATCGTGATATTTCCCTCTTCAGCTTTCTTCTTCAGTTTATCCGAGAGGATTTTCTCCGAACGAAATTGATCACGGCGGTGTACCACCACAACCTCGGCGGCAATATTGGACAGGTAGAGTGCCTCCTCAACCGCGGTATTACCGCCGCCAATTACGGCTACTTTCTGATTTTTATAGAAAAAACCATCACAAGTTGCGCAGGCTGATACACCTTTACCGCGAAATGACTGTTCAGATTCAAGTCCCAGGTATTTTGCCGAGGCTCCGGTACTGATAATCAGCGCATCACAGGTGTAGATGGCCTGATCACCCGTCAGACGAAACGGGCGTTGGCTCAAATCAGCTTTGTTTATGTGGTCGAAGATGATTTCAGTATTGAATCTCTCCGCATGTTTACGCATCCGCTCCATGAGATCGGGGCCTTGAACACCGTCATTGTCACCTGGCCAATTGTCCACGTCAGTCGTGGTCATCAACTGACCACCCTGTTCCATGCCGGTGACCAGGACAGGCTGCAGATTGGCCCGCGCTGCATAGACAGCAGCCGTATAGCCGGCGGGACCGGAGCCGAGGATCAATAGACGGCAATGCTTGGTTTCACTCATGTATACTTACTCCACTCGGAATCTGCCCGGAATCGGCGGCAGATTATGAAAAACTATGGGACTAGAGGATTATAGAGTCCGAAATTCGGTGACCCGCATCCAAGTCTGAATCAGAGAATGCGGGAATACTACGGAATCATCACTCCTGGGTAAAGAATCACCAAGAGAAATTAAAGTATGAAAATTGGTATTCCAACAGAAATCAAACCCCTGGAGGGGCGTGTCGGTCTTGTGCCAGAGGCCTGCGCGGAGCTGGTGCACAGAGGCCATCGAGTGCTACTACAGAGCGGTGCCGGTGTGGCGAGCGGCTATCCGGATCAGACCTATGCTGACCTGGGGGTTACCCTTGTCGGGAGTGCCGAAGAGATCTATCGGGTCTCTGATCTGGTGGTCAAGGTGAAGGAGCCCTATGGGGACGAGCCTGAAATGCTACGGACCGGGCAGTTGCTGTTCTGTTTTCTGCATCTCGCGGCCGATGAATCACTGACTCACCGGCTGCTTGCGTCCGGGGTCACAGGGATCGCATTCGAGACGGTAGAGGAGCAGGGCCGGCTACCGATTCTGGCACCGATGAGTGATATTGCCGGACGTCTTGCGGTACAGAACGGTACCACCCTGCTACACCATCAACAAGGTGGCAAGGGATTGCTGCTGGGCGGTTTACCGGCTGCGGAGCCTGGCCACGTTGTGATTCTCGGTGGCGGTCAGGCCGGCGGCAATGCGGCGGAATTGGCGGCTGCCATGGGAGCGCGGGTGACCGTATTCGACCGATTGAGAGATCGGATGGGAGCGTTGCGTCGAATCGGTAGAAATGTGACGGCACTCTACCCCTATAAGGATGCAGTGAGTGAGGCTGTAGCAAATGCTGACCTGCTGATCGGGGCGGTGCTGATTCCCGCAACCAAGGCGCCAAAAATTATTGATCGGTCGCAGATCTCCTCAATGAGTCCTGGTAGCGTGGTAGTGGATATATCGGTGGATCAGGGCGGCTGTATTGAGACTACCCGGCCAACCAGTTACGAAAATCCGACCTATAAAGTGGATGAGGTGACACACTTCTGCGTGACCAATATGCCAGGCGCAGTACCGAGAAGCGCCAGCCAGGCCCTATCGGCATCGATGATGCCCTATCTGCATCGCCTGGTCGGTGAGAACTGGCAAAATGATCAGTCGTTGTTGGGGGCAGTGAACTTGGCAAAGGGGGAGCTGGTGCATCCTGTCCTGCGTGATCAGTACTTGTGAATCAAGAATAACAAAAATATGTAACCCTATAATTTAGAAGTGATAATTGATAGAATATTCCAGTTTGAAATAACCGGAATCGAGAAACTGAGCGATGATCCCTGTGGAAATATGTTTGTTCTGGGAGAATGCTCCTGATAGAGCCCGTAAGGGTGCGCGATTGGATTGAGACGAAACTATGGCAGTACAGGCAAAGAGCCAACAAACAGAAGCACAGAGCGCCTTCCATTCCCATGTCAGTCATGCCATGCGGGAAGGTATTATGTGGAGCCTGTTCTGTCTCAGTGGTTATCTGCTGCTTTCGCTGTTCAGTTATTCTCCGCTCGATCCGGGCTGGTCCTATACCGGGTCAGAGGCCAAGGTGCTCAATTCGGGTGGTCCTGCCGGCGCCTGGTTTGCAGACGTCTTTCTCTATCTGTTTGGCATTTTCGCCTATCTTTTTCCAATCATGCTGAGTTGGAGCGCCGTGCTGGTTTTTCGCCGCCGCAACCCTGACGACTCGGTGAATATCAATCTTGTACTGGTTCGGTGGTTGGGTTTTTTCATCACCCTGGCTTCAGGTTGTGCCTTGGCGGCACTGCACACCAATCACCTGATGGCTAACCTGCCTACCGGAACGGGAGGGGCCCTGGGAACCCTGCTCGGCAACTATTTCGAGGCCGTTTTCAGTAGCTCAGGCAGCAGTCTGCTGATGTTGGCGCTGTTCCTCAGTGGTTTCACCCTGTTTACCGGTGTCTCCTGGTTTACCGTGATGGATTTTCTAGGTGGCCTGGTATTGAAAACCACACAGGCGCTGCAACAGGGTTTTCTCTCACTGCAGGAGCGTCATGCTGCGAAGCGCGCACGGCAGGAACGGGTGGAATTGATCAAAAAGGAGCTGAAAAAGGAGAAGAGCCGTAAGCAACCCAGAATTGAGCCTGTGATCAATGCGCCGAAGCCCAGTGCTCGGGTTGAGAAAGAGCGCCAGGTTCCCCTGTTCGATGCCGACCCCAACAGTGAGCTTCCTCCGCTGGCGCTGCTCGATCCGGCCAAGCAGACTGTGCAGGCCTATTCACCGGAGGCTCTGCAGGCTATGTCACGTCAGGTGGAGCTCAAATTTGCCGACTTCGATATCGATGTCGAGGTGGTTGCCGTTCATCCCGGACCTGTGGTCACTCTTTACGAATTGCAGTTGGCGGCGGGTACCAAGGTCAGCAAGATCAGTGGCCTGTCGAAAGACCTTGCCCGGGCGCTCTCCACCGTTGCGGTGCGGGTGGTGGAAGTGATACCGGGGAAATCGGTGATCGGCCTGGAGATACCGAACGAGTATCGAGAGATGGTCTTTCTCAGTGAGGTCTTGCAGTCGGAGACCTATGAGTCCTCAAAATCGCCGCTGACACTCGCCCTGGGTAAGGATATTGCGGGCAATCCCATGTGTGCCGACCTGGCCAAGATGCCCCATGCACTGATTGCAGGTACCACGGGTTCAGGTAAATCCGTAGCGATCAACGCCATGATCCTCAGTCTGCTCTATAAATCGAAACCGGATGAAGTGCGGATGATCATGGTCGATCCGAAAATGCTGGAACTCTCGGTCTACGAGGGCATACCCCATCTGCTGACCCCGGTAGTGACTGACATGCAGGAGGCTGCAAATGCCCTGCGCTGGTGTGTCGGTGAGATGGAGCGTCGCTATCGTCTGATGGCCAGTCTGGGGGTTCGTAACATCACCGGTTATAACCGTAAGGTTAAAGAAGCGATCAAAAAGGGCGAGCCGATCAAGGATCCCCTGTTTCAACCGGAACCGACCGAAGTTATCGAGGCCATGGCTCATCCGACCCTGGAACCTCTGCCATTTATTGTGGTCATTATCGACGAGCTTGCCGACATGATGATGATGGCAAGAAAAAAGGTAGAGGAGCTGATTGCACGATTGGCACAGAAGGCGAGAGCATCCGGTATCCATCTGATCCTGGCGACTCAGCGGCCATCTGTGGATGTTATCACCGGTCTGATCAAAGCGAACATTCCTACCCGAATTGCATTTCAGGTCTCATCCAGGGTCGATTCAAGAACCATCCTCGATCAGATGGGGGCCGAACATCTGTTGGGTCATGGTGACATGCTCTATATGGGAACCGGCAGTAACATACCCCAACGTATGCATGGTGCCTTCGTTGACGACAATGAAGTGCATCGGGTGGTGAAGCATCTCAAGGCCTCGGGACAACCCGACTATCTGGAAGAGATCGTTCAGGAAGCGACAGAGTCGGTACCCGGGTTTCCGGCTGAGAGTGGTGATACGGAGGACAATGATCCGCTCTATGACGAAGCGGTACGGATTGTCACTGAAACTCGACGGGCTTCCATATCCGGTGTGCAGCGCAGGTTGAAGATCGGTTACAACCGGGCTGCAAGAATGATTGAGGAGATGGAACGTACCGGCATTGTCGGACCGGCAGAAAACAATGGCAGCCGTACTGTATTGGCGCCACCTCCGCCTAAAGATTAATACAACTCGTAAACGGATCACTCTATGAAAAAGTGCCTGAGCGGCTTAATGTTGCTGTTGTTTTTAAGTCTGTCCCAAAGCCTCTGGGCGGAGAGTGGAATCAGGCAGCTGGAGACTTTTTTACAGGATCTGAAAACCCTCAAAGCCGACTTTCGTCAAACCCTGCAACAGCCGGATTACGATCAGGTCTACGCCAGTAACGGAGTTTTCTATCTGAGACGCCCCGGACAGTTGCGTTGGGAGTATCAGACGCCCAGTGAACAGCTGATCGTTGCTGACGGGAACCGGGTCTGGTTGCATGACATCGAACTGGAACAGGTTTCCCACCGTAGCCAAAAGGCCGTATTGGATGGTACTCCGGCACAACTGCTGAGCGGTACCGGACCGATCTCCCAACACTTTGAGGTCAATGAGCTGGGCGTGGAGAGTGAACTGACCTGGGTTGAGCTGATACCAAAAGGCAAAGAGGCTCAGTTTTCCAGCGTTCGCCTGGCACTCCAGGAGAGTCGTCTTGAACGCATGGAGATGTTTGATAATTTTGGCCAGGTCACCCGGTTTTTCTTCGATAATATGCAACGCAATCCTAAGTTGGATGATGCATTGTTCGAATTCGAACCACCCCCTCTGATCGACCTGATTGGCGATCTATGACGGTTCAGGATCAGGATCTTTTTACGCAAAACCGGATTGAGGAGTTTCGACCTCTTGCTGACCGTATGCGACCCCGCAAACTGGCGGCGTTCATCGGCCAAGGCCACATCATAGGCTCCGGGAAACCTCTGCAGGTGGCGATCGAAGAGGATCGTCTCCACTCGATGATACTCTGGGGTCCCCCAGGCACCGGCAAGACCACCCTGGCCGGTATGATTGCTGAACATTCCGGTGCACAGTTTCTCAGCCTTTCTGCGGTACTCTCCGGGGTCAAGGAGATCCGTGCGGCGGTGGAAAAAGCGAAACTGTTTCAGCAGCAACAACAGCGTCCGACGGTACTTTTCATTGACGAAGTGCACCGTTTCAACAAATCACAGCAGGATGCCTTTCTGCCTCATGTGGAGGACGGCACGGTGGTATTCATCGGTGCTACCACTGAAAATCCATCGTTTGAGTTGAATAACGCGCTGCTCTCAAGGGCCCGTACCTACGTTCTCAAAGCGCTGACAAAAAGTGAGATTGAAAAGATTATCCTGCAGGCGTTGGAAGATGCGTCGAACGGTCTCGGTGTCAGGCAGTTGAGTATCGAAAAACAGGCTCTGGCTTTACTTGCTGAAGCGGCCGACGGGGATGCGCGAAGGGCGCTTAATCTGCTTGAGATTGCCGCCGATCTGAGTGATTCAAAACAGATCGGAACTGCGACCGTCGAGGAGGTGGCGAGTGGTACCCTGCGTCGTTTCGATAAGGGTGGCGAGGCCTTTTATGACCAGATCTCCGCACTGCATAAATCAGTCCGTGGATCCTCACCGGATGCCTCACTCTACTGGTTGGCCAGGATGATCGATGGTGGCTGCGATCCCCTCTATGTGGCCCGCCGGGTGGTCAGAATGGCATCGGAGGATATCGGCAACGCGGATCCCCGGGCCTTGCAACTGGCGATCAATGCCTGGGATGTCCAGCAGCGGCTGGGCAGTCCGGAAGGGGAACTGGCAATTGCCCAGGCTGTGGTGTACATGGCCTGTGCGCCGAAAAGTAATGCGGTCTATAAGGCTTGGAAAAGCGCGTTGGCGGATGCCAAATCTTCAGGCTCGCTGGAGGTGCCGTTGGCACTTCGAAATGCACCGACCAAACTGATGAAGTCTCTGGATTACGGTAAGGCTTATCGGTATGCCCATGATGAACCCCACGCCTATGCGGCCGGTGAAAACTATATGCCGGAGGAGTTGCAGGGGCGTCACTACTACGATCCGGTGGATCGGGGTATGGAGATCAAAATCGCTGAAAAACTGGCTTTTCTGCGCAAGCTGGATCAAGAGGCAGGCGAGGAGTGATGTGTGTTTCCTGATCTTCAGCCAGATCTAGCCTGCATTGCAGACTAGCTGCAAATCACCGCCAATACACGCCAATACTTAACAACTCGTTAGATCCATTCGCGTCATTTAGCGGTGTTTGGCGTGAATTGGCGGCTTGAATGAACCTATCGCATTAAGTCGAGCAGTCCGCCACTGCCTTTATTGGCCTCGATATACTCAGCCACCTCATCATGATTACCCTGTCTGGCGAGGTCTTCCGCGCTCTCGCGCCGGAGGTTGAGATGGTGAGCATTGGCTTTCATCTCCAGCAGGCGTTTCACGATGGAAAGATGTCCCTGTTCTGCTGCAAGCATCAAGGCGCTGTTTCCGGCATTGTTGCGATGGTCCAGGTTTTCAGAATAACGTAACAGGATATTCAGGGTGTTCAGTGAACCGCTTCTGGCTGCCAACATCAATGCCGTATTGCCATTCTTACTCAGCCGATCCACATAGCCTTCGCGGGGTATCAGCTCTTTCACCATATCGCCATGGCCGTTTGCAGCGGCTCGCATCATTGGGGTAAGTCCGTCATCCGCCTGCAACTCGATTTTTGCACCGCTCTTCAACAGTTGTTGAAAAATCGCGGGATCACCAACACCAATCGCATGGTAGAGCGGTGTGCGGCCCTTGTTGTCTGCCTGATCAGGTGATGCGCCCCGCGAGAGCAGTATTTTTACGATTTCCGGCTGGGCTTTGAGTACCGCCAGAATCAATGGTGTGATGCCGGTATCGGTGGTCTTGGTCAATTGGGCGTTATTTTTGATCAGCAGCTCTACCACTTCCTGGTTCTGTTGCTCGATCGCCAAATGCAGCGGTGTTATCCCATGTTTGCCGGAGACATCTATTTTCGCACCACGTGCGATCAATAACTTCACCAGCTTCAGGTTGTTCTCGCGGCAAGCCAGCAACAGTGGGGTGGGGCTGCCGCTGGCAGCCAGATTGGGATCGGCGCCATGATCGAGCAGCATCGTAGTCACTTCAGCATGCCCCTGCCATACGCTTCGGCTTAAGGGGGTCAATCCTTCCGGGTCCAGTGTGTCGAGCTCCGTATCCTGCTTGAGTAGTGCCTCGATCAAAGGCTTCTGGCCACGCCAGGCAGCAAGATGCAAGGTGCTCCAGCCGGTAAATGGATTACTCTGGTTATCCGGGTTTTCGTTCGACAGGGATATCGATGCGGTGATCTTCGCAAGATCCGGGAACTCTTTGGTTTTGTTTCGAGTTTGGGTTGCGATGCCCCCGGCAGACTTGAGTTGTTTGGCGATCGCACTGTAATTGCGTAGCAGTGCCATATCCAGCGAAGTCTGTTTTTTGCGATTTTTGGCATTTACGCTGGCACCGTTTTCAAGCAGTACCTTGACAACCTCCAGATGCTTTCTGCCAGTAGCAACCAATAGAGGCGTGTTTTCATTGGCATCCAGGGTTTCAGATTTGGCGCCAGCCTTGATCAGACTGCGGACAATCGATGCGTAGCCTAATCCTGCGGCGGAGTGGAGTGGCGTGTCTCCAAGGCTGTCACTGGTATTCGGGTTGGCGTCAGCCGCCAGGAGGATTTCAACCGCATTTGTGCGGCCGTTGATGGCGGCCTCATGCAGTGCGCTGCGACTGAATTCATCCCGGGTGTCGGGAGAGAGGCCTGATGCCAGGATACGTTTAAGGGTTTCACTCTTACCGGCCGCCGCCGCGCGGTTGAGAAACTCAGCGGCCTGTTGGTCGCTCAACCCAGTCACCGGGGAGGTGGTGGCGAGCTTTTCCAGCCGTTTTTTTGCCAGACGATGACCCTGAATGGCCGCTTGTTCGTACCATTCGCTGGCGACCGCTGAATCTTGGTCTATACCCCAGCCGTTTTCATACATCGTCCCGGTGGTGTATTGCGCTTCGGTATGCTCCTGGTTGGCGGCTTTCAGGTACCAGTGGAGGGCCTTGGCGTAGTCCTTCTCAATACCACGGCCGGCACGATAGAGGCCTCCCAGTGCAAATTGCGCCTCCGCATCTCCCTGCTCGGCCAGTTGTGTGTAGATTTCAACGGCACGATTGAAATCTCGGATACGGATGGCCGCTTCAGCATCGGCATGTTCAGCCGACAGCGTTGGCAGCGGTACAACCAGCATAAAACAGAGCAGAATTACCAACCCTGTCTGCTTGACTATGGTGTTGAATCTAGGCAGTGCCATGTTTGGTTTCCACGTTGATACCGGTCTCTTTAAGAAAACCTGTTGGAAGTATACCGCCGGCGCAGATGATGGCCGCGTCATTAGGAATTTCAATCCTCTCTCCACCCTTATCGATGGTGACAGTCTCTTCAGTGAACTCAGTGACATTGGTGCTGAGCAAGAGATTGAGCTGGCCTGACTTGGCGGCCTGATCTACCTTCTCCCGATTCTTTTTCTTGGCCCGGCTAAAGGCACCACTGCGGTAGGAGAGGGTGACTGTGGTACCCGGTTCCGCAGCGATACTGGTTGCCGCCTCAAGTGCACTGTCACCGCCGCCGACCACCAGGACATGCTGGTTTTTATACTGCTCCGGATCGATCAGGCGGTAGGTGATTTTACTCAATTCCTCTCCAGGTACACCGAGTTTTCGGGGGGTGCCCCGTCGGCCGATGGCCAGTAAGACCGTGCGGGTATGATAGTTGTCCTTGTTGGTTTTGACATCATAACCGCCACTCGGATTGGCTGTGATCTTCTCAACCCGTTCATGATAGCTGATCTGCACGCCGGTCTTGCGCTCCACATCTTCCCAGAACTCAAGCAATTTTTCCTTGGTGGTTTCGGTGAATTTCACTTCGCCGACAAAGGGCAGTTTCACCGGTGCGGTCATCACCAGTTTGCCCCTGGGAAATTGAAAAACCGTTCCTCCCAGAGATTCCTGTTCCACAGTCTTGTATTTGATCTTCTTCTCCATAGCTCGCAAGGAGGCGCAGAAACCGGCAGGGCCGGCACCGACGATGAGCAAATCCAGGGGGGCGCTACCCTCACTTTTCAGGGCCTCAAGGATATGCTCCATCGCTTTATATCCCTGTTCGATGGCATTTCTGATCAGACCCATGCCTCCCAATTCACCGGCGATGTAAATGCCCGGCATGCTGGTTTGAAAATTATCCAGCAGGGGTATATCCACACCGCGCCGTTCAGTGCCGAAGACCAGGGTAATGGCATCGAAAGGGCAGGCGGTTTTACAGGCACCGTGGCCAATGCAGTTGGTTGGAGCGATCAGCTCAGCTTTATTGTCGATCAGCCCCAGCACGGGATGGTTGGCCTGCTCCGGGCAAGCCTTTACACAGGTTCCGCAACCCATGCATTTTGCTGGATCGATCAGTGGATGGAGCGAGGCCGGCTCGGTCAGGCCCGCTTCGAACTCTTCCGTCTTAAGGGCAAGATTCTTTTTACTTTTCCTTCTGCTATGCAATATGTAAATAGCCCATACTATTAGTATGGGTATTAGGTAGATCAGCAGGAAATCGATGGTGTACTGCATAGTTGATCGTATCTCAAAGGCTCAAAAGAGTGCTAACTGTCACAGTTTGTGGGAAATGATGCCTAAATTGTACACAGTAATTTCAATCACTGAGGTTTCTGCCGAAAACATAAATGACATTAGAGTGAGTTTTTGTGAAGCCCTTCATGGATGGGAAATTTGTCCCAACATAACATATAAGACGTAATGTGGAGAAAATGCTGATCGCGGCTCTCATTCTAAATAAAAAGCAGTATAAAAAAATTAAGTGATTGAAATTAATACCAAATATGTAGGTGATGTCGATGCAAACAGCAGCCATATCAACCAGTGTAAATGAGACAGTACTGGAGAGCATTCTCTCTGCATGGCAGCGCAGAGCGGGTCTCATAACAACCCTGGGATTTACCCTGTTTTCACTCCTGCTGCTCTATATGGCCTGGTTGAATCACTCCCAGGCGGTGTGGACAGCTGAGGCCGGCTGGGGCTACTGGTTCGGTATCGTCGGTGGCAGCATGATGTTGCTGTTGCTGCTCTATCCGATGCGTAAACGACTCCACTTTATGTCCAAATGGCTGACTGTCAAGTTCTGGTTCCGTCTGCACATGGTTTTCGGTGTGCTGGGTCCTGTATTGATCATGATGCACTCCAGCTTCCATATCGGTTCGCTGAATGGTCAGGTGGCACTCTACAGCATGTTGTTTGTCGCGATCAGCGGTCTGTTCGGTCGCTACTTCTATACCCGAATCCACTACGGATTGTATGGTAAAAAGGCCACATTCGCCTCGTTGCACGCCGATTCTCTGGTGCTGAAGAAAAAACTGGGACGTCTGTTCGAATTGAACCCGAAAGCCAAGGAGCTGATGAAGCAGTATGAAAAGGATGTCATGAATGCTCCTACCGGCCCATTCGCCAGCGCCAAGCACTGGGTCAAGATGCGCTATACCTCAGCGGTGCTCTACCCGAAAGTGATGCGCTCGCTGAACAAGAAACTGCTGGCCGTGGGCTACAAAAAAGGCTGGTCCAAGTCGAAAGTCCGGCGTAATCAGCTGCGCATCAGAAAAATGCTGTTGTCCCACAGGTCTATCCTTCGGCAGATTCTAGAGCTACATTTCTATGAAAGACTCTTTGGGATTTGGCATCTGTTGCATATGCCGCTCTTCATCATGATGGTGATTACCGGTTTTGTGCATGTCTATGCTGTGCATGCCTACTAAACCGTTAAGCAAGCGACACTCTACCTACATTCGTCATGAACCGATTTGGCTGTCATGTCATTTGCGTACTATTGCTGATGATATTTACTCTATCTCCAAGCCATGCAGGGAAGCTGGATCTGTTGTTGATGCCGGGACCGGTTATCGAGGGCCATGCTGAGTTCGAAGAGAAGTGCGAGAGCTGTCATGAGACCTTGAAAAAAGCGGATCAGGTTGAGCGATGTCTCGCCTGTCATGATCACAGTGATGTGGCCAAAGATATCGAGCAGGGTACCGGCTTTCACGGCAGACTGGACAAACAGCGCGCCGCCAACTGCAAACAGTGCCATACCGAACATAAAGGAAGAGATCGGGATATCGTCAATCTGGATACGGAAGATTTCGATCATACCCAGACCGATTTCCAGCTACGGGGCCGCCATGAGCAGTTGGCCTGCCAACTCTGTCATACGAAAGAGCATAAGAAATATAGCCATGCTCCCTCCCTCTGCTTCGATTGCCATGAGTCGGACGACGCCCACCGGGGGGAATTGGGTGAAGAGTGCGATAAATGTCATAACGAAAAGAGTTGGCGTAAACAGGATTTCGATCACGACCTGGATACCGACTATCCATTGACCGGCAAACACAGGGATCTTGACTGTAAGCTCTGCCATGCGGATGAACACTACAAAAACACCCCCAAAGAGTGTATTGGCTGCCATCTGATCAATGATGCGCACAATGGTCGCTACGGCAAAGTCTGTGCAAAATGCCATGCTACCGAGGATTGGAAAGAGCTGTCGTTTAATCATCGGGCGGATACGGAGTTCCCCTTGGAAGGCCGCCATAAAGATGTACCTTGTGATACCTGCCATACCCGCGGCCCATTCGAAAAGAAAATCTCAAAGAAGTGTTTCGCCTGCCATGAGAAAGATGACGACCATAAAGGACGCAACGGTGAGAAATGCCAGGATTGTCATCGCCCCTCGAGTTGGACAGAGACCCAATTCGATCACGGTAAGGACGCCAAATTCGAACTGAAAGGCAAGCATAAAGAGCTGAGTTGTCATGCCTGCCATCGCAATGCCGCAATGGATGATTTGAAAGAGGCCCAATGTATCACCTGCCATCGGGCCATCGATTTGCACAAAGGGGACCTGGGTGAGGATTGCGGCTACTGCCACAATGAAAAGGGCTGGACTGAAAAGCTCTTTTTCGAACATGACATAACGCGCTTTCCATTGATCGGGATCCATAGCGTAACCGCCTGTGAATCCTGTCATCTCGATGCCGTCTACCCACAGACAGAGATCGAATGCTTGTCCTGTCATGAAAAAGATGACACCCACGAAGGAAAAATGGGCGAGTTATGTGGTGATTGCCACAACCCAAATGCTTGGATGCTCTGGACCTTTGATCACGACGAACAGACAGAATTTCCATTGGATGGAAAGCATGGTGAGGTTTTCTGCCATGCCTGCCATCGCGCTGAGCTGACCGAGCATAAACAGTCAGCCAATCATTGTTACGGTTGTCATCGGGGGGATGACATACATCGAGGTGGTTTTGGTCGTCATTGCGATCGCTGCCACTCCACGGAAACTTTCGAGAATCCGGAAATTCGCTGATCGATTCGGTATGGAAGATAGGATGATGAGACTGCCCAAATATAGATTACTGTTCCAACAGGCCAGCTGGCTATTGGCCATTGTTGTCAGTCTGTCATTGATGAATTTTGTCCAGGCAGAGAGTGCTGAATTCGACCATTTTGAAACCGGCTTTCCGCTCACCGGTGAACATCGCAACGTTGAGTGCGATCAGTGTCATGACAAAGGTCAGTTCCAGGGTACACCTGTCATGTGTGACGGCTGCCACAATGATACCGATGCAGCCGGTAAACCGATTGACCATATTCGAAGTGACGACCGCTGCGACGACTGTCATACCACCGTTGGCTGGCATGTGGCCCGGTTTGATCACGGTACCATCGACAGTGGTTGTTTCTCCTGTCACAACGGTTCCGCGGCCCTGGGCAAGGACAGCGATCATATCAGTACCGGAAATACCTGCGAATTCTGTCATTCCACTTTCAGTTGGGGACGGGTCAGCCGTGTGGATCACTCGGTTGTGACCGGCACCTGTGAAAGCTGCCATAACGGCAATGTTGCCCGTGGCAAACACGATACCCACATCGCCACCGAAGAGCCCTGCGATACCTGCCATATCACCAACAGCTGGCTACTGGTCTTCTTCGATCACTCGACGGTGGCCGCCGGCAGTTGTGAAACCTGTCATAACGGTACCAGTGCAACCGGTAAATCGGCCAATCATATTGTTACCAATGAGGCTTGCGATCTCTGTCATACCACCAACAGCTGGCGAGTGGACAATTTCTCTCACGCCGGTATCCGCGGCGATTGCGAAAGTTGTCACAACGGTGTCAGCGCAACCGGTAAGCCGGTGGGACATGTACCAACCAGTGAGCCGTGCGAGATTTGCCATACCTCGACCAACTCCTGGCTAGTGGTTAACTTTATCCATGGGGAAGAGGTGTTCGGCCGTTGCTCCAGTTGTCATGACGGCATCACGCAACCCGGTAAGGATGCGGATCATGTTCAGACCACGGCTGAGTGCGATACCTGCCATACCTCGACAGAGGATTGGAGTGTGGTGGGCTTCGATCACAGTGAAGTTGTGCCGGGTACCTGTGCAAGCTGTCATGATGGGGTACAGGCGCCAGGCAAACACGATACTCATATCGTCACCAATGAATCCTGCGACGTCTGTCATGCGACCACCGCAAACTGGCATGTCATCAACTTCAGCCATGACGGATTTCAGAGCGCCGGTGTCTGTTCCACCTGCCACGACGGTACCCGGGCGACCGGTAAACATGCACAGCATATTCAGACCAGTGAACAGTGCGATGTCTGTCACCTCTCCACCAATAACTGGCTGAATACCAGTTTTGACCATAGTGGGGTTGATGCCGCCGGCCGTTGCTCCACCTGCCACAACGGCAGCCAGGCAACCGGCATGCATGCGACGCATATCGAGACCACCGAGCAGTGCGATGTCTGTCATAACTCGACCAGCAACTGGAGTGATGTCAGCTTTGACCATGGCTCGATTGAAACCGCGGGCGTCTGCTCAACCTGTCATAACGGTATACGCGCCACCGGCAAACACGCCAATCACCTGCAGACCAATGGGGAGTGCGATACCTGCCACACAACCAGTGCCTGGAACGTCAATAACTTCTCCCATGAAGGTATCACCGCGGATTGTGAGTCCTGCCACAACGGGGTGACCGCCACCGGCAAGCATTCGAATCATATCCTGACAACCTCACCCTGTGAGGCCTGCCACTCAACCAATGACTGGACACTGACAGGATTTACCCATGAAGGTGTCTCCGGTACTTGTGAATCCTGCCATAACGGCAGTGTGGCCACCGGCAAACATGATAACCACATCCCGACCAGCGCCTCATGTGACAACTGCCACAACACCAACGCCTGGACCATCAGCAACTTTAGTCATGAAGGGGTAACCGAAAGCTGTCACTCCTGTCACGATGGTATCCGTGCCACCGGCAAACACGATACCCATGTGGCCACAACGGCGATCTGTGAAGGTTGTCATACCTCTACAACCAGTTGGGCGGAGGTCAATTTCGACCATTCCATCGTGACCGGTACCTGTGCCAGCTGTCATGACGGGGTAACCGCAACAGGTAAGTCGGCCGATCATATCGAGACCAATGCGGCCTGTGACAACTGCCATATCTCCAACGAAACCTGGACGGCGGTGCGCTTCGATCACAGTGGCATCACCAGCGGTTGTGAATCCTGCCACAATGGGGTGGATGCCACCGGTAAACCGGATACCCACATTCCCACCACGGAGCCCTGTGAGAACTGCCACAATACCATTACCTGGAGCACCGGCCGTTTCGATCACGCCGGTGTGGCAGGGGCCTGTTCAAGCTGTCATGACGGTGTGGTCGCGACAGGTAAACATGCGTCGCATATCCCCACAAATGCTCAGTGTGACAGTTGCCATACATCAACCATCGATTGGTTGTTGATCAATTTCGATCATGACAATGTAGCTGCCAGCGGCAACTGCTCCAATTGCCACGATGGCACACTGGCCACCGGCAAGCATGCACAACATATCGAAACGACCGCTCAGTGCGATATTTGCCACCTCTCTACCATCAACTGGCAGGATACAAGCTTCGACCATAGTGGCGTGACCACAACCGGTGTCTGCTCAAGCTGTCATAACGGTACGACCGCCACCGGTATGCATAGCAACCACATCGCCACGACTGAGCAGTGTGATGTCTGCCATAACTCGACCACCACCTGGTTGAGGGTCAGTTTTGATCATAATGCCGTGCCGACAGCGGGGATCTGTTCAAGCTGTCACAACGGGGTACGGGCAACCGGTAAGAACGCCGGGCATCTACAGACCAATGCGCAGTGCGATACCTGTCATACGGTTGATGGATGGCTGATCTCCAATTTCGACCATGCCGGGATTACCGGGGACTGTGAATCCTGCCATGACGGTACCACTGCCACCGGCAAACATGCCGGACACATCGCCACCACCCAGCCTTGTGAGGATTGCCATACGCCAACTAACTGGAACCTCAATGGTTTTACCCACAGTGGCGTCACCACGGCCTGTCATCTCTGTCATAACGGGGATATCGCCATCGGCAAGTCACCATCCCATGTGTTGACCAACGCCACCTGCGATACCTGCCATACCACCAGCAGTTGGAATATCTCCAATTTCAAT
>JAKSBX010000242.1 GCA_022360905.1 Chromatiales bacterium
AAGAACCAGCAAAGCTGAGGCGTATCAAATGAAACAGCCCCTCACACCGGAACAGGAACGACTGCATGCCTACGTGGACAATCAGCTCGACAGCGCTGACGCACAAGATGTCGAAAACTATCTGACAGAGGATCAGGAGGCGTGTCGCCAGGTTGATGAGTATCGGCAGATCAACAGCCTGCTCAAACAGCTCTATGATCCGATGCTCAATGAACCCATACCAGCTGAGCTACTCGAGAACAGACGACCTCGCCCTAACTATCGGCGTATTTTACAGCAGATGGCCGCTGCTGTGATCCTGCTGGCGATCGGTCTGTTTTCCGGCTTTTATCTCGGTTTAAATCAAACCCTGGTACCGATGACTGTAAAGAAAGAGATCGACCATGTCGTAACCGAAGCCGCTATGGCCTTTACTGTCTACGCTCCCGAGGTACGTCATCCGGTTGAGGTTTCGGCAAGTGAACAGGATCACCTGGTCAGCTGGTTGAGCAAGCGAATGGGGCGTCAAATCATCATACCCCATTTAGAAACCCACGATATGCAACTGCTGGGTGGAAGATTGATCTCGTCGGATGATGGCCCTGGCGCCTTACTGATGTACGAAGATGAACATGGGCAGCGTATTATCCTCTATGCCTGCCACTCCACTGAGAACAGCAGCGCATTCCACTACGCGAAACAAAATGAGGTGTCGGTATTCTACTGGGTTGATGATGCCATCGAGTACGCGATTGCCGGTGATATGAGAAAAGAACGACTTCGTCCCATGGCTGAGTCAGTCTACAATCAACTTAATTTTTGAGGCAAGACATTAACCTTTGTCTCAGCTATCTAAAATGCCCTATCAGCGTCCATCATCTTTGTGGAGGCATCCTATTGGTCGCCTTTGTGTAGGAGACCCTTAGAATTTTTCATGATTGAAATAGCATCGATCAGTCATTTCAACCCAGATTCCAATGACCACTTTCCGTAGCGTTCCATTCCTCAACATTTTCAATCCAAAGCATATAGCATAAAAAAAGCACTTATGGCTAACCATAAGTGCTTGATTTAATTGGTAGGCGCGATTGGAGTCGAACCAACGACCTCTACCATGTCAAGGTAGCGCTCTAACCAACTGAGCTACGCGCCTGGAAAGAGGCGAATCATACAGGCAGCCACATAGAGATTGCAAGCCTCAACACAACAACCCGTTAAAGGCGTGGTTAACGCTCTCCGGTCAAGGGTACGAAAGAGACCGGAAGCAGGTTTGAAGTATGGACCTGTCCTGATTGATCTTTTTGCAGCAACATCAGATCCTGAGCGTAATGGCGCTTGCCGACCGGCAATACCAAGCGGCCGCCGGGTGCCAACTGATCGATCAGTGGCTGTGGGATCTCTTCCGCTGCCGCTGTCACCATAATGGCATCGAAAGGTGCCTCTTCCGGCCAACCGAAATAGCCGTTGCCAATTCGATAGTTGATATTGCTGTATCCCTGCTTGTCGAGCAGTCGCTGAGATCTCTCAGCCAGTTTTGGAATAATTTCAATGGTGTAGAGTTGATCGACCATCTCTGCCAACACCGCGGTCTGGTAACCGGAACCGGTGCCCACTTCCAACACCTTGTCATCCCTTTTGGGGGCAACCAGGTCGGTCATCAGCGCTACGATAAAGGGTTGGGAGATTGTCTGTCCTTTACCGATCGGCAATGGACTGTTGTCATAGGCATGAGAGCGGAAATTTTTTCTGACGAAACGCTGTCTGGGCACCCGACTCATCGCATCGAGAACATGGTCGTCAAGCGTACTACGGCCCGTCATGCGACAAGCATAATTCGCCTCCGCCTCTATATCGTGGAGCATTGCCTCAATATCTGCCATTGTCGACCTTAGGTCACGCCAGTGCTAAATATAGTTTAGATTGATTCTATTCTAGAATAACACCTGAATTTTTAAAGGCTTTCGCGAACTATCTATAAAAAATATATCAATTATCAGTATTGTTAATTTGGCACGCTATTGCGCATTCCCTCCTTTCACGCTTCAGTCAAGGTGATTGTTGTCGCCCAGCTTTGAATTGGTATGGGTTGATCCTCCTTCAGAGCCCCCTGAGACAAAGACCTTTTAAGCGATCAGCCCTTTCTGTTGAAGATTCTTGATCTGATCCCGGATTTTGGCCGCCTCCTCGAACTCGAGATCCTGAGCATGCCGGTACATCTGCTCCTCCAACTGCTGTACCCGCTTCGCCATCTGTTTGGGGGTCAGCTGGGCATACTCCGCCTCTTCATCCGCCACCTTGGCATAGCCTTTGGCGTTCATCTGTGCACCGGGATAGACACCCTCCATGATATCGGCAATGGATTTGAGAATGGTCTGTGGGGTAATGCCGTTGGCCTCGTTATAGTGCTGTTGCTTGGTACGGCGCCGCTCTGTCTCATCGATTGCCCGGCGCATGGACCCTGTCACCTGGTCGGCATAGAGAATCGCCTTGCCATTGGCATTACGGGCCGCCCTGCCGATGGTCTGGATCAGAGAACCTTCCGAGCGCAAAAAGCCCTCCTTGTCCGCATCCAGTATCGCCACCAGCGAGACTTCAGGCATATCCAGCCCCTCCCTCAGCAGGTTGATGCCCACCAGCACATCGAACTCCCCCAAACGCAGATCACGAATGATTTCGACCCGTTCCACGGTGTCGATATCGGAGTGCAGATAGCGCACCCGCACATCATGATCCCCCAGGTAGTCGGTGAGATCCTCCGCCATGCGCTTAGTCAGTGTGGTCACCAACACCCGCTCCTTTTGCGCGACCCGCAACCGAATCTCAGACAGCAGATCATCCACCTGGCTGCTGGCAGGACGCACCTCGACTTCCGGATCGACCAGCCCTGTCGGCCTGACCACCTGTTCGACGATGGCTCCGGAGCGATCGATCTCATAGTCCCTGGGTGTGGCACTGACATAGATAGTCTGCGGCGCCCGGTGCTCGAACTCCTCGAACTTCAAGGGTCGATTGTCCAATGCGGATGGCAGGCGAAATCCGTACTCCACCAGGGTCTCCTTGCGCGAGCGGTCGCCACGGAACATCCCACCGAGCTGGGGGATGGTGACATGGCTCTCATCCACCACCAACAGTGCGTTATCGGGCAGGTAGTCGAACAGGGTTGGCGGTGGCTCACCGGCTGACCGGCCGGACAGATAACGGGAGTAGTTTTCGATCCCCGAGCAATACCCCAGTTCGGTGATCATTTCGATATCGAATCGGGTACGCTGTCCCAGGCGCTGGGCTTCCACCAATTTGTGCGTGGATTCCAGTTGGGTAAGCCGCTCTTTGAGTTCAACCTTGATCTGATCAACCGCCTCCAACAGGGTTTCCCGTGGCGTGACATAGTGGCTTTTAGGAAAGATCGAATAGCGTGGCACCTTACGCAGCACTTCACCGGTCAGGGGGTCGAATACCGAAAGCTGCTCGATCTCGTCATCGAACAGCTCAACCCGTACCGCTTCCGAATCGGATTCCGCTGGGTATATGTCGATCACCTCCCCTCTGACCCGGAAGGTTGCCCGGTGCAGTTCCACATCATTGCGCTTGTACTGCAGTTCAGCCAGACGACGCAGAATGGCCCGTTGATCGATCAGCTCACCACGGCTCAAATGCAGCATCATCCCCAGATAGGAACGGGGGTCGCCGAGACCGTAGATCGATGAGACCGTGGCGACGATGATGGTATCTTCCCGCTCCAACAGCGCCTTGGTAGCCGACAACCGCATCTGCTCGATATGGTCGTTGATCGAGGCATCCTTCTCGATAAAGGTATCGGAAGCCGGTACATAGGCCTCCGGCTGATAGTAGTCGTAATAGGAGACAAAATACTCCACCGCGTTTTCGGGAAAGAACTCCTTGAACTCGCCGTACAACTGGGCGGCCAGGGTCTTATTGGGTGCCAGCACCAGGGTCGGTCTCTGCACCTCCTGAATCACATTGGCGACACTGAACGTCTTCCCCGAGCCGGTCACACCCAGCAGGGTCATCCCGGCCTCACCGTCTCCCAGACCCTCCACCAATTGCTTGATCGCCGTAGGCTGGTCCCCTGAGGGGGAAAATTTTGAGCTTAATTTAAACGCTTTACTCATTTAGGGATTCTTCATCGTCAATTAATTGGCTATTATGGCATCCGGACATCGAAATCATACTACCTTGATCGATCGGGTTGAGGGCATAATGGATGTCTTTCATTAACAAATCCAATGGTCATCCATTGGGCTGATGTTTGAGCAGCTGGGATCAATAACCGCCATGAATTCACTACTATCAAGCCGTGTAAAAGCCGTAAAACCCTCACCGACTCTCGCAGTCACAGCCCGTGCAGCGGAGATGCGCGCCGCCGGCAAGGATGTCATTGGACTGGGCGCAGGTGAACCTGATTTCGACACCCCTGACCATATTAAGAAGGCCGCCATTGAGGCGATCCATGACGGATTCACCAAATATACCGCCGTGGACGGCACACCTGGCCTGAAGCAGGCGATCATCGACAAATTCCAGCGGGACAACGGCTTTGACTATGCCATGGACCAGATTCTGGTCTCCTGCGGTGGCAAGCAGAGCTTCTACAACCTGGCCCAGGCGGTTCTCGATCCGGGCGATGAGGTGATCATCCCGGCCCCCTACTGGGTATCCTATCCGGATATGTCGATCCTGGCCGGTGGCGTTCCGGTACTGGTCTCGGCCGGTGCAGCGCAGAATTTCAAGATTACCGCCCAGCAACTGGCGGCAGCGATCACCGACAAGACCAAGCTGTTTGTGATCAACAGCCCCTCCAACCCCACCGGCATGGCCTACACCAAAGAGGAGCTGGCCGCCCTGGGTGAGGTACTCAAGGAGCACCCACGGATTATCATCGCCACCGATGACATGTATGAGCATATCCTCTGGCCCGGCAACAGCTTCGTCAACATTCTGAATGCCTGCCCGGAGCTGAAAGATCGCACGCTGGTACTCAATGGCGTATCCAAAGCCTACTCCATGACCGGCTGGCGTATCGGTTACGCGGGTGGGCCGGCTGAGATCATCAAGGCGATGAAAAAGATCCAGTCCCAGAGCACCTCGAACCCCACTTCCATCTCACAAGTGGCGGCCCAGGCAGCACTGGAGGGCCCTCAGGCCTGTATCGCCGAGATGCTGACCGCTTTCAAGGAGCGTCACGATTATGTCGTGGAACGCCTCAACAGCATGCCCGGTATCGACTGCCTGCCCAGTGACGGTACCTTCTACTGCTTTCCCAAAGTCGAACAGGCTCTGGCCGGTATCAACGGGGTAAGCAACGACCTGGAGCTCTCCGAGTACCTGATCTCAGAGGCTGGGGTTGCTCTGGTGCCCGGTACCGCCTTCGGTCTTGCCGGCCATGTGCGCATCTCCATTGCCACCAGCAAGGATAAGCTGGAACAGGCGCTGGATCGTATCGAAGGCGTACTCAAAGGGTAACTCGCTTTCATACCGGCCGGATCGTCGATCCGGCCTAAAACACAACGGGCGCAGGATGCGCCCCACAGCTACTCCAAGGAGGGAGTCCCATGATATCTTCATGTCTTGCCTGTCCGTATCGAAGTTGCGGCTTAACCCTGGTTGAATTGATTGTTGCCCTGGCGGTGCTCACCCTACTCATCGCAATCGGCGTCCCGTCCCTGACAACCCTCTCGATAAGAAATGAGCAGACAACCAGTCTCAACGGCTTTCTCAGCCACTTTTACCTTGCCAGAAGCCTGGCCATACAAAAGGAGCAGCATATCGTCATCTGCCCAAGCTCAGATGGAGAGGGTTGTAAGGAAGAACCGATCTGGAGCACTGGACTGATCATCTTTGAAGATAGCAAACGAGACGGAGTCCTGGCACCTGACGAGCTGATAGTGGCGAAATATCTGCTGCCTGAGCATGCAGAGCTGCTGATCCACTCAAGCGAGCACCGTAAACGGGTGGTCTATCACGGCGACGGCCGCCCCAGTGGCTACAACCTGACACTGACCTTCTGTGACCCAAAGGAGCGAATCGAGCCCAAAGCTCTGATCGTCAATAATGTGGGGCGTATCCGCATATCTGAGCGGGGACCGGAGGATAGCCCCCTCAAATGTGGCCATTGATTGTACTTTTTATCGAGAAACTATTGACGCTAAGGCTCAGTCTCATTATTATGCGCCCCTCTTGAACAATTCCCCGGTAGCTCAGTCGGTAGAGCGGGTGACTGTTAATCACTAGGTCGGCAGTTCGAGCCTGTCCCGGGGAGCCAATATAATCAAAGGGTTAGCGAATCTTCGCTTACCCTTTTTTTATGCCTGCATCATTCTCTGTCACCGGTTACATCTGCCATTTGCTGTCGCTTCGACCAACCATCAAGTTCAGCCTCCGGCAATTTTTGAATGTGGAATTTAGCTGCATCAATTAGCTGTACTGGGTTCTGGTACACACCGACCTGCATAGTGTGGGCAGCCGGTCAGCGATTTTGCTATCACTCTCGGCAATGGGAAAATCCAATCCTCAGACTGCTGGAAACTCAAGTCACCGCACGCCACTCCGGCTCTCTATGGATCCACAAATAGTTTTCGCGCTGTAATGCAAGGATGAATATGGATACAGAATTACTATTGACGCTCGGTAATATCGATCACAGTGCATTGACTCTATATCAGCCAATTGGCTCCACTCATATCATCCGCCTTTCTTCCTATAGATTGGATGATTCTCATCCTTACATCAATTTGCCATTCAATATTTAGAGTATCGAGCCGTGATCAAAGCGCTTAAGTTCGAAAAGAAGGTATAGCCGTAATAGTCAACTGACTCACACACCATCAAATCGTTGCTGCAGGAGATTCCACCCAAAGCATTCAGCAACTGCATAACCCTACCATCAGAGAGCGGGTTAACATCTGATCTCTAATGATTGTGTATTACTGATGACTCGCCTTATCCAGAACCATTCGGAGCGGAATATTCATATCTCTTAAAAAGTTGAAATATGCACGAGTCGCTTCTTTACTCATGCCAATAAGCATGATACCACTCTTATTTTCTAGCGTGTAGATAACAAATCCACGTAAAGTTTGTAGCACACCATGTATCCAGACTTTGAGCAAAACAATATCATTTGGAATCAGGATCGGTTTATCCAACAGGAGCGCTAACCCACCCAGACTTATATCCTGTGTGACTGCACTTCCGATATGACGACCTCGCCTGATCAGCTCTACTCCCATGGACAATCGTATACGAGGATAATGGCGGTTTTCCACGGTCCACTCCTGGTATGTTGTGCGACCAATCGAATCATCACAAGATAATCAATATACGCTCTCTATAAGTATATTATGAATGATACACATCCCACACTAACTGCAATACAAGATATTCAATGACATAGGTCAACAATAGAACTAAAATCATAAAAATGATGGCAATTTGAATTGGCACTTCCCTGTCATTGATATCATTTGAATATTGATTTTGGTATCCATTGGAAAGGGTGTCATCATTTCAACAGGAAAACACAGACCTGCCTGATAATTGTATTACTTTTCTTTATGGTAAATTCGTTAAATATCTAATTAAAACTCAAGGAATCCCTAAATAACCTGTTATTTCTACAAAGATCGAAATCCAACGGTTGATTTTCATGGATCCCGACATTCGCTTACTCGTATCCGGAATAGATCAACATAGTGTGTTCAGAGACTACTCAATATATTTTGTGTATTACATTTCATGAAAAAAGATAGTGAACAAAATCAATCAGAAGCACTCAAGTGGATCGTATCTCTATTGAATCAACATCAGATACCATTTTTGATCTGTGGCGGATTGGCTGCAATTGGCTATGGATCGAACCGCCAGCTTAACGATATTGATCTTTTCGTCACAAGTAGCCATTTCAAAAAGGTTGTTTCACTGGGTAATCAATATATCAGCAAACCGGCTCAGCACTATTGCGAAACCACCGAAGGCTGGGATCTTGAATATGTTCAGTTCGAATATCGTGGCATAAAGATAGAAGTCGGTAACCCGGATGGCGCCAAGATCTTTGATACTTCAAACGACACATGGAGTGCATTGAAACTCGATTTTTCATCCATCGAATCCAAAACGATTTTAGGCATCGAAGTTCCATTGATGAACCCTAAAGCACTACTCGAATACAAAACAAAATTAGGCCGTCCAGTTGACCTGCAAGACATTGAAGCTATCACATCATCTTATTCGCTGACATGACACAACGATCAATTGTCGAGTGATACCTACCTAATATTTTGTTTTGAACCGAAGACTATGGCTGACTATATTTTAGAATTATTGAAACGCCTGATAGATAAAGATGCCACCTCTTAATGAACTCAGAAAAAACCTGGTTTTCGCCATCATACTGGCCTGCTCAGGTTATACCTTTATGTGCCTCTACTACTACCTCAATCAGGTAAGGATTATTTTTCCTGCAACCCAGATCGATGTCGACACGGAGCTTAATTTTACCATCGACCACCAGGAGCTTTATATCGACACCCCTGATGGTGCTCGGTTGCATGGCGTACTCTTCAAGGCAGAGAATCCAAAAGGGGTGATTCTTCATTTTCATGGCAATGCTGAAAACATGCGCTCTATGCAATACGCAGCCGAGCCTTTTGTCTATCGAAACTACAGTTTCCTGGCGATGGACTATCGCAGCTACGGCAAGAGTAGTGGCGAGTTGACTGAAGAGAATCTGTTTGCCGATGCAGCCCTGTTTCTGCAGTACCTGAAAAATTCAGGCTGGGATAGCTCTGAAATCATTCTCTATGGACGATCGATAGGTACGGGAATTGCCATACAACTGGCTTCAAAATCCGATCTCAGGGGCATAATTCTCTATGCACCCTTTTACAGTTTAACTTCGCTCGCAGATTACCACTTCCCCCTGTTGCCAGCGGATCTGTTGCTTAGATTTCCGATGGATTCCGCCGGATATCTGAAGGCGGTCGAGAGTCCCGTATTAATCCTGCATGGCTCATCCGATCGGATCATACCTCTGGATCAGGCTGAAAGCTTGTCCAGGATCAAGGGTAAATTGATTGTTTTGAAAAATGGCCAACATAACAACCTGTACGGTATTGAGAGATTTTGGCTTGAGATCGATACATTTTTATCCGATATTTGAGTTTTAGGCACGGCAGGCAGACCTCAGTATCCCGATCCTTGGCATTGGTCCGTAGCAAAAAATCATACAAAAAGTATGGAAATTAAATGCGCAGGGAGACTTTACCGAGAAGCTCTCTCTAAAACCCTTTCGCTGCCTCTCATTCCCATAAAACCTTTTTAATCTGTATCAATCTGTTACTGGTCTGAGCTCATTCAACGAGCTCAGCATTGTAAACAAATAAAAAAATATTGACTTGAGCCACTTGATTAACTATTTATTTGTATCTAATTAAACACACATGCAGTTTAATTGCGCTATCATTTTTATGTAAAGGACATCAGCATACTTCGGCCTACGCAGCACCCATTAAAAATGAAGTAACTGATTGAGTAATAATAATTTCCAGGGGAACGATGTTATGTCATCAGATAAACGTGTAGGCATGGGACCTGTCCCCACTTCGCCTGAGATGTATATCAACGAGAAACAAGTCGATGGAATGTCGATTCTGAAGAAATTCGGCTGGAAACTGGTCTGCATCCGAAGGCCAGGCTTGGGGCAGGCACTTACAGTGCTCAAAAACAGCCAGGAAAAGGCCATTGGTGTACTGGGAGAAGATGGAATACTCAGACTCACCCCTGAAGTCAAAATCCGTCAGGCCAGCTAGCGGGATTCGTCCAGGTTTAATCTAAATAATATGGGGAGAAGACGAAGGCCAACTACCCCTGGAAATCCATCACCCTCAATCGGTGTTTTCGGTTGATGCGGGATTTTCGATCTGCTTGAGTTCCAGTGCTGCCTGGTACTCTGTGCTCTCCCATTCCAACCTCGGCAGATTGTTGAACGACTGGATCTAAACACTGATCCACACCCTCCTGTAGTGTTTCCGATACCCCTGTTCATCGAATAGGCGCCTGAGATGGCGGTAAGGTACCACATGATAATATTGATGTTTTACGCACCTGCTCAGGGAAGCGATGACATCGTTTTCAAAACCTATTTCCCGCCTGCGCGGATGTCAGCGAGACGATTGACAAAAGGATTATTGGTTGGCGTCATTGCGCTGTAACATAAAGATGATTTGATACCGAAATAATGCGTACAATAGTACGCACAACCACAACAATAGGTGACTCCGAGTATGACCACGAAGTCCATACATCCCCCGGAACCCGGGCTTGTCCACGGTATATTTCTGTACCTGCTTGTATTTGGACTCTGGATGTTGCTGGCCGGCAATCTGAACACCGCAGAAATGGTTGCCGGACTGGTGGTAGCCCTGGTTGTCACGCTGGCAAGCCGACCTCACCTCAACATACTCACCGGGCTGATCATCTCACCGACTGCCCTGCTCCCTCTGCTGCGCTACCTGGGCACCTTCTCCGTAGCGCTTGTTCAAGCCAACATCGATATGGCCCGACGCGTACTGAGTCCTTCGCTACCTTTGCAACCAGCCGTGGTGGAGGTGGAAACCAAACTCAAGTCACCGCTTGGCCGTCTGATTCTGGCCAACAGCATTACCCTGACCCCCGGCACCTTGACTGTCGATGTGCAGGATCAGGTGCTGTTGGTGCATTGGGTCGACTGCCCCCCAGGCAGTGACCTGGCATCCACCACCCAGGCCATCACCAGTAAATTCGAACAACACCTGAAAGGCTTCGTGTTATGACATTAACCCCATTAGAGATCGTGGCACTGGGTTTGTTGGGTGCTGCGGTGTTACTCAGTCTGTTGCGCCTTATGCTGGGCCCCACAGCCCCGGACCGGGTGGTTGCCGCCGACACCCTGGCGGTCATCACAACCTCAGGGCTGGTGGTACTCGCCGCCCTGCTGGGCAGCCCACTCTATCTGGATGTGGCACTGATCTATGGCACCTTGGCATTTGTCGGTGTTGTCGCCATTGCCCGGACGATTGAGGGGAATGGCTGATGAGACTGATTGCCGATCTGTTTCTTGTTATCGGTGCCGCCTTTACCCTGTTCGGCGCCATTGGCCTGATCCGCATGCCCGATGTCTATAACCGCATCCAGGCCGGCACCAAGGCTGTCACCCTTGGCTCGCTCTGCCTATTGATCGGTATCGCCCTGCTCTACCCCGCATGGTGGTCGAAGCTGCTGGTGATCGGGGTGTTGATTCTGATCACCAATCCACTGGGCTCTTCCACCATTGCCCGGGCACTGCTGAAGGCCGGTGTAAAACCCTGGAGCAAAGCCCCCATCAGCCAACCGGGAGAGGCCGACCGATGAGCGAAGTAGAACTTTGGATCGCGCTGATCCTGGGAGTCATGATGTTAAGCAGTGCGGTGTTGGCACTGGTGGTCAAAAACCATCTCGCTGCGGTAGCGGCCGCGTCAGTGGTATCTCTCGGCTTGGCGCTGCTGTTTGCGCTGATGCGGGCACCGGATGTGGCGATGACCGAAGCCGCTGTGGGCGCCGGCCTGAGCAGTCTGATCTTGGCATTGGCGTTGCGACGCCTGGGCTTGTGGCAGATTGAAAGCGGAAGTGGAAACCGCAATCTGCTGAGTGCTTCAACCAAAGGGGAAGAAGATGCGTAATCTCACCGGCCTGTTGTTTGCCGGCGGCCTGGGTTTCATGTTGCTGGCGATTGCCAGTGGCATCGATTTCGGTAATCCGCCGATGCGGATCGGCGAAGCCATACAGTCCGCCTCTCCCCAGGAGGTTGGCGCAGCCAATATCGTCACCTCAGTAGTGTTGGGCTACCGAGGTATCGATACACTCGGGGAACTCGCGATCCTGTTTGCAGCCGCATCGGCAGCGGGGCTGGTGCTGGGTCGTCGACATACCACCACAGGCACTCAGAGCAAAGGTGGATTTGTGCTCTTTCATGGCGGCGCCTTGATCTTTCCTTTCCTGTTGACGATCGGCTTTTACATCATCTTTCATGGCCATCTGACACCGGGTGGTGGATTCCAGGGCGGTGTAATTCTTGCCGCGGCCTTTTTCCTGCCCCTGTTGGCCCGACCTGGGGCGCGCTTGCACCACTCTATCCTGAGCGTCATCGAAACCTTTGCCGGCGCCAGCTTCATTCTCATCGGGCTTGCCGCTCTAGTGGAAGGCCAGGCTTTTCTGCAACCGATGCTCAATCAAGATGCGCTTGGTGCGCTGATATCCGCCGGGACTCTGCCGCTGCTCTATATCGCAGTGGGATTGAAGGTCGGCGCTGAGTTGGCGAGCCTGCTCTCCAATCTTGCACAAACGGAGTCTGAACAATGATCCCGGGTGTGACACTTGAACTGATACTCTATGTTACGGCCCTGGGGCTGGTGATTATCGGCCTGGCCGGTGTGGTGCTCAGCAGCCACCTGTTCCGCATGGTGCTTGCGCTGGTGATTGCCGAAGCGGGAGCCAATCTGATGCTGGTACTCTCCGGTTATCGCTGGGACGCGGTGGCACCGATCCTGATGCAGAGAGCCGAACAACCGGCGATGGTCGATCCGGTTCCCCAGGCCATGGTGCTGACGGCGATTGTTATCGGTGTCGGCATCCAGGCACTGGCCGTCAGCATACTGATTCGTATCCGCCAGCGCTATACCAGCCTGCAACGTCATGATGTGGCCGAAAAAATGGATGCGGAAATTGCCGCCAGTGCAGGAATTCGCCGGGATATCAGTCAGGATGGGCCACTGGGTGAACGTCCACTGCAGCCGCTTCCAGGCCACACAGCCAAATCCCATGGAGGCGATGCATGAACAATCTGGTATTGACCATTGCCTTGCCGCTGCTTGGAGCCTTCTTATTGCCTGTGGTGATGCGCCTCTCCCAGGCCCTCGGCTTATGGCTCGGGCCGATCATTCTGGGTTATGGCTGTTGGCTTTTGGGAAATCTCTGGTTTAGCGATATCAGCCTGCCCCTATCCATTGTCATTGGCGGATTTGATGCTCCATACGGCATCAATCTCTACCTGGACTCCCTGGCCCTGCTGTTTGCCTTTGCGGTGCAGCTGCTGGGGTTGATCTGCTGGCCTTTCGTGCTGAATCAGGATACCGCCAGACGACAGGCCCTGATGCTGTTACTGGTTGCAGCCTCTACCGGCCTGGCTCTTTCAGGTGACCTGTTCAATCTGTATGTCTTTTATGAGCTGGCTGCTGTGGCCACCTTCGGCCTGGTGGTGGCTTCCAGCACCTCGGCAGCCTATGCGGCAACCTTTCGTTACCTGATCTTGAGCGGTATCGGTTCCGTGTTGACACTGCTCGGTATCGCACTGATCTACAGTCAAACCGGCACCCTCAATCTGGCCCATCTGGCACAGCTGGCCCCGGAACTGTTACACGACAGACTGGGATTGACAGCCTACCTGCTGATCCTGATCGGTATCGGTGTCAAAGCGGAGCTGTTTCCGGTCAACGCCTGGGTACCGGAGATCTATGCCACCGCCTCTAGCCGACTCTCCGGCTTTCTTGCCGGATTGCTGTCAAAACTGGCACTGCTGATCATATTGCGACTTCTGGTGCTGGTTTTTCATCAACCGGAAGCGATACAGATTATCCTTATACTCGGCATTCTGGGCGTCATCAGTGGTGAGCTCGCTGCCTGGCGCGCCAAGGATATGCGACGTATGCTCGGCTTCTCCTCGATCGGTCAGCTGGGCATCATTTTCATCGCCCTCTCCCTTCCGGATGAGCGGGGACTGTTGGCCCTATTGGCCCTGTCGCTTCACCATCTGGTGATCAAAACCGGACTCTTCATGCTGGCCGATGGCTGGGGCGGGTCACTCGATCGACTGACTGGAGCGGCCAAAAAATCACCGGTTGGTGCGGCGCTGTTTACTCTGTTCGCCCTCTCCCTGGTTGGCGTGCCGCCGCTGCCAGGCTTTTGGGCCAAGTTCACCCTGATCACCGAGCTGGCGGCCCAGAGTGATCCACTCTATCTGATCGGTCTGCTGGTATTTCTATTGGCCACGGTGATTGAGACCAGTTATCTGTTCCGCATCGTAGCGAAACTCTACAGCTCAACCGAAGCCGTTGCCGAAAAACCTGAGCATCACCATTTGCCTGGTCTATCCCTGGCTACGGCCTCACTGTTCGGCATCAGCCTGTTGACTGCAACGGTTCTGATCGCGCCGCTTGGGGATGGACTGCAAGCCGTTGCGGCGGAGGCAAAAAATGCCGAGCTCTACATACAAACCGTGATACCGGCAATGCCCGGAGGCCAACTGTGATTTTCAGCCTATTGGATGAGCTTTTGATCTTTTCGGCTGCCACTGTACTGGTTGCCCTGATCCTGGGTCGTGGCCTGGCGGTGGGCTGGATGGTCACCATACTCTATGGCGGACAACTGCTGGCCCTGATCAAGATGGCCGCACTGGGTTACGGCGGAGATCCCGTCGCATCCGAGTTAAGCCTGTCGGTGATGGGACAGGATCTCGCCTGGCGCTTCGACGCCCTGAGTTGGTTCTTTGCACTGATCACCCTAGTGGCTGCGCTGCTCAGCAGTTGGTTCTCCTGCGGTGAGTGGGAACGGAAATTCAAACAGCAGGGAGGCAATGTCTGGTTGTTTCACCTGGCCATGGCTTTGAATGTCTTCACCATGTTGATTCTGCTGGCCAGCGGCGACCTGCTCTCCCTCTTCATCGGTTGGGAACTGGTCAGTTGGGCTGGCTTCCTGCTGATGGCGGTTGCCGGGGGCGTCGCGACCAAAGCGGCCATGCGTTACATCACCTATGCGGTTGTCGGCGGGATGTCGATCTTCGGTGGCATTGCTCTGGTCTATGCGGCTGCCGGATCCCTGCAGTACGAAGCCATATTGATAGCGGTTGAGAAAATGAACACGGGCCAGCTCTGGATGCTGGTTTTACTCTTCGGTAGTGGATTCGGCATCAAGATGGGGTTGTTGCCCTTTCATCTCTGGCAGGCGGCGGCCTATGCGGAAACCCCGGGGCCCGGCAGTGCCTTTCTCGGCGCCATCTCCTCCCGGATGGGGCTGTTTGCCATTCTGCTGGTGTTGGTGAAACTGTTCGGCATCGTCAATATCGACAGCCTGAAAATCCCCTTCACCCTCATCGATGCCCGTGATCTACTGGCTTGGATCGCGGTGTTTACCATTATCTTTCCCACCTATACCGCCCTGAAACAGAACGACGCCCGCTATCTGCTTGCCTGGCACGGCATCGGTCAGGGGGGTTATATGTTGCTTGGTTTGGTTACCGCCAACGCGCTGGGCGGTGCCGGCGGTCTGCTTCATGTACTGAACTATGCCGCCTGTCAGGCCGCTCTGTTGATGGCGGTATTTGCCGTCATGCATCGCACCGGTACCACGGATCTGAACAAGATGGGCGGCCTGGTGGCCCGTATGCCACTCTCTTTTCTGGTACTGCTGACCGGCATCATCGGCCTGGCGGGCCTGCCGCCGATGAACGGCTTTGTCTCCAAATGGCTGGTCTATCGTTCACTGCTGGAGGATGGCATGCCGCTGCTCTTCCTCGGTGCCATCATCGGTACTCTGGGCACCATCCTGTCGGTCTATAAACTAATTCACAACATGTTTCTCGGTCAGCTGAGAGTGGAACATGAGCAGGTCAGCGAAGCACCCTGGAGCATGATGATTCCGATGCTGATCCTGGCCGGCATCATCTTTATCACCGGACTGCTGCCGGGCATCCCGCTCACCTGGGTAACCGCCGCACTGCAGAGTATTGGTCTTAGTGGTCCGGAGATCACCCTGGGCGGTATCGAATCTTCCAGCGGCAGCCTCGATATGATCTGGGTGATCGGGGTACTGTTCGCCGGCTTCGGTATCGGCGCGGTGATCTTCTACTCAGCCGGACCGAGTAAACGGGTTCACCAGCTCGACAACTATGCCGGCGGTCACTTTCTTACCGCCGATGTGCGTTATCAATACAGTGACAACTTCTATTCCGGCCTGATGCATCTGATCAAGGGTTGGTACCGGGGCAGTTTTCAGTGGCTGGAAAACAGCATTACCTCACTGGTTGAATTTCTCTCCCTTGGCATGCAGGGTATCTACCGGCGTGCCAATTCCGAATTCTATCTGTTAAGCACGGCACTCTTCATCATTGCCTGGGTGGTATTCTGATGGCACCGATCGAACTTCTCATAGAACTGACCCTGATGCCGCTGATCGCGTTTATCGTTGGCATGATGATGGTCTTGATGATGCGCCGTATCGCGGCAAAAATTCAGCGCCGCATCGGACCGCCGTTCTTTCAGCCGCTGTACGATATCGTTAAGCTGCACGGTAAACGCACCCAGGTCTCCCATGGCCTGATTCATGACATCGGTATTGTCATGGCCATGGGTGGCTACATTGCCGCAGAGACCCTGTTACCGGTTCCCGGAATGAATGGCATCGCCGAAAAAGGCGGTCTGATCACCCTGCTCTATCTGATGATGATTCCGTCACTCGGTCTGGCATTGGGTGTCGGCCAATGTGCCAACCCCAATGGCTCCATCGGTATCGCCCGGGCATTGACCGCCATGCTGGCCTACGATATTCCGTTGGTGATCGTGATCTTCGGTGTCGCCTATGCGGCCGGCACCACCAATCTGGTGGAGATCATCGCCACGCAGCAGGCCGGTGGTTTTGCAACCTGGGGCGTCGTGGAGATGCCCCTGCTGGCCATTGCCGGTCTGATCGCCATGCATGCCTCACTGGGTAAACAGCCTTTCGAGATCTATATCGCTCCGGCCGAGATTGCCACCGGACCGATGGTTGAAATGAGCGGAAAGTATCTGGGTGGCCTGTTCGTCATGCAGTGCTTTCAGCTGTACACCACTTCGGTACTCTATGTCAGTCTGTTTCTCGGTGGTGGCACTACCTGGTTCGATTTTCTGATCAAGAGTTTCCTGGTGCTGGCCATTCCGGTGAGTATTGCCTACCTGTTTCCCCGTTATCGCACAGAGGATCTGCTGCGCCTGATGTGGAAATGGCCGGTGATGCTGGGATTGATCGGTGTGGCTTTCGTGATGTGAAAATTACGCCACGAGTGAAGCAACACTACAGGTAAGCTAATCCAACGACTTTGGTGATGGTTATGACCACGTTACAAAAGATACCGGTAATCGAAGAGAAAAAGGGCAATCCCCTTGCCCGGGTGTTCGATGATTTGGTGCGCTTCTGCCGCTCACGCTCCCTGTTCATTCTCCATTACTGTACAGGCTGCGGCGCCATTGAGCTGCCCCCGGCGATGACCTCCCGTTTCGATATGGAGCGCCTCGGCATACAGCCCATGGTCTCTCCCCGGCAGGCGGACATTCTGCTGATAACCGGCTATGTCTCGATCAAAACCCTGAAACGGGTGATCCTCACCTATGAACAGATGGGCTCGCCTAAATATGTGGTGGGTATCTGCTCTTGTACCGTCAATG
Organism: Chromatiales bacterium; assembly: GCA_022360905.1. Lineage (GTDB taxonomy): Bacteria > Pseudomonadota > Gammaproteobacteria > Chromatiales > Chromatiaceae > Thiodiazotropha. Next base: position 17,481 of record JAKSBX010000242.1, read on the forward strand.
GCGGCATGTACTGGCAGAGCTATGCCACGGCCAAAAAGCTCGATGAATACATGCCCGTCGATCTCTATATCGCCGGTTGCATGCCGAGACCCGAAGCGGTGATCAGCGGTCTGCAGAAGTTGATGGATCGTATCAAGAGCGGTGAAGCCGACAGTTGGCAGGACTACTACCGTAACTATGACTACTACCTGGGCAATCAACAGAAACTGTTCGGCGAGGATTGGCAGACCCCCACTGACATCATCACTGAAGCGAAACACTATAACCTGATGGGTGAAGGTACCCTGGGTGAACACACCCGCCTGCTGGAGCAGCATCAGAAGCCCCTGGAGGCCCTTGAGATGCGCCTCGGTCACAATATCAAGGAGCCCGTTGAATGAGTCAGGAAGTCGCCCATTGGCTGGACAATCTCCTGAAAGAGATCGAAGGCATCGAAGTTCGTCGCAAAAGCAGTCGCCGGGTACGGGTCGATGTACCGGCGGATGCCCTGCCCGCCCTGCTGGAACTGCTGCAGGGACGAGCCGGCTATATTCACCTCTCCGCCATCAGTTGTGTCGACTGGATCGATGATGATGAGTTTGAACTGGTCTACCACGTCTGGTCCTACGAGAGTCACTCATTGGTTTCAGCCCATATTCGCATCGCCCGTGAACCTGGGGTCTATCTCTCGGTCTACGACCTCTATCAACCCGCTGGCTTTTTCGAGCGGGATATCCATGAGATGTATGGCATCCACTTCGAAGGCAGTCCCAACATGGAGAAGTTCATCCTTACCGAATGGGACGGCCCGCCGCCGATGCGCAAAGAGTTTGACAGCGAAGCCTATATCAACGAGCACCTGAGTTGGCAGGAGTACAACCCGGAGTGGTTACAGGAACTGGTCGCCGAAGGTGGTGGTGTGATCATCCCGCCTGAAGAGCAGCGCTTCAGTCAAAAGAAGAAATGAAGAGTTTTTAGTCCGCAAATGAACGCGAATAAACGCAAATGTTATTGATGAATTTGGAACACCAAAAGTATCGCCCACTGCGTCAGTTATTCTTAACTGCAGTTAAAGAAACTTGCTTTGACAAAAGTAAGCTTCTTAAAACATTTGCGTTTATTTGCGGACCCCAAATTTAAAAACAAGCGAAACAACATGAGACCTGAGAATTACGAAGCCCAGCGCCAGCCGCCGAGTAATGAGTATGAACTCAATTTCGGGCCGAACCATCCCGGCATCGAAGGCAACTATGCCCTGAAGGTCAAGCTGCACGGTGATGTGGTGCTGGAGGCCAAGGCGGATGGCGGTTATCTGCATCGGGGCTTTGAGAAGCTGATGGAGCAGCGGCTGTGGATTCAGAATATCGCCCTGGTGCCCCGTATCTGCGTACCCGATCCCTCGCCGATGGAGCTCTGTTACTCGATGGCGGTTGAAGAGTTGTGCGGACTCAAGGTACCACAACGGGCCCAGTGGTTGCGGGTGATGCAGTTGGAACTGTCACGCATCGCGGCCCATCTGTTCACCTTTGGCGGTCATGCGGCGACCACCGGTATGTACAGCACCATGTATTGGGGCGTGGCTGACCGGGACCTGCTGCTCGATCTGTTTGAGGAGTTTACCGGCGGTCGGGTCTACAGCATCTACAACATCCCCGGTGGAGTGCGCCGGGAACTGCCTGAAGGATTTCTGCAACGCTTGACAGAAACCCTCGACTACATCGAGTCGCGACTGCCCGACTACGACAACCTCTTCTTCAAGAATCAGGTGTTCGTGAAACGGGCCAAAGGCACCGGTGTGATGTCTCGTGAGCAGGCCCTGGAGTGGGGCGTCACCGGCCCCAATCTGCGAGCCACCGGTCTGGCCTTCGATGTACGCCGGGATGACCCCTACCTGGTCTACGATCAACTCGAGTTCGATATCCCGGTTGAAGAGAGCGGCGATGCCTGGGCACGCACCCTGGTGCGTCGCCGAGAGTTGATGGAGAGTATCCGTATCCTGCGCCAGGTGGTGGAGATTCTGCCTGACATTCATGGTCCGATCCGGGCACCGATCCCCAATCCGCTGGCCTGGAATGTCCCCGCCGGTGAGACCTACACCCGGGTTGAATCCTCCAAAGGGGAACTCTGCTACTACGTGGTCTCCAACGGTGGCCCCAAACCCTACCGGGTGCATGTGCGGGGGCCCTCCTCCATGCATGCGGTACAGGTGCTGGAGAAGATGTCGGTCGGCTCACGTATCGAGGACATTGCCCAGACTATGTTCTCCCTGGATGCCTGTCCACCGGAAGTCGACCGTTGAGTTCTATGGGTAATCGATGATGTCCAAACCTATTGATGATGCAAAACTGAGTAAACAGAGTGTGACGATCGAGCATGAAGAGGCCGGTTCAATCCTCAGCCCGCTCAAGGCGCTGCAGTTTTTCATGCGCAAACCGGTCACAGTTCCCCTGGAACCCCGCCCTGCCGCAGACAACTACCGGGGTTTTCACCTCAACGACCATGAAAAGTGCATCGGTTGCAGTTCCTGCCAGAAGGTGTGTGATAACGCCGCCATCACCATGGTCAAGGTTCCCCATCTGCCGGAAGACCCGGTCAACGGTATCCGCAATCTGCGCCCTGCCATCGACTATGGACGTTGCTGCTGGTGTGCCCTGTGTGTCGATATCTGCCCGACCAGTGCCATATCCCTCTCCCGTGAATATGTGCATACCTGCACCCAGGAAGAGATCGACAGCTACTTCATCCTGCCGAACGAAACCGGTATCCATGGTGAGTATTACGGCGAAGGGTGGCAGAAGACCAGCGATTCAGACCTACTCGACCTCAACCGCCAGCCGATGGCAGAGCTGGAAGCCGAGGATCGAATCGACAACTTCAATGAGATCGTGGCCGGCTACACCGACCAGCAGGCGGTGATCGAAGCCTCACGCTGCGTTCAGTGCGGTATGTGTCACGACGCCTGCCCCACCCATATGGACGCCCCCGAATACATCCGCTCGATCTGGCAGGGCAACCTGGAAGAGGCGGTACGCTGGATCTATCAGAGCAATCCTTTCTCCCATGTCTGTGGCCGGGTCTGCACCCATCGTTGTGAGGATGCCTGCTCGATCGGCCGACGGGGTGAGCCGGTCTCCATCCGCTGGTTGAAACGCTATGCCATGGACTCGGTGGATCATGATCGGATCAAACAGATTGCCGCAGAAGGCAAAGCGGACTATCTGAGTGGCAAACAGATCGCCATCATCGGCGCCGGGCCGGCCGGTCTCACCGCAGCCTATGACCTGATACGCAAAGGTCACCAAGTGACGGTATTCGAAGCGCGCAAAGAAGCGGGTGGCATGCCCCGTTATGGTATTCCTGAATACCGCCTGCCCTACGACATGCTGGACCGGGATATCGATGTGATTACCTCGATGGGCGTCAAAATCCAGACCGGCACCCAGGTCGGCAAGGATATCAGTATGGCACAACTGGAAGCGGATTATGACGCGGTGGTGCTAGCCATCGGTCTGCATCTGGGCCGATCCACCCGGGTTCCAGGTGCCGACCACAAACAGGTCCGTAAAGCGATCGATCTACTGCGTAGAACCACAGATGATGAAACCTATGAGATTCCTCAAAAGGCGGTAGTCATTGGTGGCGGTAACGTGGCAATGGATATCGCCAGAACTCTGGCCCGTCAGCAGCAACAGCAGTTTGGCCAGGTACAGGTGACGGTCACGGCACTGGAAGAGATGGCCCACTTTCTGGCTGACCCGGTGGAGATCAAAGAGTGCCGAGAGGAAGGCATAGAGATCTACGATGCCAGAGGACCCCAGGCGTGTATCATCAAGAACAACAAGCTGGTCGGACTGAAAACCTGGAAAGTCCGTTCCATATTCGATGATCAGGGTCGCTTTGCACCGGAGTATGATGAACAGGATGAGCAGATTCACGCGGCTGACATGGTGATTGAGGCCATCGGTCAGATGTCGGACAACAATCTGCTCGGTGACGAACTGACGGAAGCCCTGGAATGGCAAAGGGGCCGGCTCAGTATCGATGAGCAGGGACGAACCTCGGTCGACTGGTTGTGGGCCGCCGGTGACTGTGTCAACGGGCCGGATGTGGTGCACGCGATCGCGGATGGTCATCGCGTGGCGGCCAGCATCGATGAGTGGTTGAATCAGCAATAACAGCAGGAGTGGCATCGCCATGTCTGAAGGTCATAGCAGCAGTTACGACAGACTGAAATCGAAAAAAAGCCTGGCGGAGATCCTCGAAGTCGCCATCGAGTTCGAACGTACTGCGCGGGACTTCTACACGGATCTGATTCCAAAAGTGAGTAAACAGATCCGCTACCTGGTGGAAGAACTGGCGGAAGAGGAGCAGCGCCACTTTGATCTGTTTAGTGAACTGAAAAACCGCCCCGACCTGGAGCAACAGGTCCAGACCCTGGTGGAGATCCCGGCAAGCGATAAAAGGTTTTCCGATGCCATCCACCTGCCCGAACTGGGTGACAGACCCGACGACCAGTCGGTACTGCAATATGCCTTAGGTCGTGAACATGCGGCAATGGAACAGTACCATGCCCTCGCCGAGAGCACCGAGGATGGCCCGATCAAAGAGCTGTTTCAATTCCTTGCCAATGAAGAGACGGAACACAAGAATCAACTGGAAAAGGTCTACTACGAAACCATTCACAGTGGTGGTGTTTGAGTTTTTTCAGCCGATACAGTAGCAAAACCAGCCGTCCCTAATTGGCTATTCGTCCATGGTATCAAGAGAACTTCAAGCTACATTAAGTTTTACAGGAGTGGCTTGCAGTATCCCTTGTTCATTACCCGGATGCTCAAGCTTAGTCAGGGTTATTCAGGTTTTTATCAGTCTTTAATTCACTGTTGTCCGTCAGCGTTTTTTCAGATGCGAAGAGTAAATTAACCACCCTCTCTTTACGTTACCTGGCCCCTCTGTAATGACCACTATCTATTAAATATCATCTGGGCAGTTCTGAAAATCGCTGACTGACACTACCGATCGAAAATCAGGTTATATGGCCCACTTTAGGTTATTTAGCTCACCTCTCAGTCCATTTAAATAATATTTAATTATTTTATTTCAATAACTTATTCCTTGGCCTTGAAATTGCTATCACGAAAGATGTCCGCCATGGAAAAGCAGTCAGCCGGATATTGATTCGGACTCGGGAACAGAGATAAGAGTTCGCAACCTTAGCAACTTTATTCTGTGACTACTTAGAGCAGTGACGTGATTGGTCATCCGGATGATGATCGTTACCAACCTTTTAATATGTACAACAGAATTTATCTTATGAAGTCTTTACCTAAATACAGTATCAACCTTGCCCTCTTATCCCTCCTGACCATCACCAACCAACCTCTCGCCGTCGCAGACGAATCTGACGAGAGTGCGACGGATGAGGAGTTCGATGTCATCAGTGTTACCGCGTCCAGAATCGAACGTAAAACCAAAGAGGTTGCCGGCTCGATCGATGTCATCGACTCGGAACGCATCGAAAGTGAAAAGATGTTCAACATCAAGGATGCCATTCAAGGCAGTCCCGGCGTCCTGATCAACTCCAAGAATTCAGCCTACGACAGCCGCCTGATTATTCGTGGTGCCGGGCAGAAAGCCAACTACGGGGTTCGGGAGATCATGGTCATTCGGGATGGGGTTCCGATGACAGATCCCGACAGCTTTTCCCGTTTTGATTTCATCGATACCCAGGATATCGAACGCATCGAGATCACCAAGGGGCCAGGTTCACTGTTCGGGGCAGGCTCTGCCGGTGGCACAATCCAGATCATCTCCAAATCGGTTTTCGATACAGACAGCAACCGAGTCAAATTGGGCATCGGTGAGTTTGGGCAGCAAAATCTGCATGGCCGTCTTGCTGGTGATATCAATGACAGTAATGCGGCATCCATAACAGCGTCATACCGTAAATCAGACAACGACTGGCGGGACTGGAACGAGTTTGAGTCCAAACAGCTGGCGCTGAAACACGGCTATCTGCTGGACAACGGCGGCACCCTGGAATCGGAGCTGAGCTACCATGAAGCGGATCTGCAACTACCCGGTTCCATGGATGAGGAAGAGTTTGAGCGTTATCTGGATAGCGGTGAGCAAAAAGATACCACCAGCAGCCCCTGGCAACACAGTGGACGCTATTCCACCATCTGGTTTTTCAACTCCCGTTATGAACAGGAGATGGACAATCTCACCCTGAAACCACGGGTCTATGCCAATCAATGGGATCACTACCATCCGGTAACCGGCGCCATCAATGACAATCCGGGTACGACCGTGCTCGGTACCGATCTTGAGATCGCATACAAACATCAGCTTTGGGGAGAAAGTACGCTGGTTACCGGTGTGACGGCCCGCCGGGACAACACCGAAGGGGCGAAGAAATATACCTACGCCGATGTGGAGACAGCCCCGCCACCGGCCTGGAATCCAACCGGACCGGCGACCATTTTACACACCAACTCGGATAGAGCCGGCGATCTGCTTGAAGAAGAGGATGCCACCAACACCCTGTACGGTTTTTATCTTCAGGAGACCATGCAACCCACTGACCGGATCAACCTTGAACTCGGTTTTCGCTACGACCGCAACAACTTTGACATCGATAACACCGCCTTTGGTGAATACAGCTATGGCAGTGGAACCTATACCTTCTTCGACACACCGCAACAGACAAAAACCGATAAAACCTTCAACCTTTTCTCACCCAAGCTGGGATTGACCTACGCCCTGAACCAGAGCATCAATGTCTATGGTGTGGTTGCTCAATCCGGACAGGTGCCATCCGAGTCGGAGATCCAGAGCAATCCGAAACTGGATGCGGCCACCGCACAGAACATAGAGGTGGGCTTCAAGGGACGCGAACAGGCGTGGTCCTTCGACCTGGCGGTTTATCGCACCACAGTCAGTGATGAGATTGTCTCAACCCTCAATGAGGATCTCACCACAGAGTTTCAGAACGCCGGAGAGACCTTGAAGAAAGGTGTTGAGTTGAGTGGCCGCTACGATGTTACCAACCACATCTGGTTGGAAGGCAGTTTCGCCTACAGTGACTATACCTTCACCGATTTTGATGAACTGGTTCGAACCGGACGTACTCAAACACCGATTGATCGTTCAGGCAATCAGCTCCCCTATATTCCACGTCAGCAGTATGGCCTGGGCTTGGGTTACAACCATCCGTTCGGTATAAAAGCGGCCATCCGCAGCAACAGTTGGGGCAGCTATTACGTTGATAATGCCAATACTGAAAAATATGATGGCTATGACTTCCTGACCAATCTGATGCTCAGTTATCAGACAGGCTCCCATACGCTCTCTCTGAACGTGGAAAACCTGTTTGACAAACGCTATGCCACAGAAGTGAAGAAAAGTACCAGTGGCAATAAAACCTATTCGGCTGGCGCACCTCGCAACGCCATGCTCACTTATACCTATCTTTTCTGAGGGTGAACATTCATGAAACCATCTAATTTGGTGATCTTGCTTGCTGCCTCGATGATGACCCCGACAGGATTAGTCGCAGCGGATGAGGAACAAAACCTCAAAAGCAGCAAGCCTGCAGTCTCGCATGGCCACCGGGGAGCCAAAACATTTCATATAGACAATCTGGATGGCGCCACGATTACCTATATAAAACCCGATCTCTCCAGCCAACCCATAACCCCGGTAATGGGCAAAGTCACTATGCCGGTGAGCGGTGTGGACAACTATCACGCCCTGGTCGTGGAGAAGGATTGGGGCGATCACAAAGAGGTGATTATCCGTTACCAATATATGTTCGGCCGACCCAGTAAACAGAACCCTGTCCGGTTGACTGCTGCGCAAAAAAGCGAGTTTGAGATTGTCCCGGATCCCTTACCAAGAGAGCACTACCGCTATCACAGTCAACAGACGTGGGGCTTCCTGGCCCGATACCGGGGAGAGCTTCTGAAAAATCATCCTTTGACACTGACCACCTCAAATGGCAGTGAGCAGACTCTGCATACAGATGAACATGGCCGGGTCACCTTCCAGATCCCGGATGATTTTCCTGGCCTGACAGAGGGCGAGAGAAGTAAGCAAACAGCACAACTCACCATCAGCGGTGAGTATCAGCAAAGCGATACCAGCTACTCCACTCAACTTGTTGCCGACTACCGGGTCAATCCCAGCCATTGGCAATCCACAGAGCTGGGACTGTTGGTGCTGGGTATAGGCTTTCTCGCTGGAGGCTATCTGGGTCAGAACCTGAAAAAACGGGATAAAAAAGCATGAGCACCTTGAATCTATCCGTGATACGCAAACTGGTGCAGATCAGTGCCTTTGTCTTCTTTGTTTATGGTGGTCTGATTACCGGTTACTACCTGGAGGATAAGCTCAGCAGTGCCCTGCCCGCCCTCAGCTGCGCTTACGATTTCCAGGGTTCAGATCTCTGCACCCTGATACCCATCCAGCACCAGATGGACCATCGACTGGGTGAGACCATTGCCAAAGGAGGCAATCTGTTGATGGGTGTAATGCCCACATTGATTACCCTGGGTACCTTTCTTGTACTGTTTGTGATACTCAACAAGGCTTTCTGCGGTTGGCTCTGCCCCCTGGGTACATTCCAGGAGCTGCTGCAGATAATCGGTCAGAAAATCGGCCTACAGCGTCAGGAGTCACTCTCCAAATCCCTGGTTGGGAAGATCCGCCCTGTAAAGTGGTTTATCCTGGTAGTGCTGGTATTCGGCTTCCCCCTGCTGACCGGTATGGGTATGTTGAACCATGATCTTGGCGACCCCTTCTGCAAAATATGCCCCAGTCGAATCCTCACCACGCTGGCTACGGGCAGTACAGAGCAGCTTCATGTCGATACGGCAAATGCCACCACCATTACCCTGACGTTACTTGCTGATTTTCTATTCGGACTGATGATTGCATTGGGATTGACCCTCCGCCAACCATTTTGCCGAATCTGTCCAATGCTGGCGCTACATGCCGTGTTTCGCAAAATGGGATTGCTAAGGTTGATTAAAAATGCATCTCCACGATGCGATCGCTGCGGACTTTGCGCCAAGGCCTGCCCAATGGATATTCATGAAATCCATACGGATATGACCAGTCGCAATGTCACCTTTGAAGATTGCACACTCTGCGGACGTTGCGTTGAATTCTGTCCCGATAAAGATGTTCTGCAGCTTAAATATGCATTCATTCCGGTCTTCAAGGCTGACCCCCAATACTTCAAAAAGCGAAAAAAGGCGCAGACCAATTGGGAAAAGCAGAACCTGATCACCTGGTTTGGCAACAAAGGACGCAACAGCAGGGCTGAACCCTCATGATTCCGATCGAACCGGTCACTCTGAGCTTTGGCTCTGCGCTGTTGCTGGGTCTCAGTTTCGGATCTGGGCCCTGCACCATCGCCTGTCTTCCCTATCTGGGACCGGTATTTACCGGCAGTGACCAACATGACTGGGGCGCATGGCGTACTCTGCTGCCCTTCTCACTCGGACGAATTTCCGGATACACCTTACTGGCCGCCGCCGCAGGATGGGCCGGGCTCTTGGTGGAAGATCTGGTCGCGGAACCCTGGGTACGCTGGTTCCTGGGTGGCGCGACCATATTGGTCGCACTTTCGATCATTTTTCGTCGCCAGCCTAAATCCTGCAAATCTTCGTGCCAATCCGCCCAATCGATAAAGCCTGATGAGTTGACCACAAGCCTGAAACCTAAGCCTCTGGCGAACAAGAGTCTGCCTGGCAGTCTCTATCTGATGGGGTTCGGCATGGCGCTGAACCCCTGCGCTCCCCTGACTACCCTGATACTCGCAGCAGCCACCAGCGCCAGTCTGCTCAACGGAGCGGTTTTGGGCGCCGGGTTCGCGATGGGCGCTGTGTTTCTACCAACGCTGGTATTTGCAACTGGCCTTGCCCATTTCGGGCAGCAGATCAGGCTCCATTTGAATCGCCACCGACTGGCCCTCGAAAACACCAGTATCGGACTACTCATCCTGATCGGATGTGCCACTGCCTTAGGATGGATAACACCATGAACATTGAAGAACTGCTCGCAAAAGGAGGCCCTGTAATATGGATACTCCTCGCCTACTCATCGATAGGCCTGGCCATAGTACTTGAACGTTACTTCCTTTTTATCCGCCTGCACCGCCTACCCAAAGCATCGCTGTTGAATCTCGGTCAACTGCTTGAACGAAAAGATCGTCAACAACAAATCGCAGAGCTGAAGGGACCGGAAGCCCGTATCATTCAAGCCATGGTGCAGGCCGATCGCGAAGGCGTCAAAGATCTGCAAGGGGTTGGCAGTCGGGTACGTGATGAAGAGGTGCAACGGATGACATTTGGTCTGCGAACCCTCTCTATCCTTGGCAATACCGCCCCCCTACTCGGCCTGCTGGGTACAATCACCGGCATGATAAAGGCCTTTATGGTCATCGAACAGGCCGGCGGCAAGGTGGATGCTCAAGCCCTGGCCGGAGGCATCTGGGAAGCCATGATCACCACAGGTGTCGGTCTTGCCGTGGCAATACCGCTGCTGTTGTTGCTCCACTTTCTGGAAGGTAGTGTGGAGAGACGGGCACTATCGATGACGCGCTGTATCGCACTGCTACTGGAGCGTCGTGGATCGACTTTCAATCAGCAGGAGGAGCCTCAAACGCCACATTGGGAGAATATCACCGATGGCGTATGAGTATCGCAGACACTCCAGTCATGTGCTCAATCTAACGCCGCTGATCGACATCGTCTTTCTGCTGCTGGTTTTTTTCATGTTGACCGCCCATTTTATCGAAGATGAGGCCATCGACATTCAACTACCAGAGGCAATCAGTAGTCAGCCAAGCCAGGACGATGAGCCATTGGTAATCAGTCTGCTACCCTCAGGAGAAATAGTGCTTGATGGTGAGCCCACTCCGCTGGAGCAGCTCGAAGAGACTCTGAGTGCCATGCTTCATGCGAACAGCAAACGTATGGTCCAACTCAAAGGTGACCGGGCTGCCCAGTTTGGCCAGGCCATCAAAATCATCGATGCCGCCCGGCGTGCCGGTGCAGAATCCCTGGACATCCTGACAGACAAACCATGATAGACGGCAAGCCTTTGAGATACATTGCTGCCATATCTCTTTCGTTGGGTCTGCATATGATCATTGTGACCAGTTGGTCTGACAAGCGGATTGAACATGCAAAATTCATAAAACCTATATCCGACCCCCTGCTGGTCCAATTAAGCTTTACTCAACCCACACCGGAACCCGTTCAACAGAAGCCGGTTGAGAAAAAAGAGGTGAAGCACATCCCCAAGCCTCAAAAAAAACCCACTCCCCAAAAGCGTCCTGTTAAAAAAGTTGTTAAGACCAAAAAAACACCACAGAAGAAAAAACCGGCACCAATCGTTGAAGCAGCACCGATTCCCCCCAATGAACCGGAGAGCGTTGCACAACCTGCCCCGCCGAAAACCCAACCCAAAGCACAACTGTTGGAGATCTATCTTGCAGAGATTCTATCCAGCATAGAGCAAAAGAAACGCTATCCAACCCTGGCTCGTCGCAAAAACATTGAGGGAAAAGTGAGTGTCAGTTTCAAACTATCGTGTGGTGGTGATATCACTGATTTGGAGATTCAAGGAGCACACGGTTTGTTGCGGAAAGCGGCCAATAAAGCCATCAAGGCTGCTCAGCCTTTTCCAAAAATCCCCCAAGCATTGAAGTGTCCCCTGCCCGTAACATACGCTATGGCCTATTCTCTGAATCAGTAATCCAACAGACCTTTGAACACGTTGATGAGTTATACGCATCTTGAGGGATCTATGAAGTGACAAGTCGTCGCTTCATGACCTGTTCACAGGTTGTTGAAGAATCATAAGACAAAAAAAACCCGCGTGAGGGGAAACACGCGGGTAAGGGTAAACTACCTGATTCTCAATCGTGGTTTATTTCATTCTCATGGCATTCAACGCAGCCAACCATGTAGCCTTTCTCAAAGGTGGCGCTGTTTCCGTCAGGGCAGAATGCCGTATTGTCATCACACTCCAGATCGCGAGTGACTGCCATTCTTGACAGTACAGTACCCAAACCGTCAGGGCCGTGACAGGCCTTACACTCATCAGAGTTCCTCTCTGCCATATCACCATGGCCACCATCTGCAAACCGGGTATTGCCGACAGGATGCATGCCGTGCGGACCACCAAGGGTATTTCCTAAATCACCTTCATGGCAGGTACTGCACTCGATGATGGTACCTTTATGGCCCTGTAGCTGATTGGCCGCTACGTTGTCATTGGCCTCATCATGTTTATTCGGCCAGATACCATGTGTCGCACCGTGACAAGCCTCACAGAAGATCCCTTCATGCCCCACGCTGACACGATAGAGCATGGGATTACCGATGCGTGGATCATCGGGTCCGGTCACCGCCGGGTTATCCGCCTCAATGCTGTTTTCAGCAAAACGCTTGTTGCTTGGAACGATCGGCGTGGCCTTATCATCATCTGAGAGATAGGCTTTGAAGAGTCTGATGTTGTCCGGATTGCTGTCGGTATCGGCAGGATTCACAACCGTGCCGGGTATACCAGCCATATTATCCATGGCATCACCGGTATGGCAGGAACCACAGCCCGGTTCATTGGCCCAGGGTACCCGGGGTTGTTGCGGATCGGCCGTTGTATCATAGAAATTGCCGCCCAGAACAAAGTCACCTGGATTATCCGGCGTAACGTTGTCGGTAAAGTCCTTACCTACCTGCATCATATCGCCGTGACAATCTTGACAGAGCATACCGCCATTGGACATTGCGCCACGCAGACAATCGGTACGTCGACCGGGATGACACTGGTAGCAGGTCTCCTGCAGTACATTACGTCGCTCTTCATGGTTGGCGACAACACCAAACTCGTCCTTGATGGCATCCGGCATGTCAGGAAAGATCAGCGCGCCACTCTCATCGGTGAGACTGCCATGGTGGCTGTGCATCACATTGGACATACTCTTCACAGAGATCTGATTCCGACCATTGGCAAAACCGCCATAGGGGTCGAATTCGGGCCCCAATGGCCCCAGTTGTGCCAGATCCAGCGCCGGTGTGTAGTGACACTGCTGACAGACCACCGGAGTCTGGTTTTCCAGATCGGTACCATGCTTCTGATCGTGCAGACGGACCAGATTGAGATCCGTTGCATACTCCTTACTGACTTCGTCCGGCACCATTTCATACATTGGATCATCCAGGGATGATGCAACTTCGGCTAAAGCTGCCGTCGCCAGACCGTTGCCGCCATCCACATCCGCCCCGTGGCAGGCACCGCAGTTGGCTTCACCGGAGATCGGCACGACAGTATCCACAGAAGCCAGAATGGTCTCACCCTGCTTGGCCTGGATACGATAGAGCGGCCATGGGTTTTCCAGCCCGTAATCGTCAAACGCACTGATCGGTATACCCGGTGCTTCAAACCAGTTCACGTCCTCCACCACATAGCCGAATTGAAAGTTTCTATTCAATCCCAAGGCAGGGAACATATCGATGAAGAAAGGCTGATCCGTAACATAAGCTTCGAACTTCTCAGGCACGTTTTCCACATAGGGACCATGCCGACCGGGCATCGCCTGCTGTTCAGCCGTGAGACCGAAATCCCCCAGATAGAGTTGCTCTACATTCGGCATAGGCAAGCCTAGATCCAAAATCCCTTCAACCGGACCGGCCGGATAAAAAGCCGGTAGGATACCCGGTGGATAGAAAGGATCATAGGCGTCTCTGGCCACATCCCAGAAGTTGGTCTTGAAGACTTCGCCAGTGGTTGCATTCCTGCTCGAATAGACTGGACCGGATTGCGCTGAATTCTGACCCGTCGTAATGATTGGATCCAGCGGATTTGAAGCGGCTGAATAGTAGACATCCACATCGTTCGGCCCCAAGATCTCCGGTTCAAGACCCCGCCTGATCACCGTTGCATGCAGTACATTGAATGGGGGCAGGATACTCGAAATACGGGTATCGAAATCACCACAATGCATGCCCAGGTCATTGACTGCAAACACACGATAATCGTTGCTATTGATCAGTGGTTGTTCGGGAACAGGATCACCGGGTATACCGTTCTGGCTGGTTGAGTTGATTGATACGGCAGCCGGTTGGTCACCCTCCTGAATCGATGCAACGGTCATTACTTCAGTTGAGGCACCTTCGCTATCTTTTACTGTAAGCATTACCTGAAAGATCCCTGTTTCGGTATAAACATGAGACGGGTTGGCTTCATTACTGGTGTTACCGTCACCAAAATCCCACAGGTAGATCAAGTCACCCATTTCCGGATCACTGGAGCCCTCACTTGAAAAGTCAACCGTCTCATCGGGACTACCTGAATAGGGCCCGTTGGCATTGGCTACCGGTGGCATGTTGCCATCACCACCTCCCATATCACTGCCATCACAATTCTTCGGAGCATCCTTTACACGCATCTTCTCCATCGCCCCGTCAATACTACGCTTGGCACTGACTTTACAGGGTACTTTTGCGTCGTCTGTTATCTTGATTTTAAAACGCCAATCATCGTCTTTGGAAACAACGCTCTGCAGAACTTCCTCGGTCGCTGCATTCATGAGTACAACTTTGAGATCTTCCCCACCCTTACCTTTTACAATCAGCCGGTTTTCTTCATATTTCCAAATCGCTTTTTTTATCGTGAAATACTCATCTTCACTGTCACCTGCATAGAGACTATTGGAAATTAACGCCAGTAACCCTATGGGAGACAAGGTATAGAAGATTGCCCTGATACATTTGTTTGCTCTGTTCATAGACTTTTAACCCTGATAGCCGTTTGTTTATTCAGGTTTTACGCCTATATGCAATACATCTAAAAGCGAGATGCAGGCTCCATGCACGAGATGCGTGGCGAAACAACTAAAGCAAAAATTAGCAGTCTATGCTTAAGATTGTCTTAAGTGGGGGAGGAACAGGTTCACAATTAATCCGCGTTCGTCTTTGCGATCCTGTAAGGTGATAATTCCCTGATGCAATTCGCAAATTTCCTTAACGATTGAGAGACCCAATCCACTACCTGATTCAGTCTCTCCAGGCAGCCGGTTCAAGCGTTCGAAAACCCACTTTTTCTTATCATCCGGGATACCTGGACCAGAGTCTTCAACGGCCAGTTCGACTCCCTTATAGTGAGTCCTCATGGAAACGGATATCTTGTTTCCACTGGGTGTAAATTTCATCGCGTTGGTCACCAGATTATTCAGCATAATCGCTATCATATCCCTATTGCCATTCAGCTTTATCTGGTGATCAGCTATCAGCTCCATTTCAACTTGTTTATTGAGTGCCCTGGGTGAAATGTCGGATAGAACTTCTTCTGCAACAGAGACTAGGTCGAACATTTCAAACTGCATTCTGATTTTTTCCGGTTCTATCGATGCAAGTATGAGCAGTTGGTTGACCACATGATTAAGATGATTTAGTCCTTTGTTGATGTGTGCTAATCCTTTCTCACGTTCTTCATCCGTGCGACCGGTAACACTCGATTGCATCTGCACCAGCATACCGGCAATCGGAGTACGTAATTCATGGGCCACGTCAGCGGTAAATCGATTATTCCTTTCAATCGAAACTTTGAGCCTTGTCAGCAGTGCATTCAATTCATCGACTAGGTCCGCCACCTCTTCCGGTATATGCTCTGCCGTTACCGGATTAAGATAGTCATAATCCCGTTCACCAATCAGTCTCGACACCGAGCGTAACGGCCTGAATCCCTGCTGGATGATAAACCAGAGCATGCCGGATAGGGGCAGTACGATCAGCAGCGGTTTCACTACATCCTGTACAAATGAACTGACCATAGCTTCACTGATCGCATGACCGCGCGCCACATGGACCCGATAGTTGTGCTGCGGAATATTAAGGGTGTAGACCCGCCAGCCTTCACCGTCGAATTCGCTGTCTGAATAACCGTCTTCAATGGAGGATGTAAGCATATAACCTGGTGTCCCAGGCCCTTGAATGACCAGCTTATTATCTTCGGACCATACTTGAAGCAACAATGGAAAGTCATAACCTGACTCACTCAGATTGATCTGGTAGTCCTCCAGATCCAGCTCTTCCAGCTCATGCTCTGTGGCAACCGCCAACAGCTCTGCCACCAGTTTCAATTCCGCATCATAGACCAGATTGATATCACGGCTGGTACGCCACCAGGTAAAGCCAAAGGTAGCGCCCCATAAAAGCAGAATGGAGAGGGAAATCATCATCAATAATCGCAGGCGAATTGAGCGGATAATCATTTCATCTCCCCGGTTAAACAGTTATTTACCCGGCACCTTAAAGGCTATGTCGAGGATGCCTTGATTCAGGCATGCTACATCCACAATTGCTCCGTTGGCCATAACCGCAACGAACTATAGGGACACGCCTCACACCTCTGTTGACAACAGGGTACGACAATGATGTTGTGCCCCATTTGCAGAATAGAGGTCAGTGAGATACTCCGCCAACATCCCCTCACGCCCTTGCGCGAGGTACGTTGATAATTATTAATTCTTCTTTATCGTTTAGCGAGCATACCGGGTTTTTCAATCACATATCCGACTCCTCTGACGGTACGAATCGGATGATCACCCAGCTTTTTTCGCAAATGGTGGATATGCACTTCTATGGCGTTACTCTCCACATCGTCTTCCAGGCAATAGACTTTTTCACTCAGCTTGCGGCGTGACATAACCCTGCCCATGTTTTCCATCAGGCTATGGAGGATATCGAACTCTTTTGCGGAAAGTGATACAGCGCTGTTTTGAATTGTTACGGTATGAGCGGAGGGATCCAGAACCAAATCACCGTGTCGTAGCATTTCCGGCTCCTGACCACTATGGCGCCGGTGAAGCGCCCGGATACGGGCGCACAGTTCATCAATATCGAAAGGTTTGACGACATAGTCATCAGCCCCTCCGTCGAGAGCCTTTACCCGGTCAACAACCTCGGAACGCGCGGTCAACACCAGGACCGGAACCAGATTGCCTTCAGATCGCAGTCTGGCCAATACCTCAAGCCCTGACAACCAGGGAATGTTCAGGTCGAGCAACAGAACATCATAATGAGCACTTTTAACCGATTGCATTGCGGACAACCCATCGCGTACCCAATCAATACTCATGCCACGGCGTTCCATGACCGTTTTAATGCCATCCCCCAGCATCTCATCGTCTTCAACCAATAACAGGTTCATATCAATTGACATACGTCCCCCGCGCAACAATATGTCACTGACCAAGCAGAGAGGCGCCGTCCTGTACCCAATCCAAACAAGATATGAGTGCCCTTCACTCGGCAATAAGTTTGTGCCGTCCATCCGATTACACGACAAATTCAAGGCATACCTATGGTGAAATGCCATGTAATAGCATAGCAAGCCAACTGGACAGCAGGGCTGTTATTGGGAATTATATACCAAAATTTTGTAAATTTATAATAGTAAAAATGAGAAACAAGGCACGTTAAGAATTCAATTCCTACGCCATTGGTGCCACCTCATGGCAAATTCCAATAATAGGCAGCAACAATATTAGAAGATCTGAGGATTAGCGGAGCCAATCAAACCAGCAGAAAGAAGGCTACCGCCGCTGCCGTAACCAGGCTGATTGTTGTGGGCAGGGTCACCAGCATCACACCACTACCCAGCATCAAATAGGCCGTCTCCACCACCAGAATCCCCATCGCGACCCCCAGGGCTCTCGGCGTCTGCATCCACCGGGTCACCCCGGCCAGGGAGATAAACGCCAAACCCAACAGGGCAGCTCCCATCATTCCTGCAAATGCCTGATTTACCGGTTCGTTGCTGAAAAAGCCGACAATCAGATAGGGATCGACAATCAGAATCACTCCCCAAAGAGTCAACATTACGATCGCAAGCACCAACGCCAGACGCTGCAAAACTCGGTTAGGCATAGTCCCTCCCAAATTATCTTTTAATTATCATGCAATTATAGAAAATTTCTCGACCGAATAACAGGGATAGTTAGTACCAATGGTACGGCCCCATATTAATACGTGATATCAGAGGCTTGCACGGACAGGCCCGACCATCGTGCATGTTGTTATGTCCCCTGATCAAACGTGCCCCGGCAGCACACGCCTAGCGGCCGATGACCAAGGGTCAGGCCGATTTCACGTCTTAACCCGAGACCGCACACCGGAGCATATCTTTTGTTCTCATAACGTTCTATACTTCAGCTACTGAAAATCAGAACTTTTAAAGAACCGTATATGCTCACAGCTACACAACATAAAACTCTGGCTTTTATCCGCCGCTATTTGAAACGGCGCGGATATGCCCCATCACTGATTGAAATCGCCGAGGGGATCGGCATTACCTCCAAAGGCACTGCCCATCGCCATGTCCAGGCGCTGGCCGAAGCTGGGCGTATCCGCCTGATTTCCGGTCGCAAACGGGGTATTGAGCTGGTGGATGACGAGGAGCAGTCCAAATACAGCCTACCGCTGCTGGGCAGCATCGCCGCCGGTCAACCGATCGAAGCCATCGTCGGGCAAGAGCGTCTCGATCTAGCCGAGTACCTGACCGGTGCCAACCGCTACGCGCTCCAGGTTAGAGGCGACTCCATGATCGACATCGGTATCCTGGATGGTGACCTGGTGATCATCGAACGCTGCGATACCGCCGACGACAATGCCATCGTCGTCGCTTTGATCGACGACCAGGAGGCCACTTTGAAACGACTCAGGCGTCTCAAAAGCGGTCGTATCAAGCTGATCGCCGAGAATTCCGATATGCCCCCCATGATTTACGCCGCCGACCGGGTAAGGATTCAAGGGGTACTGGTGTGTCAACTTCGTCAGTATCACTAGCGCCCAGACGCCTACTGGTCCCACGCCATTATCCTGGTGGACATGAACGCTGGCCAAGGTTACTCAGTGCCAGCAGTCGGTCAAAGCCGTCAATGACAACCGGTTTTGGCGAAGAAACCGTTTGTTTTAACCCGGCGACCAAATTGCTCATTTTCAGGGGATAGTTGAAGCTTCTGACGTTCTGATAAATATAAAGAATGACCGGAGTTTTCGTCATCAATATAGACTGTAGAATACTGTAGCGGTGTTTTAATGCCTCACCTCACGCAGGCTCCCTGCAAATCAGGGTAAAGGATCTACTCACCGGGTTAAATGCCTCTAAGGGTAGGCTTCTGCCAGCAGACGCTTAACCTGGGTAACAGACTCTTCACTATCCCACTCGACAGGGCCAATCGCCCTGAATCTCACGAAACCTTGTTTATCGATGAGATAGCTGCTGGGATAAACCTTGATATTCCAATCTTTAGCCACCGATTTGGAATGATCGAGCAACACTGGAAAATTGAATCCCAATTTGCTGGCAATGCGTGCAACCCGATTTCTCTTCTCATTGACATTAACCGCAAGTACCAGCAGATCTTCCGAGGCCATACTCTCCACCAGCCTGATCAGAGAAGGCATCTCCTCCAGACAAGGGGGACACCAGCTTGCCCAAAAATTAACCAGCACCACTTTCCCTTTGGATTCAAAAAGTGCGTGCCGCGTATTATTAAGATCATTCAGTTCAACGTTGGCCGGTAAAAGTGGTGGATTGACCGCCTCCAACCACCCCGCATAACCAATTTGACAAAACAGAATCGGTAAAATACCAACAAACGCCCAATAACGTTTTCTCGTAAAGAAATTTCCGATGATAGAGGGAATCTGAGCCATGTCGTTCTCGTTAAATTAATACCGTAAAAAATTATATTACATTGTTCATTTTTATATTTCCCAGCTACTCTCACTGAAAAAACCTTACAGTACCAAGGCTTACATTTTCGATGCCTAAGCGATGAATGGCGATATTAAATAAACATGCATCAGAAAATCAGTCATAAAATTCTTAAAGTTTTCATAAGCTACGTCGATTATCACTATGTAAATGGAATCAACTAAAGAAATAGGGAGTCTCTGATCGATTCAAAACCGGTGCGACCAAAAGCAGTTCTATTGAAGCACTTATGTTGACGAACGAGTCAGCGGTTCTTCAAGGAAATTATTCTGGATTCCAGACAAGCAGTAACAACTAAATAATGCCTACAGGCGGCTTGTAGGGGCTCAGCAATTTAACCTGGCTAAATAATAAGCACAACAGGTAATAAATTGTTTTTAGGGTAATTCTAGGAGGACGGCATGCAAGTTGTCTCTATTTTTTCATCGATTAAAACGAAACTATGGCTTGGATTCGGTCTGGTACTGTCTCTTTTTTCAATCAGTACAGCAGTCACCCTATTCAGTCTAGACGGGGTCAACAGTGATGTTGATAAGGTTGTAACAGATAGCCAGCCGACCCTTTTGTTGGCGAAGGATCTTACTCATCACATTGAACAAGCAACCGCGTCGCTCGGTTTCTACATGGTAACTAAAGAAAGTTACCATCTGCAGGATTACACGTTAGCCATCAAGAACTGTAAAGAGATTCTCTTGGGACTCGAACAGGCAACACGGCGAAACCCGGAAATAGACTTCAAACAATCTCTGAATTCTCTGAGAAATGAAATCGGAGCATTTGAAGCAACAGCAGATACGTTGCAACAAAAGACCGCCTCATTCGAGAAGAACTTTCCCGGCATTGCCTACGCAAATCAACACATCAATCCAATCAATCGTACAGTTATCCAGCTAACCTCCCAGATGATCCTGTCAGAAGTGGATGAATATGCATCTGAAGAGCGAAAACAACTACTCGTTGAGCTGAGCGATTTGAGATATACCTGGAGCCAAGTCATGAATGGAATCAGAGGTTATCTCGCCTTTCGCAGCGAAAACAATGTCAAAAACATTGATCTCTATCTTGACCAGGCTGGGTCACTACTGCTGAGCCTGGAAAAAATGGATGACTTACTGACACTTGATCAAGCAGATGCAATCACAGGGATTACCGACAGTGTATCTGGATTCAAAAAACACTATACCAAGCTCTTGGAGATCCATGGTGGTGATGAATGGCGCAGTGATGCCGCACTGGTGCGTAATAACCTGAATATTAATCTTCAATCCATCCAAAGCAATCTATCAAGTCTGGTAGGCCAGCTACAATCCTCGATCGATCAAACCAGTGCTTCACTGAAGGATAGTACGAGATTTGTTTTTGAACTGGTCATAGCTTTGTTTGTCCTTGGGTTAACGCTAGGTATTGTGATCAGTTGGTTTATCGCCAAATCCATATTACAGCCAATCATGGAGACCGCTAACACCATGCAGAATATTGCGGATGGAGACGGCAACTTGATGATTACTTTAGACCAGTCCGGTCGTGATGAATTAGCGCAACTAGCATCCTGTTTTAATGTTTTTGTAGGCAAGATTCGTGAGTTAATTACAAAAACAGCCCACTCGACTGAGTCTGTAATAGAGTCAGTTGCACAAACCTCTGACAATACCAACCAGATTATTAAAGGGATATTAAATCAGGAAGTACAAACGGAACAGGTAGCAACAGCAATGAGTCAGATGACCGCCTGTATCACTGATGTGGCGAAAAATGCGTCAATCGCTGAACAGTCTGCCATTACGGCAAATAAAGAGACACACAATGGCTGTTCCGTCGTGCGAAAAACCTCGGTTGCTGTAAAAGAACTCGCGAGTGAAGTTAAGTCGGCAGAAGAATCAATCTTAAATGTTGAACAGGAAAGCCAGAGAATTGGCGGAGTACTCGATGTAATTAAGAGTATTGCAGAACAGACCAATCTATTAGCCTTAAACGCTGCCATCGAGGCGGCCCGTGCCGGTGAGCAGGGCCGGGGATTTGCCGTGGTAGCAGATGAAGTGCGTAGCCTCGCGACACGAACCCACGAATCAACAGGTGAAATTGAAAACATGATACAGTCTCTTCAGAATGGAACTCAAGAAGCTGTATCTGTCATGTCAGCCGGACGGGAAAAAGTCAATTTGAATGTACAACTGACGGACGATGCCCTGAACTCCTTGAGTGCCATCGACCGTGCAGTAGAAACGATCAATGAGATGAATACCCAGATCGCAACAGCTGCAGAGCAACAGTGCACCGTTGCTGAAGAGATCAACAAGAACATCACTAGCATAAAAGATAGCAGTAAACTGAATGCTGAAGAGGCAAATGCAACGGCTGCAACTGTTAATTCACTGGGTAATCTGGCATCAACCCTACAGGGAGTGATTCAACAGTTTAAGTTCTCAGGAGATAGCGGGCTTGATTTCAGTGCCGCAAAATCCGCCCATCTGGCTTGGAAAGCCAGGCTTCGAAGTTTTCTTGACGGCATGTCCTCCCTCTCCCATGAAGAAGCGGTATCCCATCACGATTGCGTGCTTGGTAAATGGTATTACAGTGACGGTTTGAAGCAATATGGTGATATTCCTGAAATGCGTGCAATCGAAAAACCGCACCACGAGCTGCATGAATTGATCAAGAAGATCATTGAAAAAAAGGAGGGCGGTCATATTAAGGAGGCAGAAGCTCTTTATAGTAAGATCCCTCCCCTTTCCGCGACGATCATCGGTCTTCTTGAACAAGTGGAAGCATCCATCGACAAAACGAGTGAGTAATCTGAATAGTCTGTGGAGTCTGGTCTCTACATTAGCGAAAACCGGGTAGTATTTAGCATAGCTGAGCATTGTTATTATAGATTGTCTTTTTTTTGACGAGCAACTGCTCTTATTACGTGCTACAACTCAACCGAATCCTTAGTAATGCACCAGACCCACAGTCTTTCCAGACTAGCCCAACAAATTCGTCCGGAACTTCGATCATAGCCACCCAGAGTCATACTGAAATACTGGGTATTTAACATTTAAGAAATTAGATGGATGATCGGAGAACCGCTGGTAATATCTTTTATGTAAACCCTGTTAGAGAGCTAATCTATCTCTCCCCTTCGCTTCCCTCTATTTGTTGACCATTTTTGTTGGTTTTTATTCTAAAGGGTTTGTTACAAAATAAAACTTGAGATAGACTGTGTGACTTCAATATGTTGATTTCGTATCGCCTTGTCCCAGCGGTACCCATTGGAATGGCCCTTTCCCCGCCTCCTAATGTTTGAGCTCTTCAACTAACTAAACAGTTTGTTTTCTTGTTCGGCCTTTCAATTCGCCTTACATACAGAGGTATTTGTCATATTGTATATGGCAATGGAATGTTAATTATCTTATAGGAAGTATCCCCTGCAACAATGTGGAACAAGAAGAGCAAATCAGGCAGATTACATCTGGCAAAATTGTTTTTGTTTCGGTCGATAACTTATATAAAGTATCTATTCAAGAATCAGGTTATTTCTCTACTCCATGGATGATTACACCGCCAAACAGATCATTGGTGCCCTCAAAGAAGGTATTTTCATTACTGACTTGAGCCTTCGTATCATTGAAGTTAATCCTATGTTCACTGAAGTTACCGGCTACACTCCTGAACAGGTTATCGGTAAAACACCAAAACTTTTCTCATCTGGTCGCCACAGTGAAGAGTTTTATGAGTGTATGTGGGAAAAATTGAAAGTGTCCGGCAGATGGCAAGGCACCATTTGGAACCGTAGGAAAAATGGTGAACTTTACCCCCAATGGCAATATATAACAATTCTTAAAAATCCAGCTGGAAAAGCAACCCACTATATTTCTGTCTTTTCCGATATAAGTCAGCAGGAGAGCATTGAAAACCAAATTCACCTGCTTGCCTACTACGATAATTTAACTGGGTTACCAAACAGATCACTCTTCACGGACCGTCTAAACCTCTCTTTGACACAAGCAATAAGAGACAAAGGTAAAGTCGCACTTTTCTATTTGGACCTAGACCGCTTTAAACAGATTAATGACAGCTTAGGCCACTACACAGGTGATAAATTACTGAGCGCTATCGGTAGTAGATTGCGTAATAGCCTCAGAGAATCTGACACAGTCGCAAGATTGAGTGGCGACGAATTTGCCGTAATCGTCTCTTGTATTACCAGTGATTCGCATGCAGAAACTGTTGCACAAAAAATTCAACATTGTTTTAAATCTCCATTTTCCGTTGACCATAGAGAATTACAAATCTCCGTAAGCATTGGAATTTCCCTATTCCCAGAACATGCTAAGGATAGTGAAACCATGCTAAGGCTTGCTGACAGCGCAATGTACTGCGCTAAAGAGCTGGGAAAAAACTGCTACACATTCTATTCACAAGAAATAGGTAAACAAAAACAAAAAAAGCTTTTAATAGAAAATGATCTTAGGCGCGATATATCCCAGGGTAAACTTGAGCTTACCTATCAACCTCAGTTTTGTTTAA
>JAKSBX010000246.1 GCA_022360905.1 Chromatiales bacterium
CAAGGGCCAGTTCGACTGGTCGTGGATTAAGTATCGTTTTATCTCAGTATTTGGTGAGCCGCCATGCAGAAAATACTCGATACGCTAGGTATAAATGCGATCAATCCAGGCGCATGCTGGGGTCCCGACGCTTGGTCCTCCACGGAGGGTCGCACGCCCATTGTCTCCGATAATCCTGCGACCGGTGCCGCGCTTGCCACTGTCGCTGGTGCTAACGGGGATGACTTAGAACAGGTCGTTGATGCGGCAACCGAAAGCTTCCGGCGGTGGCGGGAGACACCGGCACCGAAACGGGGCGCTCTGGTGCGCGATATTGCTGACGAGTTGCGCCGCTACAAAGATCCGTTGGGCAGTCTGGTCACCCTTGAGACCGGCAAGCTCAAGCAAGAGGGTGACGGTGAGGTACAGGAGGCGATCGACATCGCCGACTTCGCAGTGGGGCAGTCACGCATGCTCTACGGTCTCAGCATGCAGTCGGAACGGCCCTGGCATCGAATGTATGAGCAATGGCATCCACTGGGCGTCGTTGGTGTTATCACGGCTTTTAATTTTCCGGTCGCGGTGTGGGCCTGGAATGCCATGATTGCCGCCATTGCCGGTGACACGGTGATCTGGAAACCCTCCCCACAGGCGCCGCTGACAGCGCTTGCCGTACAGCATATCTGTAATTGGGTGATGGAAGATCATGGACACCCCGGCGTCTTCAATCTATTGGTCGCACCCGGCAGCGGCTTGGCTGAGTATCTCGTCACGGACCAACGGGTTCCGCTGGTATCGTTTACCGGTTCCAGCGTTGTGGGTCGACATGTGTCTGGTTTAGTGGCACAACGTTTTGGACGGGTACTTTTGGAACTCTCCGGCAACAACGCAATTATCGTCGATGAGAGTGCAGACCTCGATCTTGCGGTCCCGGCCATTCTGTTCGGTGCAGTGGGTACAACCGGGCAGCGCTGTACCACGACGCGGCGGTTGATCGTGCATGCATCGGTTTATGATGAGCTGCTCTCTCGTTTAGTCCGCGCCTATCAGCAGGTCAGGGTGGGTGACCCTATGCAGCCTGACGTACTCATGGGGCCTTTGATCAGTCAGGATGCCGTGCAACGATTCAAAGCGGCAGTTGAAGAACTCCAGACGGAGGGTGGTGAGATTCTGTTCGGAGGTGGAATTCTGGATGGCTCGGGGTATTTTGTTGAGCCTACTTTGGCGCTTGCAGAGAATCACTGGCCCCTGGTGCAACGGGAGACCTTCGGACCGCTGCTCTACATAATGAGATTCCAGGCCTTAGAGGATGCCATCGAATTGAACAACGGGGTATCGCAGGGTCTCTCTTCAGCCCTGTTCACCAGGGATTTGCAGCGTGCGGAGCAGTTTCTGGCAGCGACCGGTAGTGATTGTGGCATCGCCAACGTCAATATTGGCACGTCCGGGGCCGAGATCGGCGGTGCTTTTGGCGGTGAAAAGGAGACCGGCGGAGGCCGGGAAGCCGGGTCGGATGCGTGGAAGGCGTATATGCGACGGCAAACCAATACAATCAACTGGAGTCGGGAGCTGCCGTTGGCTCAGGGTATTCGCTTCGAGCTTGGGTCGGACGAATCGGATTAGGGTTAACAGGGCCTATAGCCAGCGGTGTAACGCCGAAAAGAGTGTTGTGCGAGTTTCTAACCTGTTTTGGTGGGGCAGGGCCCCACCCTACCTAATGTGGCAGTGCGTAGTTCATGCGGGATAGCCAGCGGTGTAATGCCGAAAAGGGGGTTGTGCGAGTTTTTAGCCTGTTTTGGTGGGGCAGGGCCCCACCCTACCTAATGTGGCAGTGCGTAGTTCATGCGGGATAG
>JAKSBX010000247.1 GCA_022360905.1 Chromatiales bacterium
CTCAGCAGTTTCTCGACCTGTTGCCGCTCGGTATGCCAGCAGGCCCGCAACTCATGTAAAGCCTGGTGAGCCTGCTGTTCCAACGCGGCCAGATCCTCCGGCCATGAAGCACCCCGCACCTGCAGATAGGGCTTGCCGAGCGCCGGTTTGAGTCGGGCAAGCAGATCATCGGGGGTGGCGATCCACGCCTGCAGCGCGCTAAAGAAATGCTCCGGCAGGTTGGACATCTCAAGTCGCCAGAAATCATCAACGATCTGTTGCAACCGTTCAGCCTGATCGGGGACCAGCGCGGTGGTAAAGGATTGTCCGCTCTCAAAGGCGAACTCAGTCAGGACCCGCTGACAGAAACCATGGATGGTGAAAATTGCCGCCCGGTCGAAGCTGGCCAGCGCCAGATCGAGCTGGCGTACCGCCTGGGATCTGTCCGCCAGCTTTTTATCGATCGCCTGCAACAGGGGATCTGTCCCGTCGGCACCCTGAAACCACTGCCGGGCCTCAATAATCCGCTGGCGTATCCGGGTTTTCAGCTCAGCGGTCGCCGCCTTGGTATAGGTCATCACCAGAATCGACTGGGGCAGTAACTGCTGTTCCAGCAGCAGCCTCAGATAGAGACTGGCGAGGGTGTGAGTCTTGCCGGTACCCGCACTGGCCTCAACCAGATTGATGCCCTGCAGAGCGAAGCTCTCGATCTTCATGCCTCTGTCTTTTGCCACTATTGCCACTCCAGATGCTGCATCAGAGGCTGCAGCAGCGTCAGGCTGGTCTCTGCGAAAGCCTTTTGATTCAGGGCATGCCCCTGGTAGAGCAATTGGTTATAGGGTTTGTTGCCATCACCCAGGTGATGGCTGTTGCCGAACCACTTTCTTTCAGCCTCCTTGTGTGCCTTCGACTGATCACCCTGCAGATAGCGATCAACAAACTGCCAGGAGGTACCGGGATAGAATGGCAAGGGTGTCTGCATGCCACTTTGATAGGCCTGAATTAGATCCAGCAGGCAGGCTTCAGGCTGCTCTACCGGGGTGAAACGACCAACTCTGTCAGCCTCCAATAAGCGAGTCTCCAGGGTGACACCCTGGGGGCGCAACCGATTCAGCACCAGATGCCGAATCCACGCTTTGACCAGGTGGTATGGATAGAGTCCGGCGGTGCTGTAGGCCAGCAGACCTGAGCGGTTGACGCCTCGCAGATAACCGCTGAGCCTGAGGTTGTCGAAGGGGATCTCCACCATCAACGGCTCCGCCAGCGGTTCCCCCTGGCAGTCGGAGATCCGCTTGCTTAGGGCCTGCGCTTTACCCAGCATCTGTTCGAACGCCAGCCGGCCCGCCTGACCATGGGGCAGCAAACCCCGTCCATCGAACAGTTCGAAGAGCTCTTCAGCGGCGTGCTCCTGCAGCAGCAGATCCACCATCTGATGCTCCAGGTCACTCTGCTCAAAATGGTCGTAGGCAAACCGTTCTCTCTCCTCCGGCAGCTGTTCCGCCGCCTCCAGATTGATGCCCAGTCTAAGCCGGGAAAAGAGTCGTTGAGGGTTCTCGAAAAACTGGATCAGCTGGTCCAGCTCGATCACCGCCTGCGACTCCGTTGCCGGTAGCGGTTGCTCCACCAGCGGCCGATCTATCGCCCTGCCCTGACCGACAGCCATCGCCGCTTCACGCATCTCTGTTGAATAGCTGAACAGCTCCGTGTCGCTTCGAAAATAGTCCGGTGAGAAGGGTTGCAGCGGGTGTCGATGGGTGATTTGGGCAAGGCCATCCTGTGTAACCATCTGCGCCAGACACTCTTTCAACTCCTCGACCACCACAGAGGCAGGCATCGGCTTGTTGTCCCGCTGACTCTGACCACAATAGCTGATGATCAGGCGATCCCGGGCTGACAGCAAGGTCTCGAGAAACAGGTAGCGGTCGTCCACCCGGCGCGATCTATCCCCATTGCGAAACTCCCGCCGCATCAGATCGAATCCCAACTCCTGAGGCTGCCGTGGAAACTGGCCATCGTTCATCCCCAGCAGACAGATCACCCGAAACGGCAGGCTGCGCATCGGTGCCAGAGCGCAGATATTGACCCCACCACCCAAAGAGCCCCGATCCACAGGCTGCTCAAACAGTTCACTCAGCCGATGTCTGACCAGTGCCAGAGAGAGGGTTGCCTCATAGCCCGCATCACTGGCCTCCTCCACCAGCTGTTCGATACAGGCCCTTACCCCGATCAGATCCTGCTCCGAACTGCTGTCCACGTTAAAGAAGCGCTCGAGGGTAGCGGTCAATCTCTTCTGCCACTGCTGCGGAGTCGCCGCCTCGCCGAGAATCCCGTCCAGTTCAAATACCGCCTCGGTGAATGCCAGCAGGCCTCCCAGCCACTGGGTATCCGATCCCTCTACCGCGTCCAACGGATAGGTGGCGTGCCACAGCGCTTCCCCTTGATCGGCCAGAGCATAACCCAGCATCAGTTGGCGCAGTCCGGCCCGCCAGGTGTTGCGATCCTCTTCAGGGAGTCCGAAATCCACTTTGTTCGCCCCATCCCGTCCCCAGCGAATGGCGGCCTGATCCAGCCACTGAACCACCTTTTCCAGACCCGCCTCATCGACTCCGAAACGCGCACGTATGGCCGGTTGTTCCAACAGGGCAAGCAGCTCGGTAACCCCGTAGCGGGATCCAGGCAGGGACAACAGACTCATCAGACCTTCCGCGAGCGGATTACTCCGCTGAATCGAATGATCGCTGATCCGATAGGGAATTTTCGGACGCTCACCCGGGGCGGCGAAGACCGCCTCCAAGAGAGGGGCGTAGCGCTCGATATCGGTTGTCATGACAAGGATTTCATCGGGCCGCAATCCGGGCAGTTCATCCAGCGCCGCCAGCAATTGGTCGTAGAGGACCTCCGCCTCGCGCATCGGACTGTGACACAGCTGAAAACTGATGGAGTCGTCCGCTTCAGCACCGCTTCGAGGTGGTTCCAGGTTGAGAATCTGGTTCTGCAGCCGGTGTAACAACGTATCATCCGACTGCAACTCGAAGCCCTCCTCACTGCCGGGATCCATCTCGTTGATGGCGGCAAAAAAGTCCCTCCCCTGACGCCCCAGTGTGGCCAGCAAGGGGTGCCCCAGGTCCAGATAGAGGTCCTCGCCCGAGGCCGCCAGGGAGAGCCGGGCCTGCTCCTCCGGGGTGACAATCTCCGCCCAGTGTGCCTGGCTTGGATTGAGCAGAAACAGGTGCACATCGATCCAGTTGGCAAGGTAACGGAGTATCTCCAGATATCCCGGTGAGAGCGACGGCACACCGAATATGCATACCCGGGGATGGCACTGTTTGGCCGGATCGGTGGTGTCGATCGTGTGAAACAGCTGTTGCTGAAAATGGACCCAGTGTCGGCTCTCCTGGGCCACCAGTCTGCGCCAGAGATCCGCCTGCCAGTGATCACCGGGCACGGCAGACTCACCTGCCTGCCAGGCGCGAATCCAGTCGGGACGATAGAGCAGATATTGATCGAACAGCCGCGCCAGCTGCTGAGACAACTGAAAGCGGCGCACATCGCCACCATCCGAGAGATATTCCGCTATGGCGGCATATTCGGGCTGTCTACCCAGGCTGGCCAGCAGTGGGTGGATACGCCAGGCAAGACGCTTCGGTTGATAGCTGTCCTGATGAGGTACATCGGGCAACAGCTGTTCGAACAGTTGCCAGAGAAAGTTTGCCGGCAGGGGAAACTGCAGATTGGCACAGACCCCCAGGTGAGTTGCAATCTGCTGTGAAAGCCAGCGTCCCATACCGGGATGCTGAACCACAACCTGCTCACTCTGCAGAG
Source organism: Chromatiales bacterium (assembly GCA_022360905.1). GTDB lineage: Bacteria > Pseudomonadota > Gammaproteobacteria > Chromatiales > Chromatiaceae > Thiodiazotropha. Next base: position 3,802 of record JAKSBX010000247.1, read on the forward strand.
GGGATAGAGCCGGGGTGGCCAGCACCTCGGCCAGCTGCCTTGCCAGTATTTCGAGTTGGTTGGATTGGTAGAGTCTCAACATGAGACCCTATTCTACCCTGGTTAGGGCTCAATACCTGAGTCTTATTAATCCGGCAATGAAATCTCTGCCTGAATGACCTTTCAGTTCTTGGTCTGCTGTTTTTGACTCAAACGCGCTTTCAACTTCGGCGCCAACACCACGTCCATGATCTCCAGCACCTTATCGGGAACCGCTTCGAGGTAGCTGTCGATCGACTGCCGTTGCAGACCCGTGGTCTGCCAAACCACTTCATCGAGATGTTCGCAAACCTCCTCATGGGAGTAGCCGTTCATATCGGCATCGGCGATCGCGGCGGAGATATGCAGCAGAGCCGTCTCCAGTTGATTGGTCCTGGCGGCAGACGGCTTGTGGTGATGGGCCACCACGTCGATGATGCTCTCAGGCAGTTTCCACTTTCTCAACAAGGCGTCGCCCACATCCATATGGGTAAACCCCAAAACCTCCTGCTCTGTATCGGCCAGCAGGCCATACTCACCGCCGGTGATCAGAAGAATATCCCTGGCTTCCTGGGGTAGCTTGAGATAGATGGCCAGGCGACCGATATCGTGCAGCACGCCCATGACGAACAATCGTTCACTGTGCAGCACATTGCAGTGGCGAGCCAATTCGCCTGCAACCACTCCGGTTGTGATGGAGTAGCGCCAGTACTCGGCCATATCCACCAGATCCGAGGGTATGCCGGTGAATATCCTGGCTGCGGTGGTTGCCATCACCAGATTACGCAACTCTTCCGTGCCGATCACCGTAATCGCCCGAGAGATGGTCTCCACGGGTGCCTGCATGCCAAAAAAAGCACTGTTCACTACCCTCAGCAGACGGGCCGAAAGATCTGAATCCTGGGCAATCAGATCACCAAGAGTCAATGCCGAATAGTTCGGTGCATCGATCAAGCGATTCACTTTCACACAGACATCTGGTAAAGAGACCAACTGATCAAGCTCGATCACAAGTTGTTGCGGAGTCATGCCATGCACCTCATGAGGTATCTGCCCAGCCAGCCAAAAAAGCAATCAATTTGTTGATTTTAATAGGTTTAATAGATTTTCTCCTAAACCAAGATGGTTTATAAACCTATCCTCTATCATTAGTTAGCGACATAATGACAGGAAGCTTGATAAAGATAGTAAGATAATTCGGGAGTATGCAGTCAGATGCCATTTTTCATTTTCAAAGTCAAAGCGGATCAAACCCTGGAGTTCCTCGATGAAGAGGAGAAGTACAAACCGGCGCGGGAGAAGGTCAGAACTCTGCGTGCCACCCACCAGGAAGAAGATGGCACCACCTATCGCATGGTTTTCGCAAAAACCATAGGTCAGGGAGAGACCCTGCTGTCTCCCAGCAATAACGACAATAGAATCATCGGTGATGATTGATCCCGGTTGTTCCGATACAAATCCATACACCCTGGATAGACAAGCATTCACCGATGTTCACGAAAGATAATATTCATCTAACGGGTTCTTCATGCTAATCTTTGTCGGATAGTGCTTTTGTCAGAACTTGGTATGTTTGCTGAGTGATAAAGCGTCATAACATGTTGGCAACCTTACCATCCATCCATTGAAGGACCCGTCAATCGTGTCTACTCAAGACAGAAAAAACCGATATCAGAGTCAGTTTCAACCACTGCTCAACCGTTGTAGGGATACTGCCCTTGTCTATATCAACGCATTGATGACGGAACTGTTCAATAACACCGACAAGGCACTGACGAGTTTCGCTCAGAAAGCGGAAACCAACGAGATACAGAACCGCTTTTTTGAAGCCATGGCAATGATCCGTAACCGTCATGGCTTAGTGGAGCACGAATTCCGTGAGCTTGTGAATGAAGGTTTTGACAAGTTCTGGCGTGACCAGCCTGAGATCGACAGCTTCTCAAGCCTGGAAGAGGATACCGAACTCGAACTGGTCGACCAGGAATCGATGGACGTCAATACCGCCCTGGAAAACATGATCAGCCGCACCGTGGGTCACCATCGCTCACAACTCTATGCGCTGGGCCAAAGACTCAGTGTGGTCAGCGGCGGACATAGCGTCAAACACAAACAGATTCCATCCGGTCCACACCATTTGGCTCATGCCTTCAATGAAGCGATCGATGCACTCGGTCTGGAATCCCGAATCAAAGTCATCATACTGGCTCTGTTCGACAAATATGTATTGAAGCAGCTCGGCTCCATCTATGACGACTTCAACAACAGCCTGAAAGAGGCTGGTGTGCTGCCCCACTTACGTCCCTCCATCCAAAAATCCCCAGACTCCCAACGAGGCGACTCCGAAGAGAAGGATGAGGAGCATCCTGAAACCGCCACAGAACAGTCTCAGGAAGAGTTGGGTGAGGAGCTGTTTGGATCGATCCTGGAGATGATGGCCAATCGCAGGCGGGTATCGCCTGAAAAAGCCCAGGCCAAAGCAGCCGCTGCGCAGGCCGCCGGCAGACAACCTGGCGCATCACCACCTGCGAGTCCGGAGAATCTGGTCAGTGCACTCGATAACATTCAGCCGGAGAAACGTTTTGAATATGTTCCGGACGTGAACGCGCCTGGAAATATCATCGCCAATATTGAAATTGATGAGCAGTTCCTCAATCGGGTTAAGCACACCCTGGCCGAGGAGCGCCATAAGCTCTATGCGGAAGTCGGCGCTGACCGACTGGAAGCCGCCGATGAGGACACCATCGATCTGGTGGGTATGCTATTTGAGTACATGCTCAACGATCCTGTTCTGCCCGCGGTGGCCAAAGCGCTGATCAGTCACTTGCATACCCCCTATCTGAAAGTTGCGATTATCGATCGGAAGCTGCTGACCGACAGCAACCATGAAGCCAGACAACTGCTCGACTCTCTGGTCGAAGCCGGCAGCCACTGGATTGACGAACGGAATCTGAAACGGGGTATCTATCCCGATATGCAAAATGTGGTCGACCGGGTTCTGAAAGAGTTTTCCGACAATGTCAGTCTGTTCGGCACCCTGCTGGAGAACTTCAAGAAGCGCATGGATGAGTTCCGCCGCAAATCGGACATACTCGAGAAGCGGGCTCAGGATTCCATCAAGGGCCGTGAAAAGCTGAACATTGCCCGACAGCGAGCCTCCCAGGAGATGAAAGCGCGCTCCTTCAGCGAACACCTGCCGGCGCCGGCAAAAGAGTTTCTTGAACAGACCTGGGTGGACAAACTGATCTTTGTGCTGCTGCGTCATCCGGATGGGGAGATGAGCGAGGACTGGAAGGAAGCTTTGCGCATCGCCGATGAGATTGCCTGGGCGTTCGAACCAAAATCGGAAAAAGAGCGTGAAGAGCTGGAACAGAGTCTGCCGGACCTGCGCAAATCGATCGAACAGGGGTTAGCCTCTTTGGGTGGCTTTCATCAAGAGAAGAGCCAGACCCTGTTTGGCTTGTTGAGCAGTGCACAATCTGCATCCATTGCCTCGGAACTGGCCGTCAAGAAGGCACCGAAAAAAGCAGAGCCAGCGGAAACCAAAGAGGCGGAAGAGAGAGCAGCCAGTCCTCAACTGAAGGCCGTTCCAAGCAAGCCTGCTGTCAGTGAAGTCGATACAGAAGCGGCAACCGATGAAGAAGATATTCCTGAAGCGGAAGCCGCAATGATGGAGAAATTGCGCAAGATTCGCTTCGGTACCTGGTTTGAAATTCGCGATACTCAGAGTGGTGAGTCTAAAAAGGTCAAACTCTCTTGGCTCAGCCCACTAACGGCCTCATGCATGTTTGTTGACCGTGCCGGTGTTCAGACCGCCATCAAACCATTGAGAACGCTCGCTCAAGAGATCTTGAATGGTGAATCCACCATTCTGGAAGACAGTGGCGATCCATTTGTCGAAAGAACCCTGCATGCCATCCGACGCATGTTGCAGCGCTCACTGAAAACCACAGAAGATATTGCCAGTGAGCTGATTGAGGACGAGGAGAATGACGGTAAAGAAGCCCGTTAATGTCGAGCTTTTTTAACACCAACCCTTTGGGCCCTAAGGAGTAACCATGCAAGAACAACGTCAATCTCCCCGTAAGGTGGCTGATCAGGTTTTAGAGATCCACGATCAGGTTACCGGCAATATACTGGGGCGCATTGTCAATATCAGTGCTGAAGGCTTCATGCTACTCAGCCAGGAACCGATGATTATCGGTACCGAATACCAGCTGAATCTGGTCGATCCCTCATCCCAGGACACGCAGAAACCTGTGACGTTCAGTGCGGAAGCGGTGTGGTCTACCGAAGCCTCCCATCCGGAGAGCTTTTGGAGCGGTTTCCGTATCACCGAGATCTCGAGCGACGATGTGCTCTACATTGATCGACTGATCCTTGAATGGAACTCTGAACAATTCAGTTAGGACGGCCTGTTGGCCTGTTAACACTACCTTGGGTGGCCGTGTAGAGAGTCGGTGTTAGGATTTAATCCGACTCAGTTCAGCATCGCCAAACGATTACGTTCAAATTCGTTCAGCACCTTCTTCACATATTTCTGGGTTTCAGGATAGGGAGGAATCTGCTTACCGTATTTGATCACCGCATTCTCACCGGCATTATAAGCCGCAAGTGCCAGTTTGATGTCGTACTCGAACATTCTCAGCAGATCCTTAAGGTAGGTCGCCCCACCCCGCAGATTCTGTCGGGGATCGTAGGAGTTTTCCACACCATACCGTTTTGCCGTTGCCGGCATCAGTTGCATAAGCCCCTGCGCCCCTTTATGTGAAACGGCTCTGGGATCGTAGGCCGATTCCACTCTGACGATGGCATGCAGAAGCCCAGGATGGAGATGCAGCTGTTTCGCAATATCGTCAATGTAGGGTGAGACTTTGGCCTTGTTCTGTCTGAACTTTTCCATACTGAAGCGGCTCTTGCGGCTCTTCTTCTTGCCGCTGCGCCAGAGCAGTCGGTAGTTACCCTTCATGGGTTTGTCGGTGAAATGGATACCCCCCCTGGAATCCTTGTACTTGTAGATCTCCGCTTCGGCATTCAGTGGCACGACAAAAACAAGCCCGGCCAGGAACAGGGTTCCCAGGCACTCTCTGGCTGTTTTCATCGTCAATAGGGTCACGGCTGATCCTTGAGTTGTTCAGATATGTAAAGTGTCGGCGCTGGCAATTGAAACTTGAAACGGTTGATCATGCCACACCGCTGTTGCCTCAGGCCCCACAACACTTCTTGTACTTTTTACCACTGCCGCAGGGACAGGGATCGTTTCTGCCGACTTTCGGCTGTTTACGCACCTCGGTCTGTGGCGCCACCAATTTACCGTCGACAAAATACCAGCTGCCGTCCTGCTTGCTGAAACGGCTGATTTCATGATGGGGACGCACCATTCCCTGCTCTTTGTAGGTGGCGATAAACTCCACACTCCCCTCTTCATCATCGACACCGCCAGCGGAAGAATCCACCACCTCCAGTTTCAACCACTCGGAGTTCTCCGCCCAACGCCGGGTGGCATTCACATCATGGTCGTGACGGTGGTCTGGATGGAGGGATTGATGCAGAAATTCAGGTTTATTGACAACAAAAGCGCAATAGCGCGCCCGCATCAGCGCTTCTGCAGTTTCCGCTTGTGCATTTCCATCCAGGATCGGTCCACAGCAGGCATCAAACTCAACCCCGGAACCGCAATAACATTCTGCCATCTATATCTCCCAACGCGTGCTTCAATTCCCCGGCCAGGTCTCGTCTCTGTATTACAGAGGCTCCTGATCAAGTTGGGATGAACCTTACCATGAGGTCAGCACAGCACCAAGAAAGTGGATGATACGGAGGGTCACCAGTCAGTTACCGATGCAGCAGAAACAGCCTTGTAATCGAGCCCATCCCAACCCGAGAAAATCAAGCTATCCTATTGTTATCATTGGGGAAATAAAAAAGGCGGGTATACAACCCACCTTAATGCCTCTATCACCGAGGCGCGAGACTGGAATGCGGAACGGCCCCTTTTCGAAAGACCCTGTTATCAATTCACCGGTTTAGAGACCTTCAGGGAACGTTCCTAACGGTTGCCATAGTATCTGCAGATTTTGACAATTTGATGACCGTCGGATAACGGTATGATGATATCGTCCAGAACAGGCAATTAGAGTCCCAACTCCCGGGCGCGCTTAGACAATCTTTTCACTGAAACAGGATACTTTGTACCCAGCTCCTGGGCGAAAAGCGAGACTCTCAACTCTTCCAGGCCCCAGCGTATCTCCTCGATGCGCTGATCCGTTCTGGCCTCTTTTCGACACAACTCATCCCACTGTTTCCAGCTCTGCAGCAGATCCGCCATCTCGGCCATCCGCTGTTGATCCCTGGCTGCGGCATGACCCAGTTTTTCAGCCCTCATCAGTAATCCTTTCAGGTATCTGGGGTACTCCTTCAACTGATCTTCGGGTATCTGTTGCAGAAACCCCTGATAGACCAGGCGATCCAGTTGCTCCCGCATATCCATCACCGACTTCATCCAATTGACCTGATTGATCGCGTGAATGCTGCGATGGGCTTGATGATAGGCTTCAAAGATCTTCAGCAACTGCTCACAGAGTGCATTCGAATTGCTCATCAACTCCGCCTTGCAGGTTTGATAACGCGACTCAAAACTCGCCTTATCCCGGATTTCCGGCTGCCCATCGAGAAAAGTCTGATCAAACACCTTGATCACCAGCTCATCCTCGAGATTTTTACTGCCGGGTGTGCCCACGCCTTGAATCGGTGGAGGGACCTTGGCATAGAGCAGGCGCATGCGATCCAGGTTGGTCAGATTCTTGCGCAGGTAGCGGGTCTCCTTGGAGAGCCTGATCATCAGCAGGCGCCGGACCCCAGCCTTGTGGGCCCGACGGGCATTGAATTCCGCATCCAGCAAGCGGATTGAGACACTCTCCCCATCGTCGATCAGGGCCGGGTAGCCCTGCAGTTGGATACCACCCTGGGCAACCGACATGCGCTCGGGCAGTGGAGGGAAATCCCAGCTTTTGATGCCGCTCTGCTCCAGTTCGGGGGAGCTGAGTTGTCGATGCTCTGCCCTGCTCTGGGTGGCATGTCGTTTTTTCAAACCCGTCAGATCGCGACTGGACTCCAACCCTTTGCCTGCCTCATCAACAACTTTGAGGCGCATCTGCAAGTGTGTTGGTATCTCAGTTTGACTCCAGGCATCCTCAGGGATGTGCACACCGGTCAGCTCTTTCAATCGCTCGCCAAGTACCTGCACCAGCGGGCGGTCACTGGCTGTGACGCCTTTGAGACAGGCATCGGCAAAATCAGGCACCGGTACAAAGGAGCGGCGTAGCGCCTTCGGCAATCCCCGGATCAACATAATCACCCGCTCACGCAGCAGACCGGGCACCAGCCACTGCAGACGGGCGTCGCTGACCTGGTTCAGGACATCCTGAGGGACGACCAGGGTTACCCCGTCGGTTTGAGTGCCGGGTTCAAAGTGGTACTCCAATGGCAGTTGCATTCCATTCAAGTTGAATCGGTCCGGAAACAGCTCGGCTGAAACCTGCTGTGAGGCATCCCGCATCAGGTCCTGTTCTCTCAGATAGAGCAGTTTCGGCTGTTTCTTGGTCTGGTTACGCAACCATTTTTCAAATCCAGGGGTGGTGGAGATACCCTCGGGGATCCGCTGATCGTAAAAGCTGTAGATGCGCTCCTCGTCCACCAGAATATCCCGCCGCCGGGACTTGGCTTCCAGGGCATGGATGTCGGCAATCAACTCCTGATTGTGCCGCCAGAAAGGGGCACGGGTATGAAAATCCCCGTCCACCAGCGCCGAACGTATGAAGACCTCTCTGGCCACCAGCGGATCGACGGGACTGAAATTGATCTTTCTGCGCGGCACGATGGTGATACCGAACAGGGTCACCTTTTCATAACCGGCCACCTGTCCCCGCCGCTTCTCCCAGTGGGGTTCCGAATAGCTGCGCTTCAGCAGATGACCGGCAGACTTCTCGATCCACTCCGGTTGTATCTGGGCGATGGTCCTGCCATACAGCTTGCTGGTCTCCACCAGCTCTGCGGCCAGCACCCACTTGGGCTGCTTCTTGAATAACCCGGATCCCGGGTAGATGTAAAAGTGGCTGTTTCGCGCCCCCAGGTAGTCATGGGATTTGCCTTTGAATCCGATATGACTCAGCAGACCGCTGAGAAGCGCCATATGGATCTCCTGGTAAGCCGCTTCCGCACTGTTCTCACGATACCCCATCTCGTGCATCTGGC
>JAKSBX010000249.1 GCA_022360905.1 Chromatiales bacterium
CGTGGGATGATCTTATTCACCGCCATGTAGAGTTCGGAGGAGTCATCAGTCGGCCCGGAGATAATCAGCGGTGTACGGGCCTCATCGATCAGGATCGAATCGACCTCGTCGACGATGGCGAAAAACGGCGGACGTTGCACCCGCTGGTCACTGCTGAAGGCCATGTTATCGCGCAGATAGTCGAAGCCATACTCATTGTTGGTGCCGTAGGTGATATCGGCGGCATAGGCCTCCTGACGGGAGACCGGACGCAGATGCAGATAACCGCCCTTGGCGCCATCGTATTCCGGATCGTAGAGATAGGATGAGCTATCCGGTCCTGCACCGCCGGATGAGTTGATCACCCCGGTGCTGAGACCAAGAAAGTGGTAGATGCGCCCCATCCAGGCCGCATCACGACGGGCCAGATAGTCATTCACCGTAACCACGTGAACCCCTTTTGCCGGCAGGGCGTTGAGATAGGCGGCCAGGGTCGCCACCAGGGTTTTACCCTCACCGGTGCGCATCTCGGCAATCTTGCCCTGATGGAGCACCATACCGCCGATCATCTGCACATCGAAGTGGCGCATCTGCATGGTCCGTCGTCCAGCTTCGCGAACCACGGCAAAGGCTTCCTGCATCAGACCGTCCAGGCTCTCACCCGCATCCAACCGTGCACGGAAATCCACCGTCTTCTGCTTCAAGGCATCGTCTGAGAGCTGTTCGATTTCGGACTCCAGACTGGTGATCTGGGCGACCGTTTTTGTCATTCGTTTTACCAGCCGGTCATTGCGGCTGCCAAAGATCTTTGTAAAGATTTTACTAACCATGAATCCTGGTTTCCGTGAGAATGCGAAATGTTTGCGATCATACAGCATGCCGCAGCGATGCAGAAGGATAAGCTGACCATCTCAGACCGGATCGCACTCAGTCTGCGCCCCCTATGTGGGGATTGAAGTGAGTAAATTCAAGCAGCGGCAAAAAAACAATCCGTCTACGGACTGGATTGCATCCACCGGCTGTTAATCAGTCGCGGGACTGGCATCGGCACACTGGAGTCGGCTGCGGAAAATCAAACAGCCGAATCTTCAGCCTTTATTGCGTTTCGACAGGATATATTTGGTGGGGTCGACAATCTTGCCGTTACGTACCACTTCGAAATGGACATGGGGTCCTGTGGAGCGTCCGGTAGAGCCCATTTTGGCGACCACCTCTCCCTGCTTTACCCGGTCTCCAATCTCAACCAGGATCTCTGCGTTGTGCCCATACCGGGTGATGTAGCCTTTGCCATGGTTGATCTCGACCAGGTTACCATAGCCGTAGCGTTCGTCAGCCCAGGTCACCACACCGGCGGCAACCGCAACCACATCGGATCCCGATTTACCGGCGAAATCCATGCCTTTATGCATGGTGCGCTTACCGGTGAACGGATCGTTGCGCATACCGAAGTAGGACGAGATCCAGCCTTTTTTCACTGGACGACCGGCAGGATGAACCGAATTTTCCAGATTCGAGTTCATGATTAGGTCTTCCACCAGATTGAGCTGCTGGTGACGATGCTCGATCATCGCTTCAAGCTGCTCCATCTCGTGTAACAGATCCGGCAGCGCCGAAGCCTCGCTCACGGATGAGATCCCATTCGGACCACCCAGGGCCGGAACAGCTTCAAAACTGAACTCCCCTTTATCCAATCCGCCAATGGTGACCAGTCGCTCACCCAGTGCATCGAGGCGCAGTAGCTGGGACTGAATCTGGCCAACCCGAATCGCCAGCGCATCGATTCCACTCTGGGTATCGATCTTCATATCCTCCAGAGTCTGGCGCTCTTTGGCGAAACTGTTCTCCAAACTGGTGACCAGCTGATGCTCGGGGAACTCGGTATCACTGACCCCCATTTGATAGCCAGTCCACAACATAGCCACACCAAACAGCAGCCCCAACAGCAGAAAAACCGCCGGCATCAGCCACCTGGAGGCGAGATCGTAATCTTGTACAGCACCGCGTAAGTATATAATTTTCATAGCAAAAAATACTTAAAGAACTGACCCTGTTACTACTTTTCTTCGGTCAAAAACTCTCGAACTTTACCACTTTCCGGGGAAAATGTGATGTTTTTTCTTTAAATCTGCTCTAAGCTCGCGCTATGAAATCGGTCAGGAACATTGTTGGCAGCAACTCGACCCCGGCAAAACTGGGCAAAAGACTGGCTGACTATGAAGCACTCTGTACGATGGTCAGGTCCAACCTGCCGGCGCCCCTGGATCAGCAATTGAAGGCCACGGTTCTGCAGGCTGGCGTGCTCAGTCTGTTCGTCTCTTCCCCGGTGTGGGCCAGCCGGCTGCGCTACGCCGTTCCCCAGTTGCTTGAGCAACTGCGGCAGCACGGTTTGGGGGTTGAACGGATACGCACCCGTATCCTGCTAGAAGCTGGAAAGAAGCCCTCTTCCCTGAAGCACAAAACCCCGTCCTTGAGCAAACATAACGGTGAAATATTACGTCAAACCGCCGCCGCGATCCGTGATCCGGGCCTCAGTGAGGCGCTCTTGAGACTGAGCCGGCATAGCGGTGGAAAGCGATGAGATTACGCCCCAATTTTGCTGGTGAAGCTGGGCGCACCTTAAGCGATTAACCGCAAATGAACGCCAATCACCGCGAATTTACGCAAATAATATAATATTTATTTGCGGTTTATTCTCTTCAGAGATAAGCGCGATTCGGTTAACGAGTCTCTAAGAGACCGTCAGGTGAGCCGGCTGCATGTAGGAGATCGGCGCATCCTCCGGTTCGTCGAAGGTGATCTCCTCCCAGGCATCCTCCTGACTGATCAGCTCAAGCAGCAGCCGGTTGTTCAAGGCATGTCCCGATTTATGACCGCTGAAGGCGCCAACCAGGCTGTGTCCCAGCAGATAGAGGTCACCGATGGCATCGAGGATTTTGTGCTTGACGAATTCATCTTCGTAGCGCAGCCCATCCACATTCATTACCCGGTAGTCGTCGACCACGACCGCATTGTCGAGACTACCGCCAAGTGCCAGCTCCTTCTGCCGTAACATCTCGATATCACGCAAAAAGCCGAAGGTTCTCGCCCGACTGACCTCTCTGACAAAAGAGGTAGATGAGAAATCAATCGTGGCGAATTGGGAACGTTCCTTGAAGGCAGGATGGTCAAAATCTATGGAAAAAGAGACTTTGAAACCATCAAAGGGCTCGAAACTGGCGCGTTTGTCACCCTCCACCACTTCAACTTTACGCTTGATACGAATGAACCGCTTGGCCTTGTTCTGCTCTTCAACCCCGGCGGACTGCAACAGAAACACGAAGGGACCGGCACTGCCGTCCATGATCGGCACTTCCGCAGCACTCACATCCACGTAGGCGTTGTCGATACCCAACCCTGCCAGTGCAGAGAGCAGATGCTCGACCGTGGAGACCCGCACACCATCCTGTACCAGAGTACTGGAAAGCCTTGTATCTCCGACATTTTCCGCACAGGCACGAATCTCAACCGGCGGATCGAGATCGACCCGTCTGAAAATGATTCCCGTATCCGGAGCGGCCGGCCGCAGGGTCAGGTAGACCTTCTCACCGGTGTGCAGTCCCACACCGGTAGCGCGTATCACGTTCTTCAACGTACGTTGCCAAATCATCGACTCGCAGCTCCCATACTGAAAATGGCCATTGGCCCCACAAAAGGCGCGCATGCTATCACAGCTGGTTCATCAGTAAAAACAATTATATTCCCAGCATTGTTGTAACAAGCATACAAAACTTGTCATCACATTGTAACTGGGAATTCTACATTAATCTGCCTGGCGACGTAAAAAAGCTGGTATATCCAGGTAATCCAGGTTGCCATCCGCGGTACTCACTGCAGCACTGCGGTCACTGTTGCTATTTCGCAACACTGTAGGGCGATCCAGCTCCCGATAGTCCTCCGGAACCTGCTGCGGTTCCTGGCTGTCGACCAGCTTCACCGGCGGCAGATCCTCCACCTTGGTCGGTTTCGGCAGCTCCGCTTTGAGCCGTTCGCCCAGCCCGGTAGCCACTACGGTGACCCGCATATCGTTCTGCATATCGGGATCGATGACGGTACCGACCACCACGGTGGCATCGTCATCGGCAAATTCCCGTACCGTGGTGCCCACTTCGTCGAATTCACCGATCGCCAGATTGAGTCCGGCGGTGATATTCACCAGAATACCCTTGGCGCCAGCCAGGTTGACATCCTCCAACAGGGGACTGCGAATTGCTCTTTCTGCGGCTTCCCGGGCCCGATTGTCACCGTTCGCCTCACCGGAACCCATCATCGCGGCCCCCATCTCCGACATCACGGTTTTCACGTCGGCGAAATCGACGTTGATCAGACCGGGGCGGGTGATCAGCTCGGCAATGCCCTGAACCGCGTGCAGCAACACATCATTGGCGGATTTGAAGGCATTCAGCAGACTCATCTCCTTACCGAGTACCGCCAGCAGCTTTTCATTGGGGATGGTGATCAGGGAGTCCACATGCTTACCCAGGTCTTCCATGCCCTGCTCGGCGATCTTCATCCGTTTGCCCCCTTCGAAACCGAACGGCTTGGTGACCACCGCCACGGTGAGAATCCCCAGATCCTTGGCAACCTGCGCGACCACAGGTGCGGCCCCGGTACCGGTGCCACCCCCCATGCCGGCGGTGATGAAAATCATATCCGCACCGTCGAGTGCCTCTTCGATACGATCACGATCCTCAAGTGCCGCCTGGCGGCCGATCTCGGGATTGGCACCCGCACCCAATCCCTTGGTGATATCGGAACCCAGCTGCAGCAGAGTCCGTACCTCACTGTTACGCAGTGCCTGGGCATCGGTGTTGGCACAGATGAAGTCGACCCCCTCAATCTCACCGGTCAGCATATGATTGACGGCATTACCGCCGCCTCCGCCGACACCGATCACTTTGATCACAGCATTCTGACTGTGTGTATCCATTAATTCGAACATGTTCTACCTCCGCGTCTGTTGCGCCTAACAGATGTCAAAAAACAAAAATTAAAAATTGCCCTGAAACCAATGCTTCATTCTTTCCCATATCGCTTTCAGGCCACCATCGTTGGCCAACTCCCGCCCACCCTGGGCACGGTTGCGTTGACCGAACAGTAACAATCCCACTCCAGTGGAATAGATCGGATTGCGCACCACATCAGCCAGACCGCTGACATACTGGGGCACACCTAATCGCACCGGCATGTGAAATACCTCTTCCGCCAGATCGATAACTCCCTCGATCTTCGAACTGCCACCGGTGAGCACTACGCCACCGGCAATCACATCTTCAAAACCACTTCGTCTCAGCTCCGCCTGGATCAGCGTCATCAACTCTTCGTAACGGGGCTCGACCACCTCCGCCAGGGTCTGGCGGGAGAGCCGGCGCGGCGGCCGCTCACCGATGCTGGGTACCTCGATGGTCTCATCGCTGGTGGCCAGTTGAGTCAGTGCGCAGGCGTACTTGATCTTGATCTCTTCCGCATGCTGAGTCGGGGTACGCAAGGCGACCGCGATATCGTTGGTCACCTGATCCCCGGCAATGGGTATCACCGCGGTATGGCGGATCGAACCACCGGTGAAAACCGCGATATCGGTGGTACCGCCACCGATATCCACCAGGCAGACACCCAGCTCTTTTTCGTCATCGCTCAACACTGAATAACTGGAGGCCAACTGCTCCAGAATCAGGTCATCCGCGTCCAGCCCGCAACGACGTACGCACTTCACGATGTTCTGTGCCGCACTTACCGCTCCGGTGACCATATGAACCCGGGCTTCGAGACGTACCCCGGACATGCCCACCGGATCCCGGATTCCCTCCTGTTCATCGATGATGAACTCCTGGGGCAGGATGTGCAGTATCTTCTGGTCGGCCGGTATGGCGACCGCCCGGGCGGCATCGATCACCCGTTCAACATCGTTCTGACTGACCTCTTTGTCCTTGATCGCGACTATGCCGTGGGAGTTGAGGCTGCGGATATGGCTGCCGGCAATCCCGGCGTAGACTGAATGGATCTCGCAACCCGCCATCAGCTCCGCCTCTTCAACCGCACGTTGAATCGACTGCACGGTGGACTCGATATTCACCACCACCCCTTTCTTCAATCCACGTGAAGGGTGGGAACCGATGCCGATGATCTCAATGCCATTGTCCGCTTTGATCTCGCCAACAATCGCCACCACCTTCGAGGTGCCGATATCGAGCCCGATGATCAGGTTTTTCTCACTTCGTTTAGTCATGCATCTACCCGGGACTTTTGCCCGTTTTCCTCAAATTATCTTCGGAATCTGCGCGGCTCATCAGAGCGCCATCCCTATAAAATCCCAGCGCCCGGTCGGCCTTTGCAGTCTCTTCTTCCTCAGCCAGCCACTGCACGGAAAAGCCATTGGTATATCTCAAATCAGCACTCACCAGTTGACGATCATGCTGCGCCATCAGATCGGGATAGAGACGCACAAAGCGGGTCAGTCTCTGCATCACATCCCGCCGTCCCAGCTGGAGTAACAGGCCGCTGTCCATTTCGATCCGCCAGGCCTGCCGTGCATCCACCCAGATCCGCGTCAGTCGCAAGCCGGCGGTATCGAGCAGGGTCTGCATGCGCTGATACTCCCGGGTGATGGTCTTCGCTTGTTGGGCATCGCCAACCAGGGTCACCAGGCCCTGCAGCTCCGGCAGGTTCTCGGGTTCAAACACCTCGGCCAACTGACTGACCATCGCCTCTTCACCCCAGTAGGCCAGAGGTACGTGTTCCGTTACCTGCACCCTGAGCTTGTCGGGCCAGACCCGTCGTATGCTGACCTGCTTAACCCAGGGCATGGCTTCGATCTGCTCACGCATCCGTTTCAGGTCAACACTGAAAAAGCTGCCGTTGACCGCCTCTGCCACCACCTGTTCCAGCCGTTCCCGTTGAACAAAGCGCATCTCACCATCGACACCCACCGTACGAACCGGCATCACCGCGGGATCACCCAGCATCTTGCCCATCCAATAGAGGGCGGAGATCGTTACCAGGGTCAGCAGCGCCGGCTTCAGCCACCGCAGACTGTTCTCAGGCAGGAGCGGTTTCTGCTGCTGTTTTGCACTACGACGTCTGTTGCTCATGACGCCACCTGTTGATCAAGACTGGTTTGCAGTATCCGCAGCACCAGCTCATCGAAACCGATCCCGGCCACCTTGGCCGCCATCGGTACCAGACTGTGATCGGTCATCCCCGGTACGGTATTCACCTCGATCAACCAGGGCTGCTTCGCCTCGTCGAGCATCAGGTCCACTCTTCCCCAGCCACTGGCCCCTACCGCTTCGTAGGCCTTCCGGCAGAGTGACTGGAGCGCTTTCTCCTCGACCTCGGAGAGACCGCAAGGACAGAGATAACGGGTGGTATCCGCGCTGTATTTGGCCTGATAGTCGTAAAACTGATGGGGCGTCTCGAGACGGATCAAAGGCAGCATCTCCCCCTGCAGAAACCCTGCGGTATACTCCGTGCCTTCCACCCAGCGTTCGGCCAGTACTCGGCTGTCGTACTCCCGGGCGGCCTGCCAGGCCTGCTGCAGCTGCTCCCGGTTCTCGACCTTGCTCATGCCGATACTCGAACCCTCGGCACTGGGTTTTATGATCAACGGATAGCCCAGCGCATCGGCTTGGTTAAGGTCTTCAACACTCTGCAACAGCACCGCTTCAGGGGTGGGCAGTGACATGCCCCGCCACAGCGCTTTGGTACGAAACTTCTCCATCGCCAGGGAAGATCCGAGCACATCACTGCCGGTATAGGGCAGACCTAGGGTCTGCAGGGCACCCTGCATGGTGCCGTCCTCTCCACCACGTCCGTGGAGAATGATGAAGGCCCGATCGAAACCGGCCCCATCGAGCTGATTGAACAGTCCCTTTCCGGTATCTATGCCCACCGCATCGACACCGCTGCGCAGCAGCGCGGACAACACCGCATCGCCACTCTTCAGAGAGATCTCCCGCTCGGCGGAACGACCTCCCATCAACACCGCCACCTTGCCAAAGCTGCCAGCTGAAACAGACATCTACTTCGGCCCTCCTATGCGGTGGACTTCAGTGATCAGATCGACACCGGTCGCCGCTTTCACTTCGCGCTGTACCGTTTCGATCAACGTTTCGATATCCGCCGCCGTGGCGTCTCCAGTATTGACGATGAAGTTGGCATGCTTCTCCGACACCTGGGCACCACCCAACCGTCTGCCTTTCAATCCCACAGACTCGATCAGCCTCGCCGCATGGTCTCCCGGCGGATTGCGGAATACCGAACCACAGCTGGGCTGGGTAGTGGGTTGGGTCGCCGAACGTTTTGCCAGCAGCGCTTTGATCTTCTGCTGAGCCACCTCCACATCCCCGGCCGACAGGGAGAGCTCTGCGGAGAGAAACCATTCACCTTCGGGTCTGCTCACATGGCGATAGCCAACCTGGAAGTCCGTGATCGCTCTTTGCCGAACCACACCGTAGCGATCGATGGTTTCCACCTGATTGACTCGCTGCCAGGTCTCTCCACCGAAAGCCCCCGCATTCATCGCCAGGGCACCCCCCAGGGTACCGGGAATACCGGCCAGAAACTCAACCCCGCAACGTCCGGCTCTGGCGGCGACTCTGGCGACCTTGGCACAGGAGACACCGGCCTCGGCATAGATCCGCTGATCGTCCAGTAGACGGCAATCGTTCAAAGATCCCTGTGTGGCGATCACCGTACCATCAAAGCCCCCATCCCTGACCAGCAGATTACTCCCCAGCCCCAACCAGAAGAGCGGCTCATGGGGGTCCAACTGACTCAGAAAATTCACCAGATCATGCCGGTCGGCCGGCCGATAAAAATGTTTCGCCGGCCCACCCACACGCCAGGTGGTATGCTTGGACAGAGGTTCGTCCAATCGCATCTCACCGCGCAGTGGTTGTGACTTCATCACCGGCATCATTCCCAAAACCTCTCCCGCTTATGCATCTGATGCGCACTTTTCAACCGCTGCTTCTGTGCCTCCCGGTTGATCGAGCTCTGACGTCTGCCCATCTTTGCCACACCCAGCAGTTCACTCTGCAGCGACTCGCCGCACCCCTGGTGCAACCGTTTCATATCAATAATCTGCGCCATCACTGGGCCTCCTCACATAGTTGTGTGGGCAATTCCGCCGCGATTGCGCCGATACTGCCTGCCCCGATTGTCAGCACCATATCCCCATCCTGAAGCAGCCCACGTAACAGCTCGGGCAACTCACTCACCGGCTCCATGAAGATCGGATCGACCTGGCCCCGCACCCGTATCGCCCGACTCAGATCGCGCCCGGTAGCACCCTGAATCGGCTCCTCGCCTGCGGCGTAGACCTCGGTCAGAATCAGCAGATCCGATTTAGAAAGTACCTGGACGAAATCCTCGAACTGCTCCTGGGTCCGGGTATAACGATGGGGTTGAAAAGCCACCACCAGCCGGCGTTCCGGCCAACCATCGCGCACCGCTTCCAGGGTCGCCTGAATCTCCCGTGGGTGGTGGGCATAATCATCTACCAACATGACATGCTTACCATCCACCAGGCAGTCACCCCGGGTCTGAAAACGTCGGCCGATACCGGCAAACTTTTTCAGTGCCGCCTGGATGTGCAGGGGATCGGTGTTCAGTTCAAGCGCCACGCAGGCAGCCGCCAGGGCATTCAGCACATTGTGTCGACCGGGTAGATTCAGGGTTACCTCAAAGGCCAGCTGCTGGGCTTTGACCTGCAGCCTGAAATGGGTCTGCAGACCCTCGCTGTGAACTTCGGCCGCCTGCACATCCGCATCCGGGCTGAAGCCGTATGTGGTAATCGGGCGGGTCACTTCCGGCAGCAGTTCCCTAACCACCGGATCATCGATGCACATCACCGCCTGACCGTAGAAAGGCAGATGGTGGAGAAACTCCAGGAAGGTACCCCGCAGGCGGTTGAAGTCACCCCCGTAGGTGGACATGTGATCCGCATCGATGTTGGTCACCACCGCCAGCATCGGCTGCAGATAGAGGAACGAGGCATCACTTTCATCCGCCTCAGCCACCAGATACTCACCTTCACCCAAACGGGCATTGGCGCCGGCGCTGTTCAACAACCCACCGATAACAAAGGTCGGATCGAGCCCGGCCTCGGCCAGCACACTGGTCACCAGACTGGTAGTGGTTGTTTTCCCATGGGTACCGGCGACGGCGATGCCATATTGGAAACGCATGATCTCGGCCAACATCTCGGCCCTTGGAACCACCGGAATCCGATCCTGGCGGGCGGCCACCACTTCCGGGTTCTCCTCTTTCACCGCACTTGAGATGACCACCGCATCCACGCCTTCGACATGCTCAGCCCGATGCCCCAGATGGACCTTGGCACCCAGCTCCACCAGGCGTTGGGTCACCCGACTCTCCCGCTGATCCGAACCCGATACCTGATAACCCAGATTGATCATCACCTCGGCAATACCGCTCATACCCGCGCCACCGATACCGACAAAATGGATCCGCCGCATGCGGCCCATGCTGTTCGGATTGTGGCGGCTTCGCAGTTGCTCATTCATGATCCAATGGTCTCCAGGCAAAAGCGCCCCAGGTTGGCCGCGGCATCGGCACGGGACTGTTCGCGGGCCGCCTTGGCCATCTGCAACAGCGACTCACGACTGGCACACAGCGCCTTCAACCGACCAGCCAGATCCGCAGGATTAAGATCGGACTGCTGTACCAACTGCGCACCACCAGCCTCAACCAGAAACCGTGCGTTATGGGTCTGGTGGTCATCCACCGCATGGGGATAGGGCACAAGAATCGACCCAAGACCCGCCGTAGCCAATTCGGTGACGGTCAGAGCACCGGCTCGGCACAGCACCAGATCAGCCCAGCCATAGGCCTCCGCCATATCCTTTTCAAAGGCCTTGATCTCCGCCTCGACACCCTGCTGGCGATAAAACTCAATAGTCTCCTGCAGCAGTTTTTCGCCGGCCTGATGGCGTACCAGAGGACGCTCATCCCGGGAGAGCAGAGCCAGCGCCTCGGGCAGGGTCTGATTGAGCGCCCGAGCACCCAGAGAGCCACCCAGCACAAGCAACCTGATCGGTCCGCTGCGTTCGCTGAAACGGGCTTCCGGTGGGAGTAGATCGACGATCTCCTGACGCACAGGATTACCCACCGTCTCGGCCTGGGCCTCGGCACCGAAACTGCCGGGAAAGGCCTCGAATACTTTGTTGGCAAAGCGCGCCAGAATCCGGTTGGTCAGACCGGGGATGGCATTCTGCTCCTGGATCACCAGTGGAATCTTCATCAGCCGAGCGGCAACCCCGCCGGGTCCGGTGACGAAGCCACCCATACCCAGCACCAGATTGGGCTGCACTTGGCGCAGCAGACGATAGGCCTGTAACAGTGAGCGGCTGACCACCCAGGGCGCCATGATGCGGCGTTTCAGGCCACTGCCACGCAACCCCTTCACTTCCAGGGTGCGGATCGGAAAGCCATACTCCGGTATCAGGCGATTCTCCATACCGCCACTGCTACCGAGCCAGGTAATCCGGCAGTTATGATTCTGCAACCACTGGGCAACCGCCAGCGCGGGAAACAGATGTCCACCGGTGCCACCGGCCATGACCATCACATGAGGCTCCATGATCGCCTCCCTTCCCGGTTGCGGTCCGGCGATTTGCGGGACTCGTAGTCGATGCGCAGCAACAGGGCGATCATCAGGCAGACGACAATGATGCTATTGCCCCCGTAGCTCATGAACGGCAGGGTCAAACCCTTGGTCGGCAACATGCCGACGTTGACGCCGATATTGATAAACGCCTGCATACCGAGCCACAGGCCCAGACCATAGGCGGTATAGGTTGAGAATCGCTGACCCGCCGCTTCCGCCCTGACACCGATCTGAAACGCGCGCCAGGTGATGAAGGCAAACAGCAGTATGATGCCCAGGGTACCGAGCAGGCCGAACTCCTCACCCACAACGGCCATGATGAAATCGGTATGCGCCTCCGGCAGATAGAACTGTTTCTGAATGCCGTTACCCAGCCCCACCCCGGTGAACTCGCCCCGGCCGAATGCGATCAGCGCCTGGGAGAGCTGAAAGTCGGTATTGAAAGGATCATCCCAGGGGTTGAGAAAGGTGGTGAAGCGCTGCCAGCGATAGGGGGTGAAAAAGATCAACGCAAAACCCGCCACCATGGAGAACAGAATCAGGGTGACAAACTGATAGAGCACCACGCCACCGAGAAACAGCATCCCCAGCGCGGTGGCAAACAGCACCACCGTGGTACCGAAATCGGGCTGCAGCAGAATCATCGCGCTGGTGATGACCAACAGCAGCATCGGTTTGGCAAAGCCCCAGAACGAGCGGGCGACCTCATCCTGACGACGCACCAGATAACCGGCGATATAGAGCACCATAAAGAGCTTCATGAACTCGGAGCTCTGCAGATTGAAAACCCCCAAAGGCACCCATCGGGTGGCACCGTTGACGGTCTTGCCCACGCCGGGAATCAACACGATGAGCAGCAGAAACATACCGAGAAATACCAGCATCGGTCCGGCCTTGCGCCACTGCTCCATGGGGATGCCGAAAAACAGGGCGGCACCGATCAGACCGAGAAACATGGCAAACAGATGGCGATAGACATAGAAGAAGGGAGAACCGGCAAGCCGATCACCGACCGTCATCGAAGATGAAGCCACCATCACCAGGCCAAAACCGAGCAACAGCACCGAGGCACCCAGCAGCCACCAGTCAATCGCCGGCTCCAGTGGCTTGGCAGAACGGGCATCCATCGCCTGAGGTCGTCTGTTGCTCATGCTTCGAACGCCTCCACCGCCGCAATGAAAGCCTCACCACGGGCTTCGAAATTGGCGAACATATCGAAACTGGCACAGGCCGGTGAAAGCACTACCCGATCCCCGGGTCGAGCCAGACGATAGGCGGCGGCAACTGCCTCGGTCATGCTTTCCGCCATGATCAGGTTTGTCTCTCCTTCCAGTACCGCCTGAATGGCTGGCGCATCCCGACCGATCAGCACCACCCCTCTGGTCGTCTGCACAACCACATCGACCAGCTCACTGAAATCCGCGCCCTTGCACTCTCCTCCGGCGATCAACACGGTACGGCTCTCACCCTGTTCTGGATGGAGCCCTTTCAATGCGGAGATTGTCGCGCCCACATTGGTGCCCTTTGAATCGTTGTACCAGCGAACTCCAGCCTTGTCCGCAACCCACTGGGTGCGATGGGGCAGACCGGTATAGCTGCGCAGGGCGGCCAGCATGTCGTTCTGCGGGAATCCGGCGGCACTGCCCAGGGCCAAGGCCGCGAGGGCATTGGCCTGGTTGTGGCGACCGGGAATTCTCAATTCACTGACCGGAATCAACGGCACATGCCCTTCGCTCAACCAGCTCACCCCATCCTGCTCATGCAGACCGAAGTCACTGGCTTGGGGTGCCTCCAGGGTAAAACCCAGAGACTCCGAAGCCTCATCCACCATCGCCGCCACCATCGGATCATCCCGATTGACCACTGAGATCTCGGCCTGATGGTAGACCTTGGCTTTGGTATCCGCGTAATCCTGCAGATCCCGATAGCGGTCCATGTGGTCTGCCGAAATATTCAGCACCACCGCCGCCAGTGGCTGCAGTGACCAGGTGCTCTCCAGCTGAAAACTGGAAAGCTCAAGAATATAGAGATCCACCTCATCATCCAGCAGATCGAGTGCGGGCTCGCCGAGATTGCCACCCACCGCAACCTTTACACCTGCCATACGGGCCATCTCACCGAGCAGGGTGGTGACGGTGCTCTTGCCGTTGGAACCGGTAATGGCGATCACCGGGGCTTTGGCTGCTCTGGCGAACAGCTCCACATCCCCAAGCACCTCGACACCGCGTTGTTTAGCCGCCTGAATCAACGGCTGGTCCAGCGCCACACCGGGACTCACCACCAGTCGGCTGGCCGCTTCAAACACCTCGTCCTGGAAACCACCGAGAAACAGCGCCATATCGGGTAACTCCTGGCGCAGGGACTCCAGGCCAGGCGGATTTTCACGGCTGTCGGTCATGGCCAGCGAAACCCCTTGCGCCGCCAGATAGCGGGCACAGGAGAGCCCGGTCTTACCCAGACCCACAATCAGCGTTTTACCCTGCAGTTTCGATGGCTCTGACATTAACGTATCTTCAAACTCGCCAAACCGACCAGCACCAAAATGACGGTGATGATCCAGAAACGAACAATGACCCGAGGCTCGGGCCAACCCTTCAATTCAAAGTGGTGGTGCAGCGGGGCCATCCGGAATATGCGTTTTCCGGTCAGCTTGAAAGAGGCTACCTGCAACATCACCGATACGGTCTCGATGACAAACACCCCACCCATGATGAACAGCACAATCTCCTGACGTACGGCCACTGCGACCACGCCCAACGCGGCGCCCAGCGCCAGCGCACCCACATCCCCCATGAAAACCTGGGCCGGATAGGTGTTGAACCAGAGAAAACCCAGGCCGGCACCGACCAGCGCGGCACAAAACACAATCAGCTCACCCACCCCAGGCAGGTAGGGTATTTTCAGATAGGTGGCGAAATCCGCATGGCCGGTGGCATAGGCGATTACGCCCAGCGCTCCGCCGACCATCACGGTGGGTAGGATCGCCAGGCCATCCAGTCCATCGGTCAGATTGACCGCATTGGATGAGCCGACAATCACCAGATAGCTGAACAGTATGAACAGCGGCCCCATATCCAGCGACACATCTTTCAGATAGGGGATCAGCAGTGCCGTCTCTGTCGGCGAGGTTGCGGTGGTAAAGAAAATTACCGAGGCTCCCAGACCGGCCACCGACTGCCAGAAATATTTCCAGCGGGCCGCCAGACCTTTCGGATCGTTCAGCACCAGCTTTTTGTAATCATCCACCAGGCCGATCAGACCGAAGATCAGGGTCACGATCAGTACGATCCAGACATAACGATTGTCCAAGTCGGCCCACAACAGGGTTGCAATGGCAATCGCCACCAGGATCAGGGCGCCACCCATGGTGGGTGTGCCGGCTTTGGAAAAGTGGGTCTCCGGCCCATCATCCCGCACCGTCTGGCCAATCTGATGAAAACTCAGCCGGCGGATCATCATCGGACCCAGCGCCAGGGAGATCAGCAAAGCGGTCAGCACACCCAGGATGGTTCTCAGGGTCAGATACTGAAATACCCGGAATCCCCCATCGAACTGCACCAGCCACTCAGTCAGATATAACAACACAATCAGCCCCTCCCCTCGGACATCAAACGCTCAACCACTCGGTCCATGCCCGCGCTGCGAGACCCCTTGACCAGCACCGCATCCCCAGGTCGGGTTGCTGCATGCAATGCATCCACCAACTGATCCAGCTCGGTAAAGGCCTCCCCCCCGTCACCGAAGCTTTGCGCAGCCCGGCTACTCAACTCACCCAGGGCGTAGAGATGTTCCAGACCCGCCTGTTTGGCCCGCTCGCCAATACCGGCATGCAGAGCCTCGGCATCGTCGCCAAGCTCCGCAAGATCCCCGAGCACCAGGTAGCGGGTACCCGTGGCACCACGCAGCACCTCGATCGCCGCATCCACGGAATCCGGATTGGCGTTGTAACTGTCATCGATCAGCCGATAGCCGGCCGAGGTGTGGTGCAGATGCAGCCGTCCAGCCACCGCCTGCACCCCGGCCAATCCCATTTGAATCTGCTCAATATCACAGTCCATCGCCAGCGCTGCAGCGATTGCCGCCAGGGCATTCATCAGGTTGTGACGGCCCGCCAATGAGAGCTGCACCGCAAACTGCTCACCCCGATAGTTGACCTGCATATGATTCTGAAATCCCGACTCTGTCCAGCGCATTCCGGCCTGGCTCAGATCACTCTGCACATCCGCTTTGGGCGAGCTACCGAAGGAGATCATCTGACGCTCACCGCACAGCTCCCGCCAGAGGGGGAAAAAGCGATCGTCCGCATTCAGCACCCCGATCCCGGAGGGCTTTAAGCCACTGAGGATCTCACCCTTGGCATGGGCAACACCGGCCAGATCGCCGAAGCCTTCGAGGTGGGCCGCCCCCGCGTTGTTGATCAGCGCCACATCGGGGCGGGTGATCTGACTCAAATAGCCGATCTCACCCGGATGATTGGCACCCATCTCGATCACTGCACACTGCTCATCCTGCAGCCGCAACAGGGTCAGAGGCAGCCCGATCTCATTATTCAAATTGCCTCTGGTAACCAGCACACTGCCGCGGGTCTCAAGGATAGATCCGAGCAGCTCTTTGACGGTGGTTTTACCGTTACTGCCGGTAACCGCAACCACCGGCACCTCGAAGCGGTCACGCCAGAGCGCTGCCAAACGTCCCAGGCCGGTGCGGGTATCCGCCACCTGAAGCTGGGGCAGATCGGTCGCTTGCAGCTCACTCACCATGGCCGCAACCGCCCCTTTATCCATCGCCTGCCCGATAAAGCGGTGGGCATCGAAGTTGGGACCACTCAAGGCGACAAACAGATCCCCGGGCTGGATGGTGCGGGTGTCGGTGCTGACCGAATGAAAACGCACATCGGCGCCCTGCTGCACGGCTTCCAGTTCCAACGCCACTTCGGAGAGACTCAGACTATTCATTACGCCCCTCCTGCCATGCACTCAGGGCAGCCTGGACCACTTCACGATCATCGAAGTGCAATACCCGGTCAGCCACCAACTGATAATCCTCATGCCCTTTGCCCGCCACCAGCACCAGATCACCGGGATTGGCAGCAGAGACCGCCTGCCGGATCGCCTTACCCCGGTCGGCCTGAACCTGCACCGCATCCGCATCGGGCATACCGGCAAGAATCTGCTGGATGATCTCGCCACTCGACTCACTACGCGGATTGTCATCGGTCAGATAACAGAGGTCCGCCAGTCGCGCCGCCACTTCACCCATCATTGGGCGCTTGCCGTGGTCCCGGTCACCGCCACAACCGAAGACAACGATCAGACGACCGGTGCAATGCAGCCGCAGTGCCTGCAGCGCCTTCTCCAGGGCATCCGGGGTATGCGCATAATCCACCACCACAGTGGGCTTCTGCGAACCACCAAACCGTTCCATTCTGCCCGGCACGGTCGAGAGCTTCGCCAGCACCGCAACCGCCCGCTCAAGCGGCCAGCCATTGATCAGCAGCACACTTAAGACAGCCAGCAGGTTGGCACCATTGAAACGCCCCAGCAAGCCACTCTCCAAGTGGGTCTCTCCCACCGGAGTCGAGACCGACAGACTCAGGCCATTCCCGGTGGCTTTTAGCTGAGTTGCACGAACCCAGCCCTGCAGGCCGTCCGGCAGGCTGCTGTCGGGCTCGACGCTATAACCGTAGACAGAGATCCGCTGGCAAAGGGATTCAGCCAGCTGACGACCAAACGGGTCATCCAGATTGATCACCGCCCTGCCCAGTCCGGGAAGTTGAAA
>JAKSBX010000116.1 GCA_022360905.1 Chromatiales bacterium
GACGCTCTCTGTGAAGGTACCACCCGGTGTCGACTCCGGGGATCGGATTCGCCTGGCCGGAGAAGGGGAGGCGGGAGAGAGCGGTGGTCCTCCAGGAGATCTCTATGTACAGGTGGCCGTCAAGCCGCACTCGATTTTCAGTCGGGAAGACAACCATCTGTTCTGTGAAGTACCGATCAGTTTTGTCATTGCCGCCTTGGGTGGTGAGTTGGAAGTGCCTACGCTGGACGGCAAAGTGATGCTGAAAATTCCTGCCGGTACCCAGACCGGGCGTCTGTTCCGCATGCGTGGCAAGGGCGTAAAGCCGGTACGTGGCGGTCCGATCGGCGACCTGATGTGTCGGGTGCTGGTTGAAACGCCGGTGAAACTAACCAATGAGCAGGAAGAGCTGTTGCAACGCTTTGATGAAACCATGAAGCGTGGCGGCGCAAAACACAGCCCACACTCCACCAGCTGGGTGGATGGGGTGAAGAAGTTCTTTGAGAATATGGGTTTCTAAAGCGTTTTTAGCTCAATCACAATGGGCGTGCCGTGCCCATTATCGTGACAATCAAGCTCCTTAGGGGAAACAGATGACAAGAATTGCAGTGGTTGGCGCCGCCGGCCGGATGGGAAAATCACTGGTTCAGGCTGTGCATGAAACGGATGGCCTGATCCTGGGGGCGGCTACCGAAAGGGCTGAGTCGGGGCTGGTTGGCCGGGATGCCGGTGAGCTGGCCGGACTCGGCAGCTTCGATCTGGCCCTGGTGGATGATCTTGCCCAGGTGGTGGACGACTTCGATGTGGTGATCGATTTCACGACACCAGCTGCGACCCTGAAGCATCTGCAGATCTGTACCGAGGCCGGTAAACAGATGGTAATCGGTACAACCGGTCTCTCGGACAGTGACAAAGCCGCTTTGGCAGAGGCCGGTGAAAAGATCGGCATTGTCTTCGCACCGAATATGAGCGTTGGGGTCAATCTCTGTTTCAAACTGCTGGAAGTGGCGGCCAAAGTGATGGGAGATGAGGCTGACATCGAGATCATCGAAGCCCACCACCGGCATAAAGTCGATGCCCCCTCCGGTACAGCACTGCGCATGGGGGAAGTGATTGCCGACACCCTGGGCCGGGACCTGAAGAGCTGCGCGGTCTATGGGCGGGAAGGCAATACCGGGCCAAGGGATAGCAAAACCATCGGTTTCGAGACGATTCGCGCGGGTGATGTGGTTGGTGAGCACAGTGTCTGGTTTGCCATGGAGGGAGAGCGGGTGGAGATCGCCCACAAAGCCTCGAGCCGGATGAATTTCGCCAGAGGTGCTGTACGGGCCTCGAAATGGATCGGCAGTAAATCGAATGGCCTGTTCGATATGCAGGATGTACTGAGTCTGCGTTAGGGCGAATGGCAATTACTATTACGCCCCATATTCACTGGATGAAGTTGAGCCACTCAAATAAATGCGATCCGCAAATGAACGCCAATCACCGCGAATCTACGCAATTGAGGCTGTAATGCAAAAGCTATTCGCGATATTTTGCGGTGATTGGCGTTCATTTGCGGTTTAATTTCTTAAGTGACAGCCATTCGTGTTAACAGTCCCAAACTTCCTGCTAAGGTTGTTTGAATGCCGAAAGTGAGCTATCGCAGCTGGTTTCGTGCATTGTATTTGCATGACGATCTGGTAACTGTTTCTGTTCCGGTGCGGTGATTCCGTACCCTGTCTACCTGGGGTGATTGAAATGCAGAGAGCCATCTCACTCTTTTTCATCCTGCTGCTGGCCCATGGAATCTTGGGATGCAGCGATGATCCACTGTCTGCCGATGAGCAACTGCGCAGTACCATCCGTGAAGCTGAATCCTACATTCAGGCCCGTGATCTGTCGGCAACCCTGGAATTTGTGCACGCGGATTACCGAGACAACAACGGCTTCGATCTGCGCCAGTTGAGAGCCATGCTGGCCGGCTATTTTTTGCGCCATAAATCGATCCATATTCTCACCACCATAGACAACATCGAGGTGCACGAGAACGGTCACGCCAAGGTCTTGATCTATGCCGGTTTGGCGGGATCGCCCCAGGACCGCGAGACATCACTAAGCCAGTGGCGAGGAGATCTGCTGCGTCTTGATTTGACCTTCCTGCAGCAGGATGAGGAATGGCTGTTGTCCGAAGCGGATTGGCGTCGGGCAACGCCCCAGGACTTTATGCACTGAGTTGGCCCGGAACCTGCTAGTTATCTCTCGACAGGAGACCACACTGACAGGTAATGCCATGGCTCAGATACCCTTTATGTCCCAAATTACAGGGGGCAACACAACTTCAACAAAAACCGGTGAAGCTGACTTAGGGCTGTTCAGTCTCTCTGCTGAGAGCTTGTCTACCGGTAATCCGTTTGATCTGGCACTGCAGCAGCTGCTCGCCTCAGAGCATAGTGAAGAGGCAGTACAACTGTTCAACCTGCAGATGCCGATTGATACTGAAGCTCAGCCGATGATCAATCCAATGCTGACGCAGGACGGCAAGCTGTTGCCGCTGACGCCCCAAGTGAACGGCCAGACTTTGCCGCAACTCAGTGAGTTGTCGCAGCTGCCGATGGCCACGCAGCGTGGGGAGCTGACACCGACACTCACCCTGACACTGCCGCAGAATCCTCAGACGGAAGTTGCCCTGCCAACACTGACCAGCCTGGTGAATACAAACAAACCGGTTGAAATGATGTCTCTGATCAGCGCGGATATGGTCGGTGACAGATCCCAATCCGAAGTGTCGCGTACAGCGGATTCGAGCAGCCAGTTCTCGCTCAATGCGCTCAGCCAGTCAACCACTTCGGCAGTCGGTAGTCGCGCCTCCATTGTATTGCCCCTGAATACCCCAGTCGGACAACCAGGGTGGGATCAGGCGGTAGGTGAGCGGATCCAGTGGATGGTGAATCAGAATATCCAGCAGGCTGAGATCAAATTGACACCTCCCAACCTGGGGCCTATGGAGATCAAGATATCCGTACAGAACGATCAAACCAATGTCACTTTCATTGCCGCCCAGGCGCCAACCCGTGAAGCCCTGGAATCATCCATTCCGCGTCTGCGGGAGATGTTTGGTGAAATCAATTTGAATCTGGCGAATGTGGATGTGGGGCATCAACAGGCTGGTGAACCTGGTCGCGAAGGCGCTGCAGAAAGTCGCGGCAGTGACGGGTCATCCGAAGCTGATTCATCCCAGAGCTGGTCGGCAGACTCCGGAGGCGTGCAGATCCGTACGGGAGACGGATTGTTGGATACCTATGCCTGACGCCTAGTGGGTTCGGCTGATCCTTCCCCTATTAACAGCCTGGCCCACTAGGGCCGAATGGTACTTACTTAAGCATTATTTGGTGGGGCATGGCCCCACCCTACGGTTGAATCCATGGTGTAGGGTGGGGCCATGCCCCACCAAAACGCTCTGATAAAACGAGATGCAATGAGTTTTAATGCTTAAGTAAGTGCCATTCCCACTGGGGCCCACTCATTTACAGATCTATTCGGCCCTGTTTCTGGGCCGGGTAAACCATTCAATCGATCTCCACACCTCATGGCTCTCAGCTGGAGCTCGATGTACGCTTTGAACCGAGCGGCTTAAAGTGTTCCCTTATGCATTGTTAGATCTAATGCACTTTCGAAATGATCACTTGTGGTGCAATTAAGATCGTTGGTGTTTTAATGCTCTAACTTACTGGCAAGCAACAGATTCTTGACCCTCAATCAGAGCTTGTTTGTTGATCGATGGGAATGGGATTATTTTTTGAGTCCCTATACAGGCAGTAAAAATATAAACTGTTGTCAAAAATTTAATCCATTTGGATGAAATATCCTGCCCAGTAAGCGAAAATGCATAGTGCGATAGACATGTGGAATGGCTGATGCGATTCATAAAACTCTTTTTTTTGATCTTGGTTATGATGTTCGGTGCTGTATTTGCCGTGCTCAACTCTGACTCGGTGCCGGTGAACTACTACTTCGGCAGCCGGAATCTACCGCTCTCCCTGGTGTTGACTCTGGTGCTCGGGGTCGGTGTTCTGTTGGGTCTGTTTTCCGGCATGGGACGTATCGTCGGGCTGAAAAGAGAGATTCAGACGCTGAAAAGACGTAGCGAAATGGTTAGCAAAGAGGTGAACAATCTCCGTGCACTGCCATTGAAAGAGTAACTTGTGTTCAACGTTATGAAGATCTGTTCAACCTCAGGCATGACGAAACACCAGCTGTTGCTGGCGGCCGGTGTGGCGTCAGGCAGCATTGAGGGTAGTGCCGATGTATGAAGCACTGCTGTTGTTGCTTCCTGTAGCAGCGGCCTCCGGTTGGTTCGCGGCAAGACGGGGTGTGGCGGTAAAGAGCCAGAAACAGCCGCAAGAGATCTCTCCGGTCTATTTCAAGGGTCTCAACTACCTGTTGAATGAACAGCCGGATAAGGCGATCGATCTGTTCATTAAGCTGTTGGATGTGGACAGCGATACGGTGGAGACCCATCTGGCGCTGGGCAATCTGTTCAGGCGGCGTGGCGAGGTGGAGCGGGCGATTCGCATCCATCAGAATCTAATTGCCCGACCAAGTCTGAGTCGGGAGCAGCGGGCTCAGGCACTGCTCGAACTGGGGCAGGACTATATGCGGGCCGGGCTGTTCGATCGGGCGGAAAATCTTTTTATCGAGTTGACGGAGCTGAAACTCCACAACGAACAGGCCAATATCTATCTGCTGGAAATCTACCAGCAGGAGAAGGATTGGAAACGCTGTCTGGAGGTAGCCGACAGGATTACCGTCTCTCACTATCCGGCTCTGCACAACTCAATTGCCCACTTCTATTGTGAATTGGCCGAACAGCAGTTGCGTCAGCAGAACATGGCGGCCGCCGAGAGTTTTCTGAAGCGGGCCCAGCAGATGAAACGCAGTAATGTACGGGTATTGATCCTGCAGGCCGAAATAGAATATACCCGGGGTGATTGCCGTTCAGTGATACGTTTGTTGCGACAGGTAGAAGGGAGTGATCCAGCCTATCTGTCGGAGACCCTGCCGCGCACCATCGAGTGTTATCGCAAGCTCGGTCAGCAACAGGAACTCTACGACTACCTGGAGCAACTCTATCAGCGCCACCACTGTACCGAAGCCATGCTAATCCTGGCGGATATGATTGCCGATAGTCAGGGTGAGGGGGCCGCCGTTGAAGCGATACTCAAACATCTCTCCGACACACCGGATTTGAAAGGCCTGGAGCGTCTGGTCCGATTGAATCTGCAGCGTAGTGAGGAGAGTCCCCGGGAGACCCTGGAAGTGCTCTTGAGTTCTGTCTCCAAATTACTCGATAAGGAACCGGCCTATCAGTGCGAACATTGCGGTTTCA
>JAKSBX010000251.1 GCA_022360905.1 Chromatiales bacterium
CTATGGCCGATCGATGCTGTAGGCCTGATTTCCCGATGCTATCCTGACAACGACATCAGGAAAGAAAAAATTCTGTTTAATGGGTTTAGTCGTTGTTTTGTGTCACCTCCTGTTTTGCCTCATCGGCTCGATCATGAGTAAGATCTGAGTTTGTCCCACCATAGTCTGACTCGGTGGATGGCGATTGTTCAGTTCATGTTCTGTGCATTGATCAAAGATTCCTTAATCATCCAATCCCGGGTCCAGTGAGTAGAGCAGGGCTTCGAGGAGTATCGAGACATCTTTTTTTATCCGCGCATCGATATCGAACACAGGGATCTTTACACCACTGTTTTCCAGCTGTAGGTGATAGTCTTCAATTCTCGGGGTGTCGGCCTGATCCATTTGGGTTACCCCAATCACCACTTTTCCCTGTCTGATGAACTCCTGGAAGGCATTCAGAAAAAAATGCAGATCTCCAAACGGATCAGCTCTTTGGTTGTTGATTAACAGCACCAGGCCGATACCCCCGTTGGTCAGTATCTCCCACATGAAATCGAAACGTTCCTGGCCAGGGGTGCCATAGAGGTGGATGCGCTCAGTACCCGGTAATTTGATCAGACCGTAGTCCATGGCGACTGTGGTGCCATTTTTTAGTTTACGGGTCATATCGCTGGCTTGTTCGTCCGTTGTGACCGGCAGGATATCGCTGATCGATTCGATGGCCGTGGTTTTGCCGGCACCGACGGGACCGCTGAAAATGATTTTGTAGTCACTCATGATTCGTTCTTTTATCCTCTCAAGCGATTCAAAAGTTTGCTGAACAGCCCCCTGTTTTTAGCCTGCTTTATCGCAGGGGGTTCTAACAAAGTGTCTACGGCCCGTCTCGTTTCGCCCGCCAGTTGGATCGCATTCGCTGCGCTGTAGAAGGCAAAAACATATCGTTGCGGAATAGCGAGACTGTTTGCAGTGTCGATCAAAGAACGTGGGTGTTTGGTCCAGAGTGCAGCGATTGCCAGGGCATGAGGGGTAACCACAAGTCGGCTGAAATTCGGCCAGCGTCGCAGATAGATCGGTTGATTCAGGTTGGTACCCGAAGGCAATCGGCCCCTTGATGCCCAGAGTGCCAATTGCCATATGAAGGCATAGATGGAGTATTCCTGGCGGCCAGTAGTTGGCCTGAGTTGTTCGTGAAACCGCAGTTCTACCTCACGGGTTGCATCGGGAACCGTGCAAAATGGCCGTAGATGTTTCTCTCCAGCGTCGACCATAACCTGCTGTTTACCGATGATCATGTCAATGGCGGGCCAAGGACCTTCGACCGTGACATTTTTGTTGTGCCGTGTTGCCTGGTTCAGTGCTTGTTGGATATGTCCCTGTAGATAGTGTTGAGGGTCGTAGTAGATCTTTGCCAGTTGCTCCTGGTTGTCTGGATCGATGTCCGGTGAGGTGCCGATAAACACCTTCTCCTGGGCTTCTGTCATCAACGACGCCACTTTACGGGTTACCGGACTTGCTGAGCGTTGGCTTTGCTGAGGTTTTGCTGGTGCCGATTCAGTGATCTGATGAGGTTCGGCATTTTTCATGACAGGGGTTTTGATGAGTGTCTGGCTGAGTTGGTCAATTGCACTCATCAGTTGCATGACTGGAATTGGTTTTTTTACAAACAGTGTGTGCCCATTCTCCACTTGCCTGGGTTTTAACGATGCCAGGATCAATGGGCGGTTTGGGTGGCGTTGTCGGAACTCCTGCCAGAGACGTTCACCACCGAATAGATCCAGATCGATAATGCAGATTTCCGAGGATTCCTCTTCCACCAGGATGTAGCGGTTGTGGCAGCGGCTACTGAACAGCATGACCAACGCGTTACGCTGGCGTTGATCCATGCCGATTGCCGCCACTCTTATTGGGGGGGCTTGCTGATCATTCATGACTTTTCCCTGTGGGCTGGATTGGTCGACGGAGTTGCTTTGAAGAGCTTCTGCCGCACGCTATCTGTTGTTGAATCTGCACCAGGGTCGGGTAAGTACGGGGGATGATCGGTATGCAGAAACCACGCTGAAGACAAAAGGGCATCTCATCCGAAGATGAAAGATTGTGATGTATGGTTTGGAAGTGTTGTCCACTCAGCTGGTCCATGCCACTGCCGTTCCGTGTTGAATTGATCTACAGGTAACGATGCAGCACCTGTTCCCATGCATCGACAACATACCCGGCGTCAGAGGTGTTTGGTCTGTCGTTACCTGATCAATGTTTTTTTAAATCAGTAGGTCAGTTTTCCTTCTTCCTCTCTCTAAAATTAGCGTTCATGGGATCAATCTCTTTAGTCCCCCTATTCCTTAAAACGGGGGACAATGGGGAGAGATCTTAAAGGGCTGAATCTGTGGGATGGCATACATGTCGTCTGGTAGGTCCCGATATTTTACTGGGACAACTTGCTCGATCGTCTCCATGGGGATTGAGGTGGCTACAGAATTACCGACGCTTTGCACAACAGGTGTTCGATTGTCCGCTTGTTGCAGGTCTGACTCGATGGTGATCCGATAGCCGTACCCCAGGTACATAACCAGATAGGACACTGCAAAAAGAGTGACAAAACTCCAGAAGTGTAGCGTTGTATCACCCTCGGGGCCGGCTGCCGCTTCTAAAAAGCGTGGGATTAACAACCAGTCAAACAAGCCGGTAATGATCAGAGCAACCAGCATGCAAAAGCTGGATGTGGATTTTACATGGCATGAAAATTCACTTTTGGAAAAACAACAAAAAACCTCCTTAGAATAGATAATTGGAGTCAAATACTATAAATTTGTATTAATTGCCGGGCAACGAAATCCAGTCTGGTCAGCGCATCGATCTCCATACGTTGCCCGGGCTGATGCTTTGCCGGGTTTTTTCTCAAGGCTGAATCAGCACTTCTCTGGCAACTGACGTTGACGAACCGTGAATCCACCCCGGATTCGGGTTAAACTCCCCCCTTTAAATCGGAAGGTTACAGAGCGATAGGTTATGTCATATCAGGTACTCGCCCGCAAATGGAGACCGCAGTTGTTTGGCCAGCTAGTCGGTCAGCAACATGTGGTGACTGCGTTGAATAACGCCTTGGAGCGCGAGCGTTTGCATCATGCTTATCTGTTTACCGGTACCCGGGGGGTGGGTAAAACGACCCTGGCCAGAATCTTTGCCAAGTCGCTGAATTGTGAAAAAGGGATCAGTGCGGTGCCTTGCGGTGTCTGCGATGCCTGTCGGGAGATCGACGAGGGTCGGTTTGTCGATCTGCTTGAGGTGGATGCGGCTTCCCGAACCAAGGTCGATCAGACCAGAGAGCTACTGGAAAATGTGCCTTATGCCCCGGTACGGGGACGCTATAAAGTTTATCTGATTGATGAGGTTCACATGTTTTCGGCTAGTAGTTTCAATGCCTTATTGAAAACTCTTGAGGAGCCTCCTCCGCATGTGAAATTCATACTGGCAACCACGGATCCACAGAAAGTACCGGTTACCGTGCTCTCCCGCTGTCTGCAGTTCAATTTGAAACGTCTCAGTCGGGAACAGATCGAAGGCCAGCTGCGACACATCCTCGGGGAAGAGAAGATTCCGTTTGACGAGGAGTCTCTCAGCCTGTTGGCCAGAGGGGCAGACGGCAGTATGCGTGACGGCCTCAGTCTGCTGGACCAGGCCATCACCTTTGGTGGCGGTGAAGTGCGGGGTGAGGCGGTTAAATCGATGATCGGTGTGATTGGGGCCGATCGCATCGATGCGCTGGTTGAGGCTTTGGTGGCTGGTGAAGGTGCTAACCTGTTGGACCGGGTCGCGGAGATGGCCGAGATGGCGGTGGACTTCAGTCAGGCGCTGCAGGAACTGCTGGCCATGTTGCACCAGATCGCTCTGTTACAATTGGTGTCGGGATATCAGCCCGATGATGGTTATGACGTGGAGCGTCTGAGGGGCTTTTCCGAAGCCCTCTCGGCCGAAGATGTGCAGCTCTACTATCAGGTTGGCTTGATGGGACAGCAGGAGCTGAATCTTGCCCCCGATCCGCGCAGCGGTTTCGAGATGGTGTTGCTAAGAATGATCGCCTTCCGTCCGGAGGAGGGCGGCACCAGTGCCGGCCAGTCGAGCGGAGGTGGCAATCGGGTAGCTCGCCAGCCAACGCCCAAGACAAAGGCTCAAGCGCCGCAGAAGAGCTCACCGGCTGCGGTGACCAAACCGGCGCAGGCTCCTCCTCCAACAGAGCAGTCCAAGCCGGTGGCCAGAGTAACCGATCCATCCGATTGGGAGGCGTTCTGTGCGGCCTTGCAATTGGGGGGGATCACTCGCCAGTTGGCACAGAATTGTGCATTTGGCAGCTGGGACGGCAAGACGCTGAACCTGACACTCGATAGCTCGAGGCGCCAGCTCAGGGTGGGGCAGTCGGAAATGCGCCTGCTGGAAGGGATACGAAAGCAGCTCGGAGAGTCCGTGCAGCTGTCGATTACAGAAGCGGTTCCGCAACAGGAGACGCCGGCAATGCGTGAAAAGCGTGAGCTCGAGGAGCGTCAGGCCGAGGCGGAAACGAGCATGGCGGTGGATCCGATGGTGAGAGAGATGGAGGAGCGGTTTGGTGCGAAGCTGATGCCGGAGTCGATTCGTCCAGTGGATGATTCTGCTGGTTGATGTGGCTTATGCTCTGTCAGAGTTATGTTTTATAACTATCTGTTTTATAGTTATATAAATGATGTTTTAAAGTAATTTGTTAAATTGATTTCAGGTGCCTGTCAGATGCTGAGGCGTCTGGGGTTGGCGATGAATATGAGGTGTTCGACATGAAAGGCGGTATTGGTAATTTAATGAAGCAGGCGCAGAAGATGCAGGCTGAAATGCAGCAGGCACAAGAGAAGCTGGCGCAGGAAGAGGTGACGGGCGAGTCCGGGGGAGGACTGGTCAAAGTGATCATGAACGGTAAACATGAGGTACGCCGCGTCGAGATCGATGAGAGTCTTATGGGCGATGATAAAGAGATGCTTGAGGATCTGGTCGCAGCGGCGGTGAATGATGCTGCTCAGCGGGTCAGCCACAAGATGCAGGAGAGCATGTCCGGTTTGACTGCCGGGCTGGGTCTGCCCCCTGGTATGAAACTGCCGTTCTGATTCAATCAACCATGCTGATCAACAGGTTCCGGGGCTTTCTGCCGGGCTCTACGTTCTGCTACAGGCCGGCCGATGCCTAATACTGCGCTGCTTGACCAATTGATGACCGCACTGCGCTGCCTGCCGGGTGTCGGGGCAAAAAGTGCCCAGCGCATGGCCTACCATCTGCTGGAGCGGGACAGGGAAGGGGGCAGGGTACTCTCCCGGTTACTGGCTGAGGCGATGGAGAGGATCGGTCACTGCAGCCAATGCAGAACCCTGAGCGAGCAGGAGCTGTGTCAGCTCTGCGCCAATCCCAAGCGTGATCAGAGTCTGCTCTGTATTGTTGAGAATCCGGCCGACCAGGCCATCATCGAACAGGCGGCAGACTATCACGGTGGTTATTTTGTGCTGGGTGGCCACCTCTCGCCACTGGATGGGATCGGTCCGAAAGAGATCGGTCTGGATCTGTTGCAAGAGCGATTTGCCAGTGGTGGTGTCAAAGAGGTTATTCTGGCAACCAATCCCACGGTCGAGGGTGAGGCAACGGCACAATACATCCATGACATGGCTCAACAGTTTGGCATTCGCACAACCCGTATCGCTCAGGGAGTACCCATGGGAGGCGAGCTGGAATATGTGGATGGCGCAACCCTGGCCCACGCCATTCGAGGGCGATCGGAATTTTGAGGAGATACCATGAGTGACTGCTTATTCTGTAAATTTGTCAGCGGTGAGATATCCACCCAGACCGTCTATGAGGACGATGATGTACTGGCATTCAGGGACATCAATCCACAGGCCCCCTGTCATGTGCTGATCATACCGAAAAAGCATATCTCCACGCTGAATGACCTGACAGAGCAAGATGCCGAATTGGTGGGAAAGCTCTATCTGACGGCGGCCAAAGTGGCCAAACAGGAGGGTATTGATGAAGCGGGATATCGCACCGTGATGAACTGCAACGAACAGGCCGGTCAGACTGTTTTCCATATCCATCTGCACCTGCTGGGCGGGCGGCGCATGAGCTGGCCACCAGGTTGATCCGTCTGACCAGATCCTATTACCAATCCAGTGAACACCAAGCTTGAATCCAGTTACCGGCTGACGATTGACGGTATGTCATGTCAGCACTGTGTGGCGGCGGTGGAGAAGTCGGTCGTGGCTCTGCCTGGGGTTACCCGGGTGGTGGTCGATCTTGAGTCGGCTACGGCTGAGGTCACCGGTGGGGATGCCGATGAAGCGGTATCGGCGATCAGACAGGCGGGGTATGAAGCTGAACTGATCACTGCAGACGTTGCTCCGCTTTCACTCTCTCTGCCAGTGCTGCAACCTGTTCCAGCCGAACAGCATCCTGTTGAAAAAATCGAGGGT
This sequence comes from Chromatiales bacterium, assembly GCA_022360905.1. Taxonomy (GTDB): domain Bacteria; phylum Pseudomonadota; class Gammaproteobacteria; order Chromatiales; family Chromatiaceae; genus Thiodiazotropha. The sequence continues at coordinate 6,459 of JAKSBX010000251.1, forward strand.
GGTTATCAACTGGCTGTACAGGATATGACCTGCGCCAGCTGCGTTGCGGCGGTTGAGCGGGCGATCAACTCCGTGCCCGGTGTCACTCAGGCTGCTGTCAATCTGGTGGAGAAAAGGGCGCAGGTTGTCGGAGGTTCACCCCAGGCGGTGGCTCAGGCGGTGATCGATCAGGGCTATGGCGCCTATCTGCTCGAGTCTCAGACTGACAACAATCAACTGCAGCTTGGCTTCCAGGGCCTGGACCAGGCAACACAGCAAGTGGCGCTTGAGACTCTATTTGCCAGGCTGGATCCCCAGGCAAGTTTTGAATTCAAAGATGCTCTGTGGCATCTGGAAACCTCACTGCATCCCGCTGATCTACTGATCGAACTGGAGCATCAAGGTTATCAGGCCAGTTTTAACGAGACCTATAACGACCCCTATGCCGAGGAGGCATCGGCGGCCGCCAAAGAGATCAGACGTTCCTGGCAGCGAGCCCTGCTGGCCGGGGTTGTCGGCATGGGTCTGATGGTGGCCGAAATGAGCGGCAATACACCTCAGGTGACAGCGCCCGGCGGGCAGAGCTACTGGCTGGCGGTCGCCATCATCTGTTTTCTGGTGATGCGTTTCAGTGGTGGGCACTACTATCTTGGTGCACTGAAACAACTCAAGCATCGTAGTGCTAACATGGATACCCTGATCGCATTGGGAACAGGCAGTGCCTGGCTCTCCTCACTGGTCATTGTGATGCAGCCTGAAGGCATGATCCTGCAAGGGGAGAAACTCTATTTCGATGCCTCGGTGCTGATACTGGCTTTCCTCCAGTTGGGGCATGGCCTAGAGACCCGGGCTAAACGGACCACCAGTGAAGCCGTTGGCAGTCTGGTTGGATTGGCTCCGAAGCAGGCAGAAGTGGTGCGTGATAAACGGTCGGCCACCATTCCGGTATCCCTGTTGTCAGTCGGTGACCTGATCCAGGTGCGACCGGGAGATAAAATCCCGATTGACGGTGTGGTGGCCGAGGGGATTTCAAGTGTCGATGAGGCGATGCTGACCGGAGAATCTCTGCCTCAACAGAAGCAACCCGGTGATCCGGTGATCGGTGGCAGTGTCAATCGTTCCGGACAGCTGCGTTTCAAAGTCACCCGATTGGGAGAAGAGACCACCCTGGCCCATATCATCGCCATGGTTCGCCAGGCACAAATGAGTAAACCTGAGATCGGCCGCCTGGTGGATAAAGTCTCGGCGGTTTTCGTGCCTGTGGTGGTTCTGATTGCCATAGCCGCCTTTATCGTCTGGCTTATAGTGGGCCCAACGCCACCCCTCTCCTATGCGCTGACTGCAGGCATTGCTGTGTTGGTGATCGCCTGCCCCTGCGCATTGGGTCTGGCTACGCCTATTGCGATTATGGTTGGAACCAGCCGGGCCGCCCAAATGAATGTGCTGATTCGCAACAGTGACGGTCTGCAATCGGCGAGCAGGCTCACCCATCTGGTGGTGGATAAAACCGGCACCCTCACACAGGGTGCACCGAAAGTCACCGATGTTTTTGTCGATGCTATGCCGGAAGCGGAGATGCTGGCCCTGGCCGGTGCTGTTGAGGCGGTCTCATCCCATCCGCTCGCAGAAGCGATTCTCGATCATGTCAGGCAGCAGGGTGTTGAGCTACCGGTGGTGAGAGACTTTCACAATCATGAGGGTCTGGGTGTTGAGGGGCGTGTTGCCGGGAAGCTGGTTCAATTGGGGGGAAGTCAGTATCTGAAACAGTTGGGAATTACCCCTTCAGGGCCGTTTCTCAGTTCGGCGCAACAACAGTCCGGTGAGGCGGGGAGCCTGGTTTGGGTGGTTGTGGCTGGGCAACTGAGTGGTTTGCTGGTACTCAGGGATCCGTTGCGCAGTGATTCGCCTGCGGCAGTAAAATCCCTTCAGGAACAAGGTGTTGAGGTAATTGTCTGTAGCGGCGACAACGCTCGAACTGTTGAGGCGGTTGCCGAGCGCCTTGGCATAAAGCGGTTCTACAGCGAATTGCTGCCTGAACAGAAGCTGGAGGTGGTGAGGTCTCTGCAGCAGCAGGGTCATCGGGTCGGCATGGTTGGGGATGGGGTGAACGATGCGCCCGCCCTGGCGCAGGCCGATACCGGGTTTGCCATCGGCAGTGGTACCGATGTGGCAATCGAGCATGCGGATATTACCCTGGTCGGGGATTCGTTGGTCAATGTGAGTACTGCAATCGGGATTTCCAGAGCAACCATCAGGAATATCAAGCAGAACCTTTTTGGCGCTTTTGTCTATAATATGATTGGTATACCTATGGCGGCCGGGCTGCTCTACCCTGTTACGGGCTGGCTGCTCCCACCCATGTTTGCCAGCGCGGCAATGGCGATGTCGTCCGTTACCGTGGTGGTAAATGCCAATCGATTGAGATTTTACAACCCTGTTAAGGAGTTGATGTTGACAACAACCCTCAAAGTTTCCGGTATGACCTGCCCCCACTGTGTCAACAACGTGCAAAAAGCGTTATTGGCAGTGCCCGGTGTGGATAGTGCTGAAGTTGCCCTGGAAGAGGGTACTGCGGTTGTGCGTGGGTCGGCACAGGCCACAATCCTGGTTCAGGCTGTGGTTGATGCCGGATATGCTGCGGAGACTGACTCTTAAGGTCATTGGCATGTTCTGATGCAAGTCTCCAACTCATCACTCGCCCTGCCTAACCTTGCCGTCTCTCTGGAACAACAGAGAAATGCCGCTACGCATCTTGTTCAGGCTTTGCCGTTGGCGTCACAGGTTGGTCGGAGCGACGCTACCCTGCGCAGTGTCGAGAGCATCAAACAGGCAGAGCAGTTACTGCAACGTCGCCAGTCAGAGCGACAACTCACCGAGATGAGAGATGATCCGCGGAGTCAGAAGGCGCTATCGAGCTATCAGTCTGTACAGTCGGGTCAGGAACGGGATTATGTGAGTGAAGTACTTGGCATCGATGTTTATGCCTAATCCGCCAAGAAGTTGTAAGGCTGACTTAACCAGGACATCCCTGTCACCTGGTTAAGTTCCATCAGAGATTAAGTCGTCGCCGGTTGCATGGTCTCACGAATCTTATCGTGCGCCAGTATCTTGTCATCGTTGCGGATCAAATGTTCGATGATGTGTTCACCTCGCATGGCACGGGGCTTGATACCGGTCTCCTTCAATACTTCGTAACTCTCGAAAAAACGCTTCCAGGTAATCTTTCTTACTTGAAGTTTTGCACGTATTTCCGGGTTGTTGGTTTCCAGGAAGAGGCGGTCAATCTGTTTCCACTCCTGGTAACGATCGGGGTGTTCCATGCCTAATTTATCGAGCCGTGATTGGCATTCCTCATGGGTCAGTCCGGAGACCAGTTTGCCTTCCATAAAGAGCAGACCCTGTCGTACCGTTGTGGTAGGTGGGCGGTTATTCCACTCCTCTACTTTTACTGGATCACTGAAGATTTCCCGTATTACATAGTGAGCCATGGTCTGGTTCATTTTGAACGAGTAGGGAATGTTGAAGTGTTTTAGAATGTCTACCTGCCGGCCATCGGGAGGAGAGAACAGCCCAAGGATATTCATTGCCTGGCCTTTGGTAAGTTCCCGGTTCAAGCGGATATCCTTTTCTGCCAACTCGTTGAGCATGACTTCAGTTGCCGGTTCATTCTGCCAGGCTTCATCAGACTCGCCTGGTAAGCTTAAAGCGGTTTCAATCTGCTCTTGAAGTTCATCAACATTAATGTTTTTAGCATCAGCTTTAGATTGGGTCTTCTTGAACAGCAACAGCAGAGCACCAATCATCAGTACGGCAAATAAGCTAGCTATCTCCATGGAATAACTCCCGAGGTTATTGATTATTGAGACTTGAGTATAAGCAGATTGCCTCGGGCTATTGTGAGAACTAACACACACAATGTATAGTGTTTGTCAATAGGTGAACAAAATGATTATTCAGATTCTTTAGCTTTTTTTGGGATTCTTTTATTAGAAGTGTGAACTGTATCAAGTTTAAAGCTTTTGTAGCATAAACCGGCTTAGTATCTTCACTCTTTGAGATGGGGGGGTAAGCGAAAGTCACGATCACCAGTTGTCGGGTTAATCATATTAGCAGGCCCTAATCCGATCAAAGGCAAACGATAGTAGTAATACTGCAGGGAGAGTTGATGAAAGATTGTATGGCGAATTTGGTTACGGATTTTTTACAATGATGACAAGGTCGAGTCGTCTGTTCCTTCTGATCTCCCTATTTATATTGGTTTCCGACAGTTTCTTTGTCTGGTTGAACTATATCTCATCACGTGATGCCATGTATGAAAGTCTGCAGGATGAGTTATCCGAAGCTGGCAGTGCGTTCAAAATTTCACTGGACGGCAACATGGATATGTTAGAACAGACAGCCCTGTTCGTTGCCAGTGACAAGCGGGTACAGGAGTTGTTTCTATTGGGTAAACGGGCTGTTGAATCCGAGGGTGGTGGTGCCGGAGGTATAGAGTCCGATCGGATTCGACAGCAGCTTTATGAGCTGCTTGAGCCCGGGTGGAGCGAAATGAGGAGGCAGTTCAATGTGCGACAGCTGCATTTTCATCTGGCGCCAGGGGCGCTCTCCTATTTAAGGGTACATCATCGGGAAAAGTTTGGAGACCGTTTGGATGATATACGCCACACGGTAGTGGATGCCAATCAACTACAGCGCATGACAAGGGGCTTTGAAATCGGCCGCCCCTATGCCGGCATACGCGGAGTAAGTCCGGTGTATGGATATGATGATGGTGTGCGACATCACATAGGCGTCGTTGAAGCCGGTATGTCGTTTTCGCAAATATTGGATCTGCTTATACGTCATACACATGTCAACTACGCGGTGTTAATCAAGCAGCAGGAGCTAAAGCATCGTGTCTGGTCGGAATCCCTGGAACAGCTCTATGCGGGACGACCGCCAGTGTCCGGTTACTATATAGAGGCCAGCAGTAATGATGAAAAGACCGCTCTCTTGCTATCTGATCAAGTGTTGCATCGAACGCTATTCGATGAAAACAAAATCTATGTTCAGGATGAGGCAGAGCCATTGGCAATGATTGCACTGCCTTTTTATGACTATCAGGGATGGCAGGATCCCGATAGAGAACATATTGGCTATATCATGATGTGGCGTGACGCCTCTACAGCCATAGCTCATTTCAACAAGAGCTTTAAAAACAACATATTATTTGCTGTGGCTGTATTTATTCTGCTTGAGCTTATTCTCTATCTGGGAATGCGCAGGGTAACTCACCGACTTGAAAGCGAAGTGAAATTTCAGACAGCCCGGCTGTCTGAAAGCAATTCGAAACTGGCAAATCGAAATACCGCATTGATTCATTCGCTGCATGACTTGAAAGCAACTCAGAAGCAACTGATTGAATCTGAGAAGATGGCTTCACTGGCGGGATTGGTCGCCGGTGTGGCTCATGAAATAAACACGCCCGTCGGCACCAGCATCACCGCGGCTTCTCATCTTAAAGACAGGGTTGTGACAATCCGACAACACTTCGAACAGGATGAAATGACACGGACTGATCTGGATCGATTCTTCAAGAATTCGGAGAAGGCATGCGATATTCTGCTGTCAAATCTACAGAGATCCGGTGAACTGGTAAAGAGTTTCAAGCAGGTGGCGGTCGATCAGAGTAGCTTGAAGCGGCGGGTTTTCGAACTGTGTGATTACCTTCAAGAGATCAGGCAAAGTCTACAACCCAGGCTCAAGTATTCACAACATCAGTTGGAGATTGAGTGTCCGTCGCCTGTTGAGCTCAATACCTATCCGGGGGTATTGTCCCAAGTCATCACGAATTTGGTTCTGAATTCCATGATCCATGGGTTTGCAAATGATTCGGATCAACCGGGATTGATGCGCATTGAGGTAACATCTGTCGGCGATGCAAATGTAAGGCTTGTCTATACGGATGATGGCAGCGGAATAGCGGAACATCATCTGGACAAGATATTCGATCCATTTTATACAACCAACAGGGAAGCGGGGGGTTCGGGATTGGGATTACATTTGGTGTATAATTCAGTTACAACTCATTTGGGTGGCGCTATACAGGTTGAATCCGAACCTCATCTCGGAGTGCGATTTACAATCGAGTTTCCCAGAGTTTTCAGTCACCATGAGGACAAGGATGATCAGTAAGTCTCAACATATTCTCTACGCCCAAGAGCGGGAGGAGTCAAAGCCGTCCAAATCAGCTTGGCGGGTTCTCATTGTTGATGATGAACCGGATGTGCATGCAGTAACCGAGTTGGCCTTGGAAGGTCTGGTCTTTGCCGGTCAGGGTATAGAGTTCGGCCATGCCTATACAGCACGAGAGGCAAGGGACTATCTAAAAAACTACCCGGATACAGCCCTGATCCTGCTTGATGTGGTTATGGAAAGTGACCAGGCTGGGTTGGAGCTGGTCGAAGTCATACGAAATGAACACCACAATGACCTGGTGAGGATTATCTTACGTACAGGGCAACCGGGCCAGGCACCGGAAAGGGAGGTGATTCTTCGCTACGATATCAATGACTATCGAGAAAAGACCGATCTCACTTCGCTAAAGCTCTTCTCGTCGGTTGTTTCAGCTCTGCGCAACTATCGTGACTTGATGGTAATCGAGAAGAATAAAATTGGCTTAGAGAAGATCATACGCTCTTCAGGTTCTTTATATAATATGGGGTCTCTTGAAACCTTCATAAGCGGTGTGCTGACACAGTTAGAAGCCTTGCTGAATTTGGGTGAGCATACTTTTTATAGCCACGCTTTCGGGGTTTTGAAAGATGACAATGGCAGAAGCATTGAGCAACAACGTATTATTGCCGGTACGGGTAACTATGCTTCTTCCACCAATCTAAGTCTGATTGATGTTGTTGATGAGCAAGTCATGGAACGAATCAATAAAGCTCTATCCGGTGGTGGAAGTTTTTTCTATTCTGATGCCTGTCTGATTGAGTTGAGTAATGCCGAAGGGCGCGATGGACTACTCTATATTGAAGGAAAACTTCCACAACTCGATGATGTAGATCATAACTTAGTGGAGATCTTTATCAGTAATGCAGCAATCGCACTGGGTAATCTGTTTCTGACCCAAGAGGTTGAGCTGACTCAGAAGGAAGTACTTTACACATTGGGTGAATTTGCAGAGTGTCGCTCCCAGGAGGTCAGTCGGCATGTTGCCAGAGTGAGTAAGCTGACCGGTTTGATGGGACAAAAACTGGGCTTTGAGAGTGACGACTGCGAAATGCTGCAACTTGCCGCAGCGATGCATGATATCGGAAAAATTGCGATACCCTCAGAGTTACTTGAAAAACCCGGCCCGCTCTCCGATGAAGAGTGGCAAGTCATGCATGATCATTGCCGGTATGGACACTCGTTACTTAGCAGAGCAAAGCGTCCATTACTCAAGCTGGCAGCAATCATTGCTCATCAGCACCATGAACGGTGGGACGGCACAGGCTATCCTCAAGGCTTGAAAGGCGATGAGATACATCTGTATGGCCGTATTGTCGCGATAGCCGATGTGTTTGATGCACTGGGTAATGCTCGTGTCTATAAAGAGGCCTGGTCATTGGAGCGGGTTGTTGACTATTTTAAACAACAACGCGGTCGGCAGTTCGATCCGGAGCTTACAGATCTACTGCTGGATAATATCGAGGAGTTCGCAAATCTCAGGGAGATCTATAGCGATGAAAACTACCAGCGACCCCAACTTGCCGATACTGGTGATGGAACCGGTTTGGATGTTTAGGGATGCTGTTTCTGGAGCTTTGTAAGCAAAGGCAGTTTAGCATCAGCTTCTAGGCACACTCAGTGGATTGGTCGTTTTATGATCTATTGAGAATCCTGACTTTTAGTTATCCCGGCGTAGGCCGGGATTCAGTATGTTCAGGTATGTAGAGCCGGCTTTTTGTCGGAGTGACGTATTGTGGCTGGTATGGATGGTTTCGTTTCAGCCTGAAGGATTACAAGGACAAGTTGTCTGCTTCGAAATTCAGGGTTGCAAACAGGTCATCCAAAGTCTCTTCACGACGTATCAACTCAACACTGCCATCTTCTCGGAGCAGCAACTCTTTCGGTCTGACTTTTCCGTTGTAGTTGAAACCCATCGCCTGCCCATGGGCACCGGTGTCATGAATGCAGATGATGTCCCCATCTTCAATCTTCGGCAGAGGGCGCTGGATTGCAAATTTGTCATTGTTTTCACAAAGCGAGCCCACTACATCCACGATCTCATCCTCACCATCTTTATTGAGTACTGAGACATGATGGTATGCGCCATACATACCAGGACGCATCAAGGCAGACATGCATGAATCGACACCGACATAGGTTCTGTAGATCTCTTTTCGATTAATGGCTTTGGTTACCAGTACCCCATGAGGACCGGTAATGTAACGACCGCTCTCCAGATAGAGCTTGGGTGTATAACCATGGCTGTTTTTAAAGACCTTAAACAGCTCTGATATCTCTTTGCCCATGCTGACGATATCCAGCGGCTTCTCTTCGGGCCGGTAGGGTATACCCAGGCCACCACCGATATTGATGAAATCGAACTTAATGTCGAGTTCACCGGAAATCCAGTCAATTCGGTCGAGAAGCATGCGAGCCGTCTCCACCATGTAGGCGTGATTCAGCTCATTCGAGGCGAGCATGGTGTGCAATCCGAATCGCTTGACACCGAGTGATTTTGCCTTGCGATAGGCATCAATCAGCTGCTCATGTGCAACGCCGTATTTGGCCTCCAAGGGATTGCCTATGATGCTGTTACCGGTTCTGCGCTCACCAGGGTTGTAGCGGAAACAGATCAGTTCAGGAATCTCAGGCACTTTGTCGAGCAGGGAAATGTCATCGAGGTTGAGGATACAACCACCATCCGCTTCTGCGATATTGAACTCATCACCACTGGTGTTGTTTGAGGTGAACATGATCTCCTCACCCCGGGCACCGATCTGTCGACTCATGACCAGTTCAGCAATTGAGCTGCAATCGAAGCCAAAGCCGATATCCTGCATGAGTTTCAGGATGGTTGGGTTTGGCAGGGCTTTCACTGCGAAGTATTCACGAAAGAAATCTACACCACTGAATGCCTTGATCAGTTGTTGTCCGGTTTCACGGATCCCTTTTTCGTCATACAGATGAAATGGGGTGCCGTAGTGTTCGACAATTTTTTCAAGGTTCTGAGCAAGACGTTCAGAATAATCTTTTGATACTGGCACTTGTGTACCTCTTAATACTTCGTAGAGCTTATGTTCGACGGGCTGGCCACAGATGACAATGGGTTAATCGCCATCAGTGGCTACGCCGGGTTCAAGTTCAAAGTGACGCTTTGACCTTTTCCATGGCCTGCTGCACATTCTCAAAACTGTTGAAGGCACTGATTCTGATATAGCCTTCACCACATTTGCCGAAGCCGGCACCAGGTGTACAGACAACACCCGCATTGTTCAGCAGGGTGTCAAAGAAGTCCCAGGAGTCCCCTTTGGCATCAATCCATATATAGGGGGAGTTTTCGCCGCCGATGCAGTCATAACCCAGGCTCTCCATCTGTTCACGGATATACTTGGCGTTTTTCATGTAATAGGCGACCAGTTCGGCGACCTGTGCCTGACCTTCAGCTGTATAGACAGCGGCAGCGGCTTTCTGTACCGGGTAGGAGACACTGTTGAACTTGGTGGTATGTCTACGATTCCACAGTTCATGGATGGAGACAGGTTCACCAGCTGCGGTGTAGGCAGTACAGTCCTTGGGCACCACCGTGTAGGCACAGCGTGTGCCGGTGAAACCGGCATTCTTTGAAAAACTGCGGAACTCAACGGCCACTTCCCGCGCACCCTCAATTTCGAAGATGGAGCGTGGCAGTTCCGGGTCCTGTACAAAGGCTTCATAGGCTGCATCGAAGAGAATCAATGCCTTATTCTGTTTAGCGTAATCGACCCACTGTTTGAGCTGCGCCTTGGTTGCGGTTGCTCCGGTGGGGTTGTTGGGAAAGCAGAGGTAGATCAGATCCACTGGCTCAGCCGGCAGCTCAGGGATGAACCCATTGGCTTTGGTCCCATCCAGATAGGTCAGACCGGTGTATCGGCCATTCTCCGCCGCACCTGTACGGCCAGCCATGACATTGGTATCGACATAGACCGGATAGACAGGATCGGGAATGGCAACCCTGACATCATCGGCAAAAATCTCCTGAAAATTGCCTGAATCACATTTTGCCCCGTCACTGACAAATACTTCGTCTGCTGAGATATTACAGCCGCGACTCTGGAAGTCGCCTTCAGCAATAGCCTCACGCAGGAAATCGTAACCCTGTTCCGGACCATAACCGTGAAAGGTGGCGTCTGTGGCCATTTCGTCAACGGCGGCATGAAAGGCCTTTACGCAAGCTTCCGGGAGTGCGCGGGTTACGTCGCCTATACCCAGACGAATGATGTTTTTATCCGGGTTAGCCTCCTGAAAAGAGGAGACCCGTTTTGCGATGTCTGAGAACAGGTAGGAAGCCTGGAGTTTCTTATAGTTCTCATTGATTTTGATCATGCTGCACCTCAGGAAACCGAAAAACGGGCCATTATACAGGGATTGAGGCTGAGTAGGAGTATTTCCAGCCAACAGTAGCAAGTTGGATCCGAACCGGGTATCGGCAAGAAGGGTTTGTGTAACCTGTTGATTTAAGGCTATAAATAAGCGTTTTTCATGGTTCTTTGTATGCCCAAAAGGTTAAAATCAGGAGTGTTATATCTCAACGGAACAGGGCATTAGCCTGCCAATAGGTATGATCTGTTCCGATTGAATGGTGACTCACCCACTTCAGAAGAGCTGTGCATACTGATCTGCTTTGAATCCAAGGTGGAGCTGTTTGCCATCATCCAGCAACGGGCGCTTGATGATCGATGGTTGAGCCAACATGATTCTAATCGCTTGTTTCTCGTCCAGGTTTGCCTTTACAGCTTCGTCCAACTGGCGCCATGTGGTACTGCGTTTGTTGAGTAAGCTCTCCCAGCCCAATTGACGGATCCAGTCAGTGAGCATGGTTTTATCGACGCCGGATTTTTTGTAGTCATGAAATTCGTATGCAATCGCATGGTCGTCTAGCCACCGACGGGCTTTTTTGATCGTGTCACAATTAGGGATGCCGTACATTTTGACCATTTTTTTACCATTTTAAGAGTTGAATTGCCTCTATAGTGACCGCTAAGAAATCAGTCGGCAAGTCAGACATAGGTGAGCTGATCAACCATTTACTTACTCCCGTCAGTGCCTCGGATTGCAACTGGGCAGCAAGCTACATAACCATCAAAAAACTGTCACTTTTTTCTCATAGCAATGTGTGTGATCAGTAGCTGGTTTATTTTTGTAATAATTTCATCATGTTAGAGCCTAGCTCTCGTGCATCAATGATGGTGACTCGAAAACGGCGTGCATCGTTTGCTTGTTCAGGCTTCCAGAAAGCGAATCCGGCGGGAACTCTCTTGAATCAGATTCCTATTTATTTGTGTTTATCCCGGATTTGCTACCGTCCATTCCTTTTATCCTACTCCCGGGGATAAATCTCGTTGGGATTGATGATAACATCTGGCTCACTAAAGTTGCTGGGGTTACCAAAAAAGGATTTTCAATGTTTAAGTTTAATGATGACAAAGGTTGGCAAGTGAATGCAGACCAACAGTTGATTACCCACCAGAACGGTTTCAAGGCCGAGTATAAGGGTAATAGCATTTACGGAATCAAGCATTTCCCCATCGAGGCGACTATCCACGACATCCGTAACATGGTGAGTAAGGCTGAAGAGTATCTATCTCGCCTTTGATAGCACCGATCAGTGTTGTTAACCCTGGTGTCCCTATGCGAGGGTTAGCCGCCTATTGAATAACGCCTGTTGGTCATCTCGATTTAAGGACTTCTTGGTGCTAGATGGGGAAATTCCCCGAGATAGTCTGTCTGCCACCAGTGGCCTGTCAGAGCCTTCTCTTCTCGATTGGTGAATGAAAAGCGGTATACCAATACTCGAAGATATTTTGGTGGGGTGTCAGGAAAGGGATTATCTGCCAGTAAACTCGTCACACTGGGTGATCCAGTCTTTACCTGCCTCATGAACTGATCGAACCAATAGATATGCACCGGGTGCTGGGTCGGCACGAACCAGAGCATCCAGTCGAGCCTGGGTTGATGGGGGAGGTTGATTCGGGGTGTATCAGCTGTGCCATCCGGTTTGTAGTTGAATTGGTAGCTGAGCCATGTCTGTCCGTCATTTGAACCCTGAATGATCAATTCATGCCGCTGGGTCTGCATGGTCGGAAAAATATGGTACAGGTGTCCGAGTCCGAAGTGCTGCACGGTTTCTGCCCAGGGTAGTGACGTCTTTATCGCTGAATGATCCAAGAATTTAGCAGAAAAACTGATCAGGCTGGTTATTGGAATCACAATAAAACACAGGATAATCATAAAGCTACGAATTGAGCCTATGGAGTTATGGGTGTTTTGGATATTCGCAACAAATCTGCCAGGCATGATTGACTTTAACGCTCTGTCATCCAATAAAAAGAGGCAGAGCGCAATAGTCAGAAAATTGATGAAGTTATGGTTGCTGGTAGCAATGATCAGCAATTGCATCAGTATCGTGATTCCGGCAGCGGTCAAGCGGAATTTGCGGGGTAAGAAAATGAAAAATGGAACGATCAGTTCGCTGAACAGGGTCAGCCCCACGCCTGCCTTCAGCAACAGATCGGGTAATTGATGGGCATACCAGGCCCCGATATGAGGGAGTGGTTGGGTTTCGAAATAGTAATTGAGGGCCGTGAAACCAGACCAGGATGGATCATTGCTGACCAGTTTAAACAGCCCAGACATGAATCGCAGGCGAAACAGCAGCCAGTCGAACAAAAATATCAGTAGCGGGTTGGCACCACCGACCAGGAATATGGCGAGAAATCCAGCTTCGAGTAACAGTGTATCCCATTGAAAGTTCATGAATACCTGCCCCGCATGGTAGAGCGATAGATAGAGCAGGAACAGCAGGATCAGAACGGCTCGCTGCCAACGCCCGATGAGCAGCACCAATGACAGCAGCACGCCCAGCAGGGCTGTACCCTGAAGCAGTTCGTCACCCGTTCCGATCAGCCAGAAGATCGACGGAAAGCGCAGCCAGGCCTGATCACCAATGTGTTGTTGGGCCAGTTCAAAATGGTTATCCAACGGCAGGATACCTTGAGCACCCACCAGCCCGGTAATCTGGGAAGCCAGTGAAGCGAAGGCAGCCAGATAGATCAATGCAAGCAATCGCAGGAACAGCCAACTGATGATCTCATACCGGTCATCATAGACAAGCAACTGTTTGAGCCGGGCGATTATGGATTCCATCCGGATTGGCCTGTGATTACTGGATCTGAAAAAGTTTACAGAAATTTAATCGATTCCAGTAGGCCCTAAGCAATCGCATCCTTTGGTTGTGAGAATAGGATTGGCCGCGAATGGACGCCAATCACCACTAATGTCCGCCAATAAAAATCAGGACTGAAGATTTCAGGCACAGCCATTCCGGTACAAGCCTGAAGGATGAAAAGAGGATCTGCTGGCAACCCTGGCGACTGATCGATTTTCGGGCAGGCTATACTATTCAACATGAAGGCTTGGATTGCCAGGCACTCTCTAATTATATAATTCCGGCACTATTTCCCATCGGTAGGAGTGAGAAACAGTAGATGCTTATTGAAATGACACCTCTGCAGGCGAGAATCATTGGTTGTCTGCTGGAAAAAGAGATTATCACTCCGGATCAGTACCCCTTATCACTCAGTTCATTGACCAATGCCTGCAATCAGAAAAGCAGCCGGGAGCCTGTACTCCAGCTCAGTGAGTCAGAGGTTCAGAACGGTCTTGATGAGTTGAAGAAGAAACATCTGGTCAGCGACCGCACTGGGTTTGGCAGCAGGGTGGCCAAATATCAGCATCGGTTTTGCAATGTGGGTTTCGGTTCGTTGGAATTGACTCGCCAGGAACTGGCGGTCGTCTGTGTCCTGCTTCTCAGGGGGGCGCAAACACCGGGTGAATTGCGTAGCCGTACAAACAGACTTTGTGAGTTTGAAGATGTACACGAGACGGAATCGGTACTCGAGCAGTTGATGCAGAGGGAAGACGGGCCGTTTGTTATCCGATTGGGACGCGAACCCGGTAAAAGGGAGTCAAGATATGCCCATCTCTTCTGTGGAGACGTAAGCAGCGCAGAGAGTCAGGAGCCTCATGAGACGACAGGTGAGCTCACACAGACATCTGATGAGAGCCGATTGGCTCAACTTGAAAAAGAGGTCGCGTCTTTAAGGCATGAGCTGGATGGTATCAAGGCGCGACTCGATCAGCTAACCGAAATCGAGTGAGCCCTGCTTTAGCCAAAAGAGCAGGGCTGTTGGTCTGCAGGCCCTGGGTCGGGCAATAACTGACTTACCAGGGAATCTCCTCACCATGTCGGAAAAATCCACCGCTGGGGCCGTCATCAGAAAGTGTGGCTGCCCAAACGATACCCTTAACCCCGTCTTCCACGGAGAGAGTGGCCTCATCACCTCCCATACGGGTTCTGACCCAGCCTGGACAGACTGAGTTGATCTTGATCCGGGTCTGCTTGAGTTCATCGGCAAGAATCCGGGTGACTGCATTGAGTGCGGTCTTGGAGAGTCGGTAGGCCGGGCAGCAGCCATTCATATCACTTAATTGGCCCATCCCCGATGAGACGTTGACGATTCTACCTTGACCGTGCATGAGTGGGACCAAAGCCTGGCAGAGGCGAAGAGGAGCAAGGGTGTTTATCATGAATCCCTGCTGTATCAAATCAGGATCAGCATTGAGTATGCTGCTTCGGTCGTCAGACGGTGGTGGATCGGGAAAGATCCCGGCATTGTTGATCAGTATATCGATATCTTTAAATTTTTCAGACAGATAGGATGCTAATGCCGTCATCGATACACTGTTGCTCACATCAAGCGGGAAAAATTCCACATTCAGCCCCTCTTGGCGTAGTTGTTCAGTGGCAGCCAAACCCTGTGCCTCGTCCCTGGCTGTGAGTACCACATATCGGCCCAGCTGAGCCAACTGTCGACTGGTTTCAAAACCTAACCCGCGATTTGCCCCTGTAACAACGGCAACTGATTGATTTGACATGGATTATCCTCTGAATTTCATACTTTTTCGGATCGGTTTCCGGTATCAGGCAAGTGGCTGACTCCCCATCTGATCCAGGATTTGGGGCGTGTCGGGAACGCGCCTGTCGATTATAGGGTCAACTCATAAGATAGTAACTGTTTGATCAACCTCCATGACAAACACACTCTAGCTTCATCGCTGCGAAAGCCGATGGTTGCTCCTGTTCCTGGTGTTGATAAATAGAGTTAGGATTTGATTCTAAGATTCATCGGCGAGAAGATTGCCGATATGATATTTTTGTGAAGGAAATAGGACGAGAAATAGCCTATTCTTCATACATTGGTCATCAGGGATGAGTAATAAGCCAGTAGCCAGATTATGAGTTTGTGGTGAAGCATTTTTTATTGCCCAAAAGCCATAATCTATGTGACAAATCGAAGCAGATAGGGTCAAATCTCGCGTATAGCCGATGTCGGGTTGTTAATATGCAGAGTTCACAAACCATTGCCAATGGAACCATCCAGGAAATAGATGGAAAAGTCTCTATCTACTACGATGGTTATTGGATCAAGTACTACAAGCCCATGGAAGACAGCTTGGAAACGAAGAAGTATCTGATCGATGCTTTGACCCGGCGCCTCTTCAACCATGTGGAGCATGGCATCAATATCCCTGGAGACCGCCTGGACGAGGCACGTGAGGCCTATACGAATGAGCAGGATGAAGACCTGAAACGGGTGAAAGGGGCCATGTTGGCCGGCGCACTCTTTAACCGGGGCACTCAAATTTTCCGTCAATTGGTGAAGCAGGATGACGAAAGCATCAAAAGCGGTAAGGGACGAGAGATGCTTCATGAGTGTGGTCAGTATCTGCTGGAAGCCTTGGAGCTTGGCAAACTGGTAAAACACCGCAGCGGTGATGAAGGTATCGATGAACTTTGGGGTGAGCCATTTAGGGCATTCACCGTACCGATCGAGTCGTTTTACGAAAGTCGATACATAAAAATTGCCCAGACGATGCATGACATCGATCGTATCTCCTCAGCTATGACAGAGGCTTTCAACGGAAGCACGTTTTTCCGAAATACGGAGCAACTGATCAAACAGCTCGCTGATACCGCCAAGCTCAAGTGTGAGACCTTGCGGACCGATCCGGTCATATTCGATGTTTGGCCAAAATTTGCCGTTGCTGGCGAGAAGCTGCTGGCCTTGGCTCCCAGTGAAAAGACCAACAACTCCTGTCTAGCCTGCTGGGAGGTGGATGAAGGGCAGCGCCTGATAAAGGATGGTACTGATCTGATTACCCATATGGCACGTGCAAGAGTCTCGATGCCAAAAAGTACCGCTGCTTATCTGGAGCGTTGCAAGGCCTACCTGGCGTGTCGCAAACCAGGAATTCAAACCTCAGCTGTTGAATTGAAATCCCTGTAGTAGGCCGCTTGGTAGCAGCTCGAAAGATAATTATTATTTATGGAAGAATTTAATTTGATTATGGGGTGGAGACAATGATCAGCCGTGCACGCTTCACTCTCTATCTATCTACCGAGACCATCTGCTGGCCTCATATCTGATGAGTTTTTCTTTAACCAAGAGATTCTGTTGGTTATTCGCTGTTAGTAACGTTCACTAAGCGGATGTTCCGATGTCTGACCGGATTCAAAGACGATTGAATATTCAAAGTGACTGTATATCTATGACTGTCTAATATACGATCTTAAATAGAACCCGCAAATCACTAATATAGGTCATGTTTGAATCCTACTACGAGCTGAACGACAACCCCTTTCGTTTGAGTGCTGACGAAAGCTTTCGTTTTGCTCATAAGAACTACCTTAAAGCCTGGTCCTATCTGAGTTACGCCTTGGAACAAGGGGAAGGCTTTGTGATGATTACGGGGCAGCCCGGATGCGGTAAGACCACTCTGATACGCGACATACTATCTCAGCTTGATACAGAAAAAACCTTGGCAATCAATCTTGTAACTAATCAGCTACAGGCTGAAGAGCTGTTACGTAAGGTTGCATTGGAATTTGGATTACCGGCAGAGAGTTACAATAAAGCTACTTTGCTTACTCACATCCAGGGGTTTGTGGAAAAGGAGTACCAGAAAGGCAGGCGCGCCATCATTGTCATCGATGAAGCTCAGAATCTTACATTGAACGGCCTTGAGGAGCTTCGGCTGTTGTCCAATCTGCAGTCGGGAAGTCACCCCCTGTTCCAGATTTTTCTAGTCGGACAGGATGAGCTGAGAGGGGTCA
This sequence comes from Chromatiales bacterium, assembly GCA_022360905.1. GTDB lineage: Bacteria > Pseudomonadota > Gammaproteobacteria > Chromatiales > Chromatiaceae > Thiodiazotropha. The sequence goes on from JAKSBX010000251.1 coordinate 23,845, forward strand.
TACTCAGTCCGCAGATGGAACATGTCAGGCAGCGCTTGATCGCAACCTGTCAAATAGAGCCCATGTCTGTCTCTCAAACAGAGGGGTATATCGAGCATCGCCTGGGAATCGTGGGATGGCACGGGGATCCGGAACTCGAGAGCACAATTTATCCACTGATACACTACATAACCAAAGGTATCCCACGAAAGGTAAATCATGTTGCCAGTCGGTTACTACTCTATGGTGCTCTGGAAGAGAAGCACAAATTCACAGAAGAGGATATCTGGATCGTAGCCGAAGAGCTGTTCGGTGAAGAACGGCTGGCCCTTAAGTCGGGTGAGACCTTCGAAGAATTCAAGGCCGCCTATCCGGTGGAGTACGAAGAGCATCTCTCCGATCTGGA
>JAKSBX010000262.1 GCA_022360905.1 Chromatiales bacterium
CATGCTGGAGTTCTACGAAGCCTATGCGGACTATCATGATCTGATGGATCTGACAGAGGCCATGCTGAGGGATCTCTGCCAGCATGTGCTGGGCACCCAGCAGGTCAGCTACCAGGGTGACAGTTACGATTTCGCTGCACCATTCCAGCGTATGACAGTGAAAGAGTCGATCCTCCATTTCAATCCCGATATAGCCGAGGAACAGATCGACTCTCTGGAACAGGCAACAGCCCTCGCAGAGAGACTACAGATTCCCATCAAGCCCAGCTATGGGTTGGGTAAAGTACAGATCGAGATTTTTGAAAAGACAGTGGAACATCGCCTGATGAACCCAACCTTCATCACCGCCTATCCGACAGAAGTTTCACCTTTGGCGAGGCGCAACGACAACGATCCATTCGTTACCGACCGTTTCGAGTTTTTTGTCGGTGGCCGTGAAATCGCTAACGGCTTTTCCGAGTTGAACGACGCGGAGGATCAGGCCGAGCGGTTTCGCAAACAGGTGGCCGAAAAAGAGGCTGGAGATGATGAGGCCATGCACTATGACGATGACTATGTGCGAGCCCTGGAACACGGCATGCCGCCCACGGCCGGGGAGGGCATCGGCATCGACCGGCTGGTGATGCTGTTGACCGATTCACCCTCCATCAGGGATGTGCTGCTGTTCCCCCATATGCGGCCTGAATAGGGTCTGCCACCACAGACCTACCTGGTGGGTTGTCGATCAATCGGGTGTTGTCTGCATGGATGCTGATGGTCGGTTAGTGACCATACAGCAGTAAGCCTTCGGCGTGCTCCAGGTGGTGTGGCGTACCGGCAAGCACCAGTACATCACCCTCCTTCAGGCGGGTTTCAGGCTCCGGTGCTTCGCCCCGGATACCGCCACGGCGTACGGCTGTGACACTCACCTCCCAGTCCCACAGGTGCAAGTCTTCGATGGTGTGACCCACGGCAAAAGCCCGTTTGGGTAGGGTTACCGTATGCAGGCGCTCCTGGAATCCCTCATCATGTTCGATATCGAGCGCCTCCTGGCCATGATAGAAATCCCTTAGCAACTTGTAGTGATTCTCGCGGATCTCACGCATGATTTTGAGGATTCGGGAGCCGGGAACCTTGAGCAGCAGCAGTAACTGCCCCCCCATCATCAGGCTCGCTTCCACCGCTTCCGGCATAACCTCTGTCGCTCCGGCCAGCTCCAGTGTTTCCATGTGTGTGTCATCCCGGGTGCGCACAAGTACCTGGATATCCGGGTAGTTGGATTTCAGATGGTGGAGGATTTTCAGTGCTGTGGTGTGCTCTTCAAAAGTGATTACCACCACAGCGGCTCTGTCGATACCGGCGGCCTGGATGATCTCCTGTCGACTGCCATCGCCGAAATGTACCGGCTCGCCGGCTTCATGTGCCTCCTGAACTACGGTAGGATCCAGGTCCAGTGCAACATAAGGGAAACCCTCGTTTTGCAGCAGCCGGCCTAGGTTTTGTCCGATACGGCCATAGCCGCAGATGATCACGTGCTGTTCGAGATGCTCCGCCTCATGGACCAGTTCGTCGATGGGTCTCTGGTTCGCTGTGGAACTGCGCAGTGAGCAGAACAGCTGGGCTAAGCGGCCGTTGTAACGGATCAGAAAGGGGGATATCACCATGCTGATGATGATCGCCGCAAACAGTATCTGACTCGTCTCCGACGGAAGCAGTGACGATTCCAGGCTCAGATCGAGTAGCACAAAACCGAACTCGCCACCCTGGGCAAGCAGCAGACCGGAGCGGAAACTGGCCTCAATAGGACGTTTGCTGAGATATCCGATGAGAAAGATGATGCCGGCTTTGAAGGCAATCAGCACAATGGCTGAGAGGGTTACCCAATGGAGAATCGGCAGCAGTGAGCTGAGATCGACCCGCATGCCCACGGTGATGAAAAAGAGC
>JAKSBX010000161.1 GCA_022360905.1 Chromatiales bacterium
AACCCATGCCTCGATGGAGTCGCAAGGTCAGCAGAGCGTGTTACTGGTGGCGGCTCCGATCCGTGCCTGGATGGCTCGTTTCGCCAAGCATACGGCACCTGGAATGCATATTCTCTCTTATAACGAGGTACCGGATAACCGACAGATTAAAGTGATATCGACCATTGGCGGCGGCGAGGCTGCAGCAAGCGCATAGTTTTCATAAACTGGCTGAACAAGGTCATAGTCGACGGATTGTTTCATTAAAAAAACGTTTCTCTAAAGACTGAACTAACCTCTGGTTAGTCCACTTGTTGTCCATTCGCACCCATGAATGTTTTCACGCTCTGTAATCGATCGAGCCGCTAACTCGCACCATTTGGCTCTGTTCTGGAATTTGCCGGAGTGATGTTTTTTTCAGTTGTTGGTCTTTGACTTCGGGATTTGATGCCCGCTTGGGCTTTCTTGGCAGGCTGTTAATGTGTTTTTCAGTTGTTTCTTTTGTCTCAATACAAATACTGTACGGTGATTATGACTCGCTTCATGTTGGCTGTTTTGCAGGAAATGTGACCGATTTAGAATGAATAGTGATGGCTAGTTTTTAAAAACAGAAATTAAAGCACTTGGATAGATTTTTTTTAAACAATAGCAATAAATAACCCAGGGTTTGATCTTGCAATCCGCTTGATCATCTGACAATCTCAGCGCAGAAAAAATTAGGAACAGCATTCCTGGAGGGATACCGTGAAACGTTTAGCTCAAACTCCAGAGATGCTGGAGTATTGCAAAATATTTTTTTCTGCCTCGTTCAAAAACTACTGGGAAAACTGCAGCGAAAAGATTGCACGATCGATTGCTGTCAGGCTTCCTTATCTTAGATCGAAAATCTCTACTTAATGATCGATTAAACTGATTCGAGTTACTGCAACATTAACATGATCGGTGTTTGATCAGAGGTTTTGTCAACGATGAATTGATTCTTTAATCAACGACCAGTCATCACTCATAACCCATAATCCCTACTGAAATTCTATGCGGGCGATCACAGGCCCAAGATGGATCCGTTGCAGAATGGATGTGGTGGCTATTGAGTTTGGTTGCTATGGCTAACTGTTGTTAAGGGTTTATATCAGGGAATATAAAGATGATTGATACCTGTAAAGTTCACAAACTGATTACACTTTTTCAAGTGTCGGGCGTTCTGCTCTCATGCCTGGTGTCGGCGTTGGGCGTGGTGATTGACCATCCGCTGGTCCACTATGCCGGATATGCCGTATTGGCCGGATTGGCATCAATCGTGGTCACCTCACTGATCATGGGTATCCTCCTTTTGCTGTCGCGATGGCCTTTCTCGGAATCATCCGATGAAAAGGCAAAGCATAGGACAGCTTGGCTATCCTGGAAAAAGTATCAACTGTTCGTGCGTGAGGTCGTTGCTAAACCCGGCATGGTGCCGGCGAAGCCATGCCGTAAGAAACCTGCCTATTGATCTTAGCGTTGGATTGGATAACACAATTCCAACCAACTCAGCTGGGACTTTTTTATCGCCCAGCAAGGCGGAATAGTAGTGCCGCTGGAGGGAAAACAGTCCCAGCAAAGCGTATTGGATTCGTGTTATCAGACCCTAGACAGTGGCTGACATGGTTGAGTTGTCTATCAGAGTGAATGCCAGTGAGAAAAACGGGGAGAGTATCAGGCCACTTGACTGAAATGAACATTCATTTTATCTTTAAGGCCACCTTAAACAAACCGCTTGGTGGCTGAATTGAACTCTATGCAAAATCGCGCCCACGCGTGGGCAGCACGGCTGTTTGCTTCCCTTATATTGATGACAGGTCTCGCTCAGGCCGAGCCGACGATCAACGACTCGGCCGCACTCAATGGCGTGAAAGCGACCAAAAGCGTCTTTCTCATCGATTTTACCAATCCGCGAAAGACGGCTTTCTATCTCGATATCATTCGAGGTACTCACGAAGGCCTGGTAAGGCAGGGTGTTACCCCGAATATGGTGCTGGTATTCATCGGTGAGACGGTACGCTATCTCTCCACAAAGCCTGACGACACGCTGGAACTGGAATTCGGTGATGATCTCAAATCCATTGCGGAAACCGCCAAAATACTCGGACAAAAAGGGGTGCGCATGGAAGTTTGTGCCATCGCGAATCGTGTCTTCAAGGTAGACAACGACACGATACTTCCTCAAATGGAGGTTGTGGGTGACGGCTTTATCTCCCTCATCGGCTGGCAGACACAAGGACACAAGCTGGTGCCGATCTTCTGATTGGTTGTGTCCCCCGTGTCGTGTCTGTTGCTGGCCAGTCCCACTCGGCCGGCGTTACCCATAGATCGATAAATCGTACCCTCAGAGAGTGATGCCAGGATCGAAACCCGCTGTTTCAGGGTCCACTCCTTATAAGCGGCAACTGCAACGGCAGACGCTCTGTTCGACTGAATTCCCCGCTGCCGAAACCTTGGCGCTGCCCCGATTGAGGAGTCAATACCCTGGCGTGCCAAGCGTTTGGCTGAACCTGTGATGGATCGGGGCTGTACTTCCAACTTATTGTAATATCGATAATATTCCTGATCCCTAATCTCCCTGTCTTAATTGGAATGGTTGTTGCATATGATCATTAGGAGCCGTGTGTGGGGAGAGTTTGACGGGTTACAGCTGGCTCAATTTTAGCAACCCGGAACTAATTGCTGCGATGTTTTTAGCTAAGCAGATTAACAGGCACAAGCCCTAAGTCGGGTGACTGCCGGGGATTACGGATTATGAAAATAAGACGTTTTTTCGCTTCTGACATGAGACAAGCCTTGCGTCAGGTTCGAGAAGCTTTGGGAGCCGATGCAGTGATCCTCTCAAACAAGGGTGTGGAAGGAGGTGTCGAGCTGGTCGCTGCGGTGGATTATGATGAATCCGCCTTTAACAGTACCCAGCCAACCGCGATCGAGACCGAACAATCCACCACCCAGCCCCAGCCTGCTGTAAGCGGAAATTTCGCAACCGCTGCCTACACGGATATCGAGGAGAAAATCAAACCTGAGACTGATCGCGTCAAGCCAAAGGCTGGCTTCGCTCCGGAACCTCCCCTGGAGAGAGCTCGGGTTGAGTGGAGTCAGGATCCGGTATTGCGGGAGATGCGTCAGGAGATGCAGGCGCTGCGGCGAATGATGGAGAACGAGCTTTCCGAGTTGACCTGGCGTGATCTCGGCCATCGCCGTCCCCAGACTCAGGAGTTGATCCGTCAGCTGATGGGCCTGGGTCTGGATGCAGCCCATTGTCGTGAACTGGCCTATCGGGCGGAAGATGCCGAATCCCCGGAACAGGCCTGGCATCAGGCACTCAATCACCTGCGCCGTGAGTTGTCGGTGGAGAGCAATGACCTGCTGAATACCGGTGGGGTATTGGCCCTGGTCGGACCCACCGGTGTGGGCAAAACCACCACCATTGCCAAGCTGGCAGCCAAATTTTGTCTGCGTCACGGTAATCGTCACCTCGCCCTGATTTCAGCCGACAGCTATCGCATCGGTGCTCAGGAGCAACTACAGAATTATGGTCAGATTCTCGACGTGCCTGTTCGCAGTGCCGCTACAGCTGAGGAGTTGAGCAGTGCACTGCACGCTTTTTCCGAAAAGCGGTTGGTATTGATCGATACCGCAGGCATGGGACAACGGGATCTGAAACTGACCGAGCGGCTCGGCCTGCTGAAACAGGGCAATCATCCGGTCAAGGCGCTGCTCACCCTCTCGGCCACCACCCAGCGGAGTGCGCTGAGCCATGCGATACGTTCATTTGGTGCGATTGCCCCGATTGGTGCGATTCTGACCAAAATGGATGAGGCCGCATCACTGGGTGGCGTGGTCTCTGCGTTACTGGAGTCTCGGCTGCCTTTGGCATTCACCACAGATGGTCAGCGGGTTCCCGAGGATATTCAGGTCGCCCGGGCAGAGAGATTAATTCGGCAGGCTGTTGAAATGACGCAACAGACAGAGCATCAACCCGATGAGGAGTATCTGGCTATGGCCTTCGGAGGAACGAGTGAACATGCAAATGTCTGAACAGATCGAAGACCAGGCTACCGGACTGCGCAGAATGGTGAATCCAGAACCCGTCAGAGTCATCGCCATCACCGGTGGCAAAGGTGGGGTCGGCAAGACTAATATCTCCGCCAATCTCGGTGTGGCCTTGCAAGAACTTGGACGAAGGGTCATGCTACTGGATGCGGATATGGGTCTCGCCAATCTGGATGTGGTACTCGGATTACATGCTAAACTCAACCTCTCCCACGTGATGCGGGGGGAGTCTTCACTGGAAGATATCATTGTTACTGGACCGAAAGGCATGAAAGTTGTGCCCGGGGCATCCGGTATGCAGCATATGGCTGAAATGTCGCGCGCTGAAAATGCGGGATTGATCCACGCATTCAGCGAGGTGGCGAACGATGTGGATGTGCTGCTGATCGACACGGCAGCCGGTATCTCCGATCTGGTGATCAGCTTCAGCAGGGCAGCTCAGGAGCAGATTGTGGTGGTCTGTGACGAGCCGGCCTCGATCACCGATGCCTATGCGATTATCAAATTGTTAAATCGTGAGCATGGTATCAGTCGATTTCGTATACTGGCGAATATGGTGAAGAGCGTCCAGGAGGGAAGGGACCTATATAACAAGATGTGTCGGGTCACCGACCAGTACCTTGATGTTATGCTCAGCTACATGGGGAGTATTCCTTATGATGAGCAGCTCAGAAAGGCGGTAAAGAGCCAAAAACCGGTTGTTGAGGCTTTTCCCCGCTCCAGAGTAGCACAGGCGTTCAAGAATTTAGCTAAGAAGGCCGATAACTGGCCTGTACCAACCGGAGTCAGTGGGGATCTGCAGTTTTTTGTCGAACGCCTGATCCAATTTTCAAGCCAATATGGGGAGTAAGACGGTGAACGGTTTAGCGACATACACCGCCGTGCAAAAGCAGCAGAGCTACAATGATCTGGTTGATCAGCACGCAGGACTGGTGAAAAGGATTGCTTACCATCTGATGAATCGGTTGCCGCCCAATGTGCAGTCGGACGATCTGATCCAGGCTGGCATGTTAGGCCTGCTTGAGGCGAGCAAAAATTATGATCCCACTCAGGGTGCCAGTTTCGAAACCTATGCGGGTATCCGCATTCGTGGCGCTATGCTGGATGAGATCAGACGCAGCGACTGGACACCCCGCTCTGTGCACCGCAAAGCGCGCATGGTGGCGGAAGCGATGCGTGAGATCGAGAACAACGAAGGCCGGGACGCCCGGGATGTTGAAGTGGCGAAGGCCCTGGATATGAGTCTGGAGGAGTATCACCAGATTCTCCAGGATTCGACCGGCTGCCGGATATTCAGTTTGGATGAACTGACCGCTGTCAGTGACGGTTTTCCGGCTACCCGGGAAGGCCCGATGGACAGTCCGTTCGATGGCTTGCAGAAGGATGCCTTCAAGAAGGCATTGGCGGAGGCGATTGCGAGTCTGCCGGAACGGGAGCGATTGGTCATCGCAATGTATTACGATGATGAAATGAATCTTCGTGAAATCGGCCATGTATTGGGTGTCAGTGAATCCAGAGTCTGTCAGATACACAGTCAGGCAACTCTGCGTCTACGTTCACGATTGACGGACTGGCTCTCACTGGTACGTGACGAAGAGTAGTAATTGGTTGTCCTGTGTGTACCGAGTTTGGAAACCACCGGTGATATGCAGGAGGGAGTGAGCATTGGATAAAAACATGAAGATCCTCATTGTGGATGATTTCTCCACCATGAGGCGAATTATCAAAAACTTGCTACGTGATCTGGGTTTCAACAATACCCAGGAGGCAGATGACGGTCTGACTGCGCTACCGATGTTGCAGAGCGGTAATTTCGATTTTCTAGTCTCTGACTGGAATATGCCCGGTATGACCGGGATCGATCTGTTGAAAGCCGTGCGGGCAGACGAAAAGCTGGCCGGTCTACCGGTTTTGATGGTCACAGCCGAATCAAAACGGGAACAGATCATCGAAGCGGCTCAAGCCGGCGTCAACGGCTATGTCGTCAAACCCTTCACCGCAACGACCCTGGAAGAGAAGATCAACAAGATCTTTGAACGTGTGGGTTGAGCTTCTATCGCCTGGAGTTTATCAATATGGGGCAAAATCAGGATAACCAGCAGCGGTTAGAGACGGCAAGAGCATTGGTGGCCAGCCTGGAGTCGGGTGATCAAGAAGAGTCTGAGAGACTGATTGCATCTTTAACACCCCCCGCAAGTAACGATCAGTTATTCCTTGAAGTCGGTCGTTTGACCCGTGAACTGCATGATGCAATCAACGGTTTTTTACTCGACGCCCGAATCAATGACATGACAAATGTAGAGATACCGGATGCCAAGGAGCGTTTGACCTACGTTATAACCATGACCGAGCAATCGGCAGATCGTACTCTCACCGCAGTGGAAAAGAGCATGCCGTTGATCGAGGATATCGAAAAGCAGTCCGCTGAGTTGTCAGAGCAGTGGGAACGACTGCGCTCCCGGATGCTGGATAAGGATGAGTTCGTGGATCTGAGTCGTGACCTGTCACAGTACCTGGTCAAGTCAAAGGAGGATGCGACTGTACTGCACAACAATCTATCTGATGTGCTGATGGCACAGGATTTTCAGGACCTTACCGGTCAGATTATCCGCAAGGTAATCACCCTGGTACATGATGTGGAAGAGAAGTTGGTCATGTTGGTCCGTATTACCGGCAACAAGCTTGAAGACGAATCTGGCAAGAAAGAGAAGGAAGAATTGGCTGGCCCGGCAATTCCTGGACTCGATCAAGGTGATCAAGTGACCAGTCAGGATGATGTGGACGACCTGCTATCAAGTCTTGGATTTTAGTTATTCGAGTTTAGACCGATATATCAGTCAATAAGAATGGCAATATTCGGCAGTGTTACCGGGAGTGATAGATGAGCATCGATGTCAACGACGAAATCCTGCAGGATTTTCTGGTTGAAGCGGGCGAGATTCTCGAATTGCTCAGTGAGCAATTGGTCGATCTGGAGCAGCAACCGGATGATTTTGATCTGCTCAATGCAGTATTTCGTGGTTTCCATACCATCAAAGGTGGCGCTGGATTTCTCACCATAGAACCCCTGGTGGAAGTCTGTCATCGCGCCGAAGATGTGTTTAATGTCCTGCGGCAGGGGCAGCGTAGCGTCGGTCCCGATTTAATGGATTCGGTGCTGGAGGTGCTCGACGTCGTCAATGTCATGTTCGATGAGGTCCGCCAGGGCATCATGCCGGATCATGCCGACCCGAACCTGATTCAAAGACTCAATGGATATGCTGTGCCGGAAGGTGAGGAAGCTGAGCCAGAGGAACCAGATGAACAGCAGGAAGAGGTTGTCGAAGAGACAGTCGAAGCGCCGGAGCCTGCCGTTGCCGACAGCACAGAGGAAGTTGTCACAGCCAAGGATGAGTTGAGCGAGAATGAGTTTGAGGAGCTGCTGGATGCCATTCAGGAGCCTGAAGCCAAAGCCGCTGGCAGTGATGAAATCACCGAAGACGAGTTTGAATCACTACTGGATGATCTGCATGGCAAAGGCCAGTTCACCGGTAAGCCGAAGCAGGAAGCGAAAGCGCCCAAAGCAGCTTCCGATGATATTTCTGAAGAGGAGTTCGAGGATCTGCTGGACCAGATCCACGGTAAAGGAAAATTCGATCCGGGGAAACTGCCTGACAAGCCAGCCGAAGAGAAACAAAAGCCGGCAGCTGCAGCGAAAAAGTCCAGCGGCCCTGCCAGTGATGAAATCACTGAGGATGAGTTCGAGAATCTGCTCGATCAAATCCATGGTGAGGGTAAATTCGATCCGAATAAACTGAGTCAAGCACCAGCGGATAAACCGAAGGCGGAAGCTGCCAAGAAACCAGCTGCTAAAAAGAAGACCGTAGCCAAGAAGAAGGCCGCACCTGCGAAAAAAGCGAAAGCTGAATCAGCGGCTAAACCCGCCGCTAAACCGGCTGCAGAGAAGCCAGCCAAACCTGCCAAGCCCGCTGCCAAAGGGGCAAAGCCTGCCGCGGCGAACAAGCCCCCAGCCGAGACTACCGTACGAGTCGATACCCAGCGCCTGGACGATATTATGAATATGGTCGGTGAGCTGGTGCTGGTAAGAAATCGCCTGGCAACGCTGAAAGCGACCTTGAATGATGAAGAGGTCTCGAATGCCGTTGGTAATCTGGATGTTGTAACCTCCGATCTGCAACTTGCGGTGATGAAAACCCGCATGCAACCGATCAAAAAGGTTTTTGGTCGTTTTCCCAGAGTGGTGCGCGATCTGGCGCGTAGCTTGAAAAAAGAGATCGACCTTGAGATGCAGGGTGAGGATACGGATCTCGATAAGAATCTTGTAGAGGCACTTGCCGATCCACTGGTTCATCTGGTGCGAAACTCTGTCGATCACGGCATTGAACAGCCGGACGAGCGGGAGCAGAAAGGCAAGCCCAGAAGGGGTACCGTCGTCCTTTCAGCGGCCCAGGAAGGTGACCACATCCTGCTCTCGATCGCCGATGACGGCAAAGGCATGGATCCCGATGTACTTCGCAAAAAAGCGGTAGAGAAGGGCATGATGGATGCCGAAGCCGCGGCAAGACTGGATGACAAAGAGTGTTTCAATCTGATCTTTGCTCCGGGCTTCTCGACCAAAACCGAGATCTCCGATGTTTCCGGCCGCGGTGTCGGCATGGATGTAGTAAAAACCCGAATCGCCCAGATGAACGGCTCGGTGGAGATCGATTCCGAATGGGGGCAGGGCAGTATCATCATCATCAAACTGCCGCTGACACTGGCGATTCTGCCAACCCTGATGGTGCTGTTGAACGATCAACCTTTTGCCCTGCCGCTGGCCAGTGTGGTGGAGATCTTCAATCTGGATCTCAAGCGCACCAATGTGGTGGATGGACAGTTGACGATCATGGTGCGGGAACGCGCCCTGCCACTGTTCTATCTGCGCAACTGGCTGAGACCGAACAATCCCCTGGTTGATGAGGAGAAGGGCAACGGTCATGTGGTGATCGTGAACGTAGGTAATATTCAGGTAGGTTTGGTGGTCGATCATCTGATCGGTCAGGAAGAGGTGGTGATCAAACCCTTAGGGGCACTGCTGCAAGGCCTGGAAGGAATGGCAGGTGCCACCATTACCGGCGACGGTAAGATCGCTCTGATCATGGATGTGCCTGGTCTGATGCGAAAATATGCTAAGAAGTTTTAACGAACCGGTCATTGACGGTCTGGTGCATTACTCCGGCAAGGTTTGGCTTGCAGTCCGTCTCTAAGACTAAGGTCATATCTGAAGAGGGACTATGGGCGCCAAAGTGCGAGTACTGATTGTCGATGACTCAGCCTTTTTTCGCAATCGTGTAGCGGCTGCACTGCAAACCGCTCAAGATATGGAAATCATTGGCTTTGCGGCCAATGGTGAAGAGGCGATCCAGCAGACAAAGCGCCTCAAGCCCGATGTGGTAACCATGGATGTGGAGATGCCGGTGATCGATGGGATCACCGCCGTTCGCAAAATCATGGAGGAAACTCCGACCAGGATCCTGATGTTTTCAGCACTCACCACCGAGGGCGCCAAAGAGACCCTCGATGCGCTGGATGCCGGGGCGATGGATTTTCTGCCCAAAGAGATGAGTAATCCGGCGGCCGGGGCTGAAGAGACTTCCAAAGCCCTGCTGGAGCGGATCCGGGATTTGGCTAAATCACCCCTCTCCCTGTCGCGCGCCAGCGTGAAAGAGTTCCTGGCGCCGTCATCGCCACGTGTCTCCACCGTAGGTCAGGTGGCGCCGTCTTTCTCAAGCCGTCCTGAATTGGTGGCGATCGGTGCGTCCACCGGCGGGCCAGTGGCACTGCGACAGGTATTGAGTGCCTTACCGAGAAACTTTCCTCTGCCAGTGGTCGCTGCGGTGCATATGCCGGGCAGTTTTACAAAGGCCTATGCGGAGCGGCTCGATGGTTCCTGTGCCATCAGGGTCAAAGAGGCGATGGATCGTGAAGTGTTACGGCCGGGTGTGGCGTTGATCGCACCTGGCGGAAAACAGACCACAGTCGTTCGTGGTGCTGGTGGCTATCAGGTACGAATCTCCAATCCCTTGCCGGGAGAGATCTACCATCCGAGTGTCGATCAGATGCTGGCATCGGTGGCGGAAAGCTTCCGGGGTAACGCGCTTGGACTGATCTTGACCGGTATGGGATCAGACGGTCTTGAGGGCGCGAAAAAGTTAAAGAAATATGGTTCTTCCCTGTGGAGTCAGGACCAGAAGAGCTGTGTGGTTTATGGTATGCCGCAGGCCGTCGAGAAGGCGGGTCTTTCTGACAAGGTGTTGGGTATCGATGAGATTGGGCCACTTATGGCGAGAGTGAAATGAGAGTCGACTTTCTGAGCTTTATCGGTATCGTCGTCGCTTTTCTGGCGATTCTTGGCGGCAATTGGCTGGAGGGGGGACATATGGACTCCCTGGTCAATGGCCCGGCCATGGTGATCGTCATAGGCGGCACCATCGGTGCCATTCTGCTGCAGACTCCGGTGCCGGTCTTCTGGCATGCCCTGCGTCTCTCAGGTCGGGTGTTTTTACCGGCCAGACTCGATATGCCCACTACCATCGAGAAGCTGGTGCAGTGGAGCAACATTGCCAGAAAGGAGGGTTTGCTGGGCCTGGAGGCCATTGCGGACGAAGAGCCGGACCCGTTTATTCGCAAGGGGATGCAGCTACTGGTCGACGGCAGTGAGCCGGATGCCTTGCGCTCTATCCTGGAGATGGAAGTGGATGCCAGTGAACAATACGACGTACAGGCCGCCAAGGTATTTGAAGGGATGGGTGGATACTCGCCTACAATTGGTATTATCGGCGCG
>JAKSBX010000128.1 GCA_022360905.1 Chromatiales bacterium
AACCGGCTTAGACAGATGAGCGTGTACACACAACTATCAGGTGATCAATTTACCAAGCGTTTGAGCAAGCTCTTTCGGTTCAAATTTGGGGACATAGGCGTCGGCACCCACACCTTCTCCGAGCGCCTGATTAGCGTCGGAAGTTAAAGAAGAGTGCATAATTACGGGGATGTTTTCAAAGCGTGCATCCTGTTTCACCATTCTGGTCAATACGTATCCATCCATCTCCGGCATTTCCACATCAGTAAGGATGAACTGCACTTCATCCGAAATTGACTTGCCGGTCGCTTCAGCTCGTTCTGCGAGCTCATTCAGTTTGTCCCAGGCTTCTGCGCCGTTCGTTGCACTGATATGTCTTACGCCCATATGATCGAGTGTTCTAACGATCTGGTCTCGAGCTACACTGGAATCGTCTGCGAATAATACAGTAATCTCTTTACTTACATCTTGACGATGGATTCCCTCGAAGAGCTCCTCGCTATCGTAGAGTCCGGCAGATTCTGACAGTACCTTTTCAACGTCCATTATCATCACCAGGCGATGATCCTCCAGTTCCGCCACTGCAGTAACAAGACCGCCCAGTTGATTTACCAACATCGGTGGTGGCGCCTTAACCTCTTCCCAATTCAGGCGCTCAATAGTATCGACAGAGTAGACAAGAAAACCCTGTACGTGTTTGTTGTACTCCGTAATCATAAGAATGCCGGGTTTGTCCTTTGTCTGAACACCACAGAACTTTGCTAGATTGACAACCGGTACCATGGACCCTCGAAGGCTGACCATGCCTTCGACACTTTCAGGCATATCAGGTGCATGGGTAATATCAGGGACATGCATAACTTCTCTTACCTTGAAGACATTGATCCCAAATAACTCGTTACGATTGGTATCACGGTCTTCCCCTAGACTAAAGAGTAATACTTCCAGGCGGTTCGTGCCGGCAAGGCGGGTTCTTTGATCGACCGATTGCATCAAACTGGACATGGCGTTACACCTCGTTGAAATCTGAATTTAACTGTTATTTGTTAAACTAATTCTGGGTATGGTGCAGCGCATTAACAACGCTGCACCTGCACCATTGGGTTAGACTTTGAACTGACTGACCAGGCCCATAAGTTCCTCACTTAAGTTAGCCAGCTCCAAACTGGCACTTGCCGTCTGTTCTGCACCTGCTGCAGTTTGTTCTGAACCCGACTGGATATTTACTACATTCCTATTGATTTCGTTCGCGACGGTTGCTTGCTGTTCAGATGCGGTAGCAATCTGGGTGTTCATTTGCATAATCGTCGACACCGCACCGGTGATTGAGCGCAGCGATTCTCCGGCGCTGGCTGCCTGGTCGACGGTAGAAATGGCGAGATCACGGCTCTGGGTGATCATGCCGACCGCTTGCTTTGACCCGTCCTGCAACGCACTGATAAGACTTTCAATTTCCGCAGTGGAGGTCTGGGTTCTCTGTGCAAGGGTTCTTACCTCATCAGCAACAACGGCAAAACCACGTCCCTGTTCTCCGGCACGAGCAGCCTCGATTGCAGCATTGAGTGCCAACAGATTGGTCTGCTCTGCGATATTTTTAATCACATCCAGAATCGAGCCGATGTCGACACTATGGTTCTGCAGCTTTTCTATTGATGATGCTGACTCTTCCACCTCACTCGCCAGACTATTAATGGCTTCTATGGTCTTGGATACGACCTGATCTCCGCTGTTGGCTTCCTCATTGGCTACACCGGCTGCATCTGAAGCGGCCAAGGCATCTTGTGAGACAGCCTGGACAGTAACAGTCATCTCATTCATGGCTGTTGCTACCTGTTCCGTTTCTTGCTTCTGCTGTGTGATGTTGGTGCCGGTTTGCTCGGTAATAGTCGCCACTTGCTCTGCCGCAGTCGCAAGTTGTCCGGTGGCATTCATAATCTGCGAGATAATGCCATGTAGTTTTTCGACGAAATTGTTGAAGTTCTTGCTCAGAGCGCCTATTTCGTCATTGCTGTTGACCTGAATGCGTTTCGTCAGGTCACCATCTCCCTGGGCAATATCCTCAAGCATTGAGTTGGTGTTTTTAATCGGTACCACAATACCGCGCATAACTAAATAGGCAACCAAAAGACCGATAATGACAGCGACTAGGGTAACAAGTCCGATGGTCGTTGTGGTTTCCGATACATTATCTTCAACCAGGTCAGACTGTTCTTTCAATGAATCGAAGACACTATTCCGAAGTTCTTGTGATTTACCTGCCATGATTGGGCCATTAACATCGAGAATCGTCTTAACACCCCGGTTGCGTTCCGTGATGGCGGTGACGACACCACTGAAACCCGAAATGTATTCATCTAATGCTTGTGTCGCTTCGTTGACTAATTGACGACGTTGAGGATTTTCCAATTTGCTCAGTAGATTGACCAGTTGTTTTTTGGTCTCAGCAAACTCGCGCTCAACCCGCTGTTTCGATGCATTATCGTTCTCTACCAAAAACCGGAAAACGTATAAGCGGGCCAGCAATAGGTGCTTCTGCGTTACGCCGCCAAAGTAGGCTGCTTCCGCGTCATTATCGTCAAATGCGGTAGCCATAACTTTTGACAAGCTTTTTTCAATGAATGGACCTTTGACATTCATTGTGTCGTTTACAATCTTGTTTCGTTTGTCCATATTTGAGACGACGACTTCAAAGAAGGTTTTTGTATATTGATTATTCAGGTCATCAATTTCATCGAGCAATTTGACACGATTAGGGTTTTGAATATCTGCTCGGGCAGTCCGCATGATTTCCTGTAGCTGTTTTTCAGCGTTTTTGAACTTTTCCACTGATTGGTTGCTACTGGTTTTGATGTAGTCCTTTACTTGCAGACGTTTACGATATACTTGCTGCATGATCTCAGCTGCCGTGCCTGCATCCGGTGCAAGATCCTGTGTGATCCCTACAACTTCGGTGTCGAGATTGGTTAGGCTTGAGTAAGCCATGCCACCAACCGCGATCAATAAAACAATGATCAGTACGGGGGACATCATCGCTTTTGCACTGATACTCAAGTTTTGAAATAAGTGAGAGACGAGTTTCATTTTAATACCTATCGATTTTTCTGGTATATTTACCAACCATAATGGAAACCATGCACAACGTCGCCGAGACAGAGCAGAGGAGATATAACGCTTAGCACTTTCTAGTTATCCTTAACTAGAAACTACTGAAATCTATTGCTCCAAGGCGCATTGAAAGCGTCGTTTTGTATATTTGTGACGGCAGGCAGTTGACCTGTCCTGACTATCAGTTTCAGGTGAATGCTTACGTAATCACAGAGATTAAGGCAGGGATGAGAGCCTTATTTAGATAGGAATTCCGTAGTGGAAAGGGAACTCCATGAATCGGCTTGTGCGGAATCAGCCATAAAGTTGAATGGCATTCCGGTGCAGCCAACAACAGCGGCGGTTATAATGCCTGTGTCTAGTTACAGTTTCGACTGAGATATCCTAATCTTTAGCTTTTATTATTTAGCGGCGGGTATTGGTTAAGCGATTTCGGTATCTTGCTGTATTTATTGGAAAATAATTGTGTTTCATTTTGTTTCAGCTTGTGGGAATTTATTTCCGAAAGCTAATCTTGTGCTTGGTGTGATCCATTGGCTACGCCCAGAAAATCTGACTTTCAACAGGCAAATCAACAAAAATATTAGCTGTTACGCTGAAGGTTGTTTACGGCATCCCAAGCAGTTAGTACATCTCTCGCTACATCCTTGACTTTACGACGCTCTGACTGAGATTTCTTTCTAAGGATGTCGAATGCATCCTCTCTTCCCAGTTTATGACGCTCCATGAGTATGCCGATCACAACATCGACGATTCTGCTGGTCTCAAGTGCATTGCCAAGGCGTTGCTCTTTACTTGTGAGTTCTTTGATATCCTGTGCTCTCTTCAGCGCGGTTTCGATAGCGGGAATCGCATTTTCGATTTTTATCGGTTTTACCAAGTAACCCAGAGCACCGTCCTGTATAGCCTTTTGTACATTTTCATCGTCTCCATAGGCGGAAAAAAACATCGAAGGTATACCTAACTCCTTCAGGCCTTGGGCCATTTCAATCCCGGACACTTTCGGCATATAGATGTCTAATATCGCCAAATCAGGCGGTGGCGTTGCTACGGCGTGGCGGAAACCTTCCTTACTGTTGTCAGCAAGCACAACGTCGTATCCGGCTTGTTTTAAACCGGTGCCAAAAGTGGCCAGTACTAAACTGTCATCATCGACAAGCAGAAGTCTTGATTTTTGGTTATTCATTGTATGCCTCTCGGAATTCTCTGTGGAACCTAATTTATTCCATCTGTTATTAGTGGAGAGCTAATTATTAGTTCGGTAAATACTTCATTATCTTGACAGGATATCGATATTCGAGCCCCTCTGATCGGTAACATGGCCAGCGCCAAACTCAGTCCGGTTCCCAATCCTTGGTTGGATTGCAAGTCAAAGTCATTGGGAAGAACACCCGGGTTGACGATATTAATAGCGATATGTTCAGGCTGACGATCGCAGCTGATTGAAATTTTGCCATTTTTTGTGTAGCGACTATGTTTTACTGCATTCATGATGAGTTCATTGATGACCAACGAAATCGCTACGGCTTTATCCCGATCAATCCTGATTTCTGAATACTCATCTTGGTATGAAACAGCCAGAGGAACCTGGCTGATGCCTGAGATGCTGAATACAATGGCGTCCAGCATTTGATGTAAGATGATTTGTCCGCTTAAGCGTTCAGTCTGAAGCCCGTAAACCGTTGCGATCGATTCAATCTGGGTGATCACTTCACCAATTGGGTCAGTGTTGTTTTTGCCATAATTTTTTCTGTGATCCAGTAAACTAATGAGACCTTGGAGATGATTCTTGATTCTATGGTGTATCTCCTGGATCAGTTCATCTCTCTGCTTCTCTAGATTCAGTACCCGAATCTCCTCTGCTTGCTTAATACTGGAGATGTCGTGTGAAAAGCCGACCGTTCCAAACAATTCGTTATTATTCCCCAATACCGGTGCCTTGTAGGTCTCAACCCATTTGCGGCCACTGGTATCTACAGATTCTTCAATAATCTCTTTCTTCAGTTGATTATCCATGACCTCCATATCATCACGACGATAAGCTTCAGCCAAATCGTTTGGCCAGATATCGAAATCCGATTTTCCACGTAGGTCATTTGCATCTGAATAACCGGCATACAGCGCAAAGGGTTGATTAACAGCAAGAAAACGGGATTGTGTATCCTTTAGCCAAACCTTGAAAGGGAAATTATCCAGCAAAGCGCGCTGATAACTCTCCTTTTCTCTCACTTCTTCCTGTGTGTGATATTGTTTTGTGATATCACGGGCTATACCCAATACACCAATTATTTTCCCTGTCTGGTCGTAGGTAGGTGTTTTTGTGGTGAGCATCAATAGTGTTTTACCACTATCCGCAAAGGGAACCCACTGTTCTTTCGTGCATGCTTCACCTAAACGCAAATTAACCTGATCACAGGTGCTGGTGAAACCTGAAAGGTTGCCGGTTGGTAAATCGGCGTCACGTTTACCGATAATTTCATCTTCAGAAAGACCAATGAAACCTTCGAAAGCTGGATTGCAGGATAGATAGACCCCGTGAGGATCTTTCAGCCAAATCAGATCCGGAATAGATCTTAGCATAGTCTGGTTTATAGCAATGGATTCTCTTAAGGACTCTTCGGCCTGCTTGCGTTGGGTGACGTCGGTGTGAGTTCCTGCCATCCATACGGGTGTGCCATCCTTTGCGTATGAGACAACTTTTCCCCGATCGAGTACCCACACCCAACCCCCGTTTTTGTGTCGCATTCGTAATTCAACCTGATAATAGTCGAGCTCGCCGGCTAAATGCTTCTGTATTAGTTTATTTGACTCTTCCAGATCTTCTGGATGGCAGAACTGCAACCAGGTTTCGATACTGACGGGTGATATCTCATCCAGTGTATAGCCGATAATTTCCGCCCAACGATCATTGAATATCGTCTCGCCGGTAGTTGTATTCCACTCCCAAGTGCCGGCGCGGGTTCCTTCGAGAATATGCTGCAGGCGTTGGCGTTCTATCTTAAGATCTTCTTTTGCTTTTCTGATTTCTGTGATTTCATGCAAGATAACGAAGATTTGATTGGGTTTCCATAAATCCGAATTGAATAGAGGTATTGCATTGATACTCAACCAGACTTGTTTTCCTTTTTTATGGTTGTATATACCTGCAATGATGTTATGAACAGGCTCACCGGTTTGTAAGGCTTGAATTGACGGGTGCTGATCGCTTGACAATTCCATACCGTCTTCATTAATCAGTTTCCAGGGATTTGCCTGTGAGGTTTCAACAGCAAACTGATCGTACGACAGACCGAATAGATCGAGTGTGGCCTGGTTGCAGGCAATCAGTTTTCCGTGACGGTTCAGGTACAAGGCGCCTTGAGTCATATTTTCAAAAAGCGTCCGATAGCGTTTTTCACTGGCTTTAAGTTGCCGGTGTCCCTTCAGGTGCATGCGTTGATATATCGTCAGCAGAATCAAGAACAGCAATATCGCGAGCGCTGATATTATCTTTAAGTAATGAAGTATTTTTTCATGTTTATCGATATAGCTGCTTAGCCATTTGTCGTAGAGGGCCTCGTAAGTACCATTGGCCACAATAACCGATAGACCCTCATTCAGATCGGCGAGCAGTGTTTTGTTTCCTTCAGAGACAGCGAAGCAAAATTCCTGAGAAAACGCTCTTAAGGGAGCAATTGCCGTTTCGAGATTTTCAAGTTTAAGTTTGTTGATCAGATTAATACCCACAAGTCGTTGGGCTACTACGGCGTCCAGTGTGCCTCTGGAGAGCATCAGCAAAGCATCTTTAACAGTAGTAGTGGTTATTAACTGATCAGTGAGGCCCTGCCGATTCATGAAATCTTCGGCATTATTGCCACGCATTACACCAATCCTCCGATCTCGGAGGTCTTCTAATCTCTCAATTCCTTGTGTATCTTTACGTGTAAAGACGGCGCCATAAAGTGTGATATAAGGTACGGTAAAATCGAACTCTTTCTCTCTTTCAGGGGTACGCCCAACAATTGGTAGCGCATCCAATTTGCCGGCTATAAGATCATTTTTAATCTCTTCCCAAGGCTTAGCAACAAAGCTGACTTCACGCCCCATTGCTTTGAGCGCTTCTCGCATCAATTCAACGGAAAACCCATCTGCGCTACCATCTTTTTTTTCTATGGAAAAAGGAGGGTAAGACAGCTCGCCTGCAGATCTTACAGGTGGGCCTTCTGCAAAGCATGCGATGGGTATCAGGCAATGAAGCATTGCCAGTACGGATCGAATATTAACAATCCTGATTATGACTATCTTTCTAAACATAGTATCAAGATTGATGCGGTTAATATCATCAAGACCAAATAGGGGCAGTTTTACGGTTCAACTGAGTACAGGTGCTACCTCAGTTGTTTCATAGCAGGACAAACTAATCATTTACAAAAAATGAGTTATGCCGTTGTTTGATGGTGGTGCGGCCGTTAGATTGGTATTTAGTGCCCTGATAGGCTTGTCGAAATGGTGTCGGATCTTCATGGTGCTTCTCCCAACCGTGATGTGAGCATGGGAACACTATTCGTTATTGACGACATTCCTATCGTTCGTGCCTTCATCCGTTTCCGGTTATTCGTAGCTAACATGGCACTGAATGACGTCAGCCCAATGTGCTGACGTTCCCAGATCTTATTCTTTATTGAACACACAATTTCTACGGAGATACTGTGCTTTTTATCAGGGGTATTCTCGGTTTCGCTGCTTGTTTGTTTCTTGTCTACGGGTTAATGAGGCGATTTTGATATTGATTTTTTTTATCATGAAATAGGCGCCAATAGAAATATTAAACTATGTTTGATTTTTTTCTATAGAAAACCTTGATCGTACCGCTACAAATTTTTGTGCGGCTTCGTAGTACCTTGCCGGCCTTTTCAAATTAAGAGCGAGGGCTTCCCTGTGATCAGTTTACGACAACTCCCTGTACGAAAAAAACTCTGGCTGTTAACCGCTACCACACTCATGGGTTTGGTGGTTATTGCTATTTTAGGGTTGGATGAGTATTACAAGGATTTGATGAAAGAGAAGGAATTGCAAACCCAAGCCCTGGTCGATGTTTCCTATAGCCTTATCGAATCACAATTTGAGCATGCAAAGAAAGGCGACTACTCCATGGAAGAGGCCAAGAGTCGTGCTATAAGGAATATCAAATCGTTGCGTTACGGTGACAACAACTACTTCTGGATCAACGATATGGATGCTGTGCTCGTGATGCATCCGATCAAGCCGGAACTCGATGGTAAGGATATGTCGAGCTTCACGGATCCCGACGGTAAACGGATATTCCGTGATTTTGCTGCAGTCGCCCACAAGCATGGGGCGGGTACTGTTCCCTACAAATGGTCCAAACCCGGATTTGAAGATCCGGTGGATAAAATATCCTATGTTAGAGCCTTCAAGCCCTGGGGTTGGGTGGTGGGTACCGGTATCTACGTGGACGATGTGGAGGCGCAATTCAATCGCTTTGCCTTGGAGATCGGCGCCATCGCTCTGGTGGTTATCGCGGTCTTCCTGGTGACCTCCTATTTTATTGCCAAGAGCATTGTACGCCCCCTCTGTGAAACGGTTGATGCGCTGGACGATATCTCCTCGGGTGAAGGTGATCTCACCCGTCGTCTCGACAGTCGCGGCGAGGATGAGGTGGCAAAATTGGGAGCGTCCTTCAATCAATTTATTGAAAAGATCGAAGGTATCATCAAACAGGTTTCTCAAGTCAGCACGCAGCTCGCCACAGCTGCAGAGGAGCTCAGCAGTACCACTGAGCAGACCCATCAGAATCTCAATCAGCAGCAGAGTGAGACCCATCAGGTGGCGGCAGCTGTTACGCAGATGGCTGCAACCATCAAGGAGATCGCCGAAGGTGCTGAAAGCGCTGCTGCATCGGCTCGTGCTGCTGATGAAGAGGCCGTCGCAGGTAAGGATATCGTGGTTAATGTCACTCAGGCGATCAATAGTCTGGAGCATGAGATGAAGTCAGCTTCAGATGTAATCAACAGTCTTGCCGAGGAGAGCGAAGGGATCGGTTCTGTGTCCGATACGATTCGCGGTATCGCAGAGCAGACCAGTCTCCTGGCATTGAATGCGGCGATCGAAGCTGCCAGGGCTGGTGAGCAGGGACGGGGTTTTGCCGTCGTTGCGGACGAAGTGCGTTCTTTGGCCAGCCGAACCCAGCAGGCGACTTCGGAAATCAAGGAGATGATCGAACGGCTGCAGGACGGCACCCGGAATGCGGTGGATGTGATCCATAGAAGTAGCGAAACTACCCTGTCCACTGTAGATAAGGCTCAAGGGGCAACCCAATCGTTGAACGATATCGTCACATCGATCGCATCTATTTCCGATCGGAACATGCAGATTGCAAGCGCCTCTGAGGAGCAGTCGGCGGTAGCCCAGGAGATCGATCGGAGCGTGGTGCAGATCTCCCAGTTGGCGGAGCATTCATCTCTGGCCGGTGAGCAGATCAACCAGGCAAGCACAGAGCTGTCTGAGCTGGGTGACTCGCTTCATGGGATGATTCGCCAATTCAAAACCTCCTGAGCAACCAGCGGCAATGATGCAGGAGTGAATTTGGGCAGGCTATGGATGGCGCGCCCGACAGGATTTGAACCTGTGACCCCCGCCTTCGGAGGGCGGTACTCTATCCAGCTGAGCTACGGGCGCTGATGTGCTGCAACTCTCCAGAGTGAGGCTAACGCAGCGATGCGTAGTTTAGCCCTCCCGGGAGGTGCCGTCCAACCCTGTTCGCTCTTTTTTTCATCCACGGGTATAATCGCCGGGTTTTTCGCAATGCCTATTGCTAACCCGCCACCTTAATAGGCCATGTTCAGGGCTTCAAGCAGGCCCTTAGATCGAGGCGTGGGGCGCAATCGATTGAAATACGGAGGATTATGCCCGTGAGTATCCATGTTGTAACAAAGTCTGGTGTGTTGGCAGGTGTGGCTGTCGCATCGCTGTTGGTTTCTGCGCAGCTTTTTGCAGAAGAGCGTCCAGAGGTTCTGGAACGCATTGCCCCGATCGGTAAGGTGAGTGTTGAAGGCGCTGCAAAGCCTGCTGAAGCAGCACCCGCACCGGCAGCCGAGAGTGCGCCTGCTGCAACTGAAACAGCAGCTGCTCCGGCCGAGGCGGCCCCGGCTGAAGCGGCGCCTGCAGCAGCTCCGGCTGCACCGAGTGGCGATGTACTGGCTGTGGCCACCTCCTCCGGTTGTATGGCCTGCCACCAGATCGAGACCAAGGTGGTCGGTCCGGCCTATAAAGAGGTAGCCGCTAAATACAAAGGCGATGCGACGGCGGTTGATACCCTGGTCGCGAAAGTCAAAGCCGGTGGTGTCGGTACCTGGGGACAGATTCCCATGCCTCCCAATGCTCATGTCTCGGATGAGAACATCCGCGTCGTCGTGGAGTGGATCCTGAGCATGTAATGACAGCACCCGGCACCCCCCCTGATGGGGTTGCCGGGTGGTTCAACTGAGCATCGATTTCAGATTGGCCAGATGGGCCGATCCCCGGGCCTGCTGCTCCTCTTTGCTGAGCTTGCTGCCACGGCCCTCCCATACCAGATCCTCTTCCGGCAGCTCCTGCAGAAAGCGGCTCGGTTCTCCGGGAACCATCTCACCGAAACGTTTGCGTTTACTGGCATAGGTCATGGTCAGGGTGCGTTGTGCCCGGGTGATCCCCACATAGGCCAGCCGGCGCTCCTCTTCGATGTTGTCCTCTTCGATACTGCTGCGATGGGGCAACAGCTCCTCCTCCATACCGACCAGAAAGACATGGGGAAACTCCAGTCCTTTGGCGGCATGCAGGGTCATCAGGTGGACCTGATCCTGTTCCGATTCATCTTCCTGACGCTGCAGCATATCCATCAAGGTCAGGTGATTGACCATCTCCGCCAGGGTCTTCTCCTGCAGCTCGCCATGCTGCAGAGCTTTCAGCCAGTCCATTAGGTCGGTGACATTCTCCATGCGTGCCTCGGCGATACCGTCGCTGCTGGCATTCTCCTTGAGCCACCCCAGGTAGTCGATCTCCTCCATCAGGGCTCTGAAAGCCGCGGCCGGATCCGAGTCGGCCTTTTGCGCGTAGTGTTGGATCAGCCGGGAAAAGTGCTGCAGGCGTTCATAAGGGCGACTGCTGAGCAGGTTCTTCAGACCAATCTCTTCGCAAGCGGGCAGCAGGGCGCTGCCTCGCTGCTGGGCATACTCGGCGAGTTTCTCCAGGGTGGTCGGGCCGACCTCCCGGCGTGGGGTGTTGACGATGCGCAAAAAGGCGCTGTCGTCGGTGGGATTGGCCAGCAGCCGCAGGTAGGCCATGCCGTCTTTGACTTCGGTGCGGGAGAAAAAGGAGGTGCCGCCACTGAGAAAATAGGGAATGTTATGGCTGCGCAGCGCCTTTTCAAACAGCTTCGCCTGGTGATTGCCCCGGTAGAGAATGGCGCAATCCCGGTTGTTGGCCTTGGCGGTGAACTTCAGGTGGATGATTTCGGAGACCACCCGTTCCGCCTCCTGGGCCTCATTGGGACAGACCAGAACGCGCAACTCCGGGCCAAGACCCAGTTCACTCCAGAGCTTCTTTTCGAACACATGAGGGTTCTTGCTGATCAGATGGTTGGCGGATCTCAGGATACGGCCACTGGAGCGATAGTTCTGCTCCAGCTTGATCAGCTTCAGGGTTGGAAAATCGGCCTGCAGACGGGCCAGGTTTTCCGGCCTGGCGCCTCGCCAGGCATAGATCGATTGATCGTCGTCGCCCACCACGGTGAAGGCGGCCCGCACCCCGGCCAGCAGTTTGACCAGCTCATACTGGGCCTGATTGGTGTCCTGATACTCATCCACCAGCAGATAACGGATCCGGTCCTGCCACTGATCGAGTACTTGGGGGTGGCTGCGAAACAGGCTCACCGGCAGCAGGATCAGATCGTCGAAATCGACGGCGTTGAAGGCCTTCAGGCTGCGTTGGTAGGCGGCGTAGAGTAGGGCTTGTCCCTGCTGCAGATCGTTTTCAGCCTGCTGCAGAGCCTGTTCAGGGGTGACTAGATCGTTTTTCCAGGCGGAAATGGTCCACTGGGCGGCGTTCACCACCGAGTCGTCCCCCAGATTCTGTTTGCGCAGCAGGTCCTTCAGCAGGCCGGCGCTGTCCTGCTGATCGAAGATGGAGAAGCCCGATTTGTAACCCAGAGTTTTCAGCTCCTGGCGGACGATATTGAGCCCCAGGTTGTGAAAAGTGGAGATTCTGGGAAGCTGCTGTTGTCGGTCGCCCAGGGTTTTGGCGACCCGCTCTTTCATCTCCCGGGCCGCCTTGTTGGTGAAGGTGACTGCGGTGATCTGCTGCGGGTTGAGTCCGCAGCTTTTGATCAGGTAGCTGATCTTGGCCGTGATGACCCGGGTTTTTCCGCTCCCGGCCCCAGCCAGCACCAGTAGCGGTGTATCGATATAGTTGACCGCTTGCTGTTGTCTTGGGTTGAGGTCGGACATTGAGGGGGAGATCTTTACGGCTGCTGGACAGAGGCGCAAGAGTACGCAGAGGCGCTATCGATTTCAACACTTGGGGCAATGCCTGATATGATGGGTCGGGCAGGGTTGGTTTCATCAAGCCGCG
Source organism: Chromatiales bacterium (assembly GCA_022360905.1). GTDB lineage: Bacteria > Pseudomonadota > Gammaproteobacteria > Chromatiales > Chromatiaceae > Thiodiazotropha. Next base: position 12,691 of record JAKSBX010000128.1, read on the forward strand.
ATGAGAAGCCCTGTAAGCGTCCAGAAAAAAGAAGAGATTTCATGGCTATAACACAAGACAGACGCCGCAGCCCCCGGGGTGGCGCAGAGGGTCAGCTGACCCGAGAATCCTGGCGTGTATTTCAGATCATGGCTGAATTTGTCGAGGGTTTCGAGCAGTTGGCTCAGATCAGCCCGTCGGTGAGTTTTTTCGGCTCGGCAAGAACCCCGAGGGATCATCCCCACTATGCTCTGGCGGAAGAGATCGCCCGGCTGCTCTCCGACAGTGGTTTCTCTGTGGTCAGCGGTGGTGGGCCCGGCATCATGGAGGCCGCCAACAAGGGGGCCTTTGAGGGTAAGTCCACCAGTATCGGGCTGAACATACAGCTGCCGATGGAGCAGGCCGGTAATGCCTATCAGGATATCTCACTCAACTTCCGTCACTTTTTTGCCCGCAAGGTGATGTTCGTCAAGCATGCCTCCGCCTATGTGGTGCTGCCGGGCGGGTTTGGAACCCTGGATGAGATGGCCGAGATCCTGACCCTTGTGCAGACCGGCAAAACCCGTAAGATCCCGATCATCCTGGTGGATGGCAAGTTCTGGGGCGGGCTGCTGGACTGGTTTCGCGATACGCTCTGCCCCGCCGGCACCATCGACCAGGAAGACCTGGATCTGGTGCAGGTCTGCGAGCAGCCGCAGCAGGTTGTGGATGCCATCTTCAACCACTATGAGACCCGACGTTTCGAACCCTCACCCGCCGAGCAGGAGATACTGCTTGAGCTGTAATAATCTCCCATGGAGGGAGGACATGATGAAGAAGCTGAATTCCCAAGCCAAAGTCTTGCTGTACGCCAGTATGCTCATCGGCCTGCCGGTTTTCGCTGAGGATCAGGCTGTGCCTGAGCCGCCGGAGCTACCCCTGCCCGAGGTGATCGTTGACGGTGAGGTGATCGAGCCGGATATCACCATTATCAAGCGGGACGAGGGAACGATTACCGAATACCGGGTCAACGGTCAGCTCTATATGGTGAAGATTCAACCGGACAACGGGCCGGCCTATTATATGAGCGATCGGGATGGGGATGGAGAGTTCGATTCCCGCTCCAACGACCCGACCAACATTTCCGTACCCCAATGGATACTGCTGCGCTGGTGACCGAGGTTTGATGAGCCATTTTCTAGCCACCATCGAACGATTTGCCCAGGGATTCGACCAGATCAACGAAAGACTGGGGCAGGCGATATCCTGGCTGAGCCTGTTGATGGTGCTGGTAACGGTGACCGTGGTGGTGTTGCGCTATGTTTTTGAGCTCGGTTGGATCTGGCTGCAGGAGTCGGTCACCTTCATGCACGCGGCGCTGTTTCTGGTGGGCGCCGCCTATACCCTCAAGCATGAGGGGCATGTGCGGGTCGATATCGTCTACCGTAAGTTCACTGAGCGTGGCCGGGCCTGGGTCGATCTGATCGGTACCCTGACTCTGCTGCTGCCGGTCTGCCTGTTCATTTTCTTTGTCAGCTGGGATTACGTCGCCAAATCCTGGGCCCTCTATGAAGGCTCCAGGGAGGTCGGTGGGCTGGAGGGTGTGTTTCTGTTGAAGAGCCTGATCCTGGTGATGGCGGTGTTGTTGGTGTTGCAGGGAGTCTCGCTGGCGGTACGCAGTCTGAGCCTGATCCTGAACCATGGGGAAGAGTCTGCCAACGGAGATGATTGATGGCTGAATATCTTCCCCTGATTCTGTTTCTGCTGGTCTGCCTGGTGCTGTTGTTTGGCTACCCGGTGGCTTTCTCCCTGGGTGGCACCTCGCTGGCTTTTGCCTGGCTGGGGACCTATACCGGTCATTTCGATGACGCCTTTTTGCAGGCGCTGCCCAATCGCCTGTATGGCATCATGACCAATGAAACCCTCATTGCGGTACCTCTGTTCGTCTTCATGGGGGTGATGCTGGAGCGGTCCAGGGTAGCGGAGAACCTGCTCGACACCATGGCCAGCCTGTTCGGTACCCTGCGTGGTGGTCTCGGTATCTCGGTAACCATCGTCGGTATGCTGCTGGCCGCCAGTACCGGAATTGTCGGTGCAACGGTGGTGACCATGGGTCTGCTGTCACTGCCGACCATGCTCAAGCGACACTATGATCCGGCCATCTCCTGTGGAGTGATCTGCGCGGCCGGAACCCTGGGCCAGATCATTCCCCCTTCGATCATTCTGGTGCTGCTTGGGGATGTGCTCTCGGCGGCTTATCAGCAGGCCCAACTCGACATGGGGATCTTTTCACCGGATACGGTTTCCGTCGGCGATCTGTTTGTCGGCGCACTGCTGCCAGGTCTGATGCTGGTGCTGCTCTATCTGCTCTATATTATATTCGTCGCCGTGGTCAAGCCGGCTTCGGTACCGGCGATCCCGGTCGATGAGACGCTGCAGAGGGGAGCCCTGCTGACTAAAGCCTTAAAAGTTCTGCTGCCGCCACTGTTGTTGATCGTTGCCGTACTCGGGTCGATTCTTGGCGGGCTGGCCACGCCAACCGAGGCCGCATCGGTGGGTGCTATCGGTGCCATGCTGCTGGCCTTCAGTCAAAAGCAGCTTAATCTGAAAACCTTGAAAGCGGTGGTTACCGGTACGACCAAAGTCACCAGTATGGTGTTCATGATCTTCATCGGCGCCTCGCTCTTCTCGCTGGTGTTTCGTGGCTTCGGCGGAGATGAAGTGGTGACCGAGTTGTTGACCGATCTGCCCGGGGGTGTGGTCGGTGCCATGGTCGTGGTAATGCTGGTGATGTTCCTGCTTGGCTTTATCCTCGACTTCATCGAGATTACCTTTGTGGTGGTACCGATCGTCGGGCCGATCCTGTTGGCGATGGGGTTGGATCCGGTCTGGCTTGGGGTGATGATCGCCATCAATCTGCAAACCTCTTTTCTCACCCCGCCTTTCGGATTCGCCCTGTTCTATCTCCGGGGTGTGGCGCCGACACAGATCTCCACCACCGCCATCTATCGAGGCGTTGCGCCGTTTATTGTCATTCAACTTCTGATGCTCGGCCTGTTGGCCTACTGGCCGCAACTGGCCACCTGGCTGCCGGATCTGGTCTACGGCTGAGGCAGAACCGACCATATAAAGCATGGTACTGAACGGCTCAATTCAAATATCGTGAGGAGGATTTATGGGTTTTGAAAGAATCATGGGGCTTGATGTCACGGATGATGAAGCGTATCAGAAGTATCGTGAGGCAATGGAGCCGATATTGAATTCGATCGGTGGTCAATTCGGCTACGATTTCAAAATTGCCGAGGTGTTACGCTCAAAAACCGATCAACCTATCAACCGGGTCTTCACCATTGAGTTTCCAAGTCGAGAGGATATGGAAGCGTTCTTTTCTCGGCCCGATTACCTGGCGATAAAGAAGCGCCATCTGGATGGCGCGATCAACAGTAAAACGGTCATTGCCATGCATGAAACCGCTTCATGAGTGGACTCTTTGATTGTTGCATATTTTATTGATCACTGCGCGATTAATCATCAGAGTTTCCTTGGCAATCACGGTAGACTCTTGAATTGAGTGAACCATTGGATGAATCTGCCTGATAACGAAATGGCTTGTCATCCCGGCGGATGCCGGTATCCGGGTGTTCAGTCAGATGGATTTTCGTGTACGCCGGATAGACGCAAGGAACGGCCAGTTACGTCATAAGTAAGTGTTACAGTTTTATCTCCTGACCCGGAAGATCTTGATCCTGTTTCATGACGGGATTATGGTTCGTTTCTCAGGAATTATCCCTTCTTTTTAAAGTTAAGAGGCCAGCAAAAAAATGAATATCAAGGACAAAAAGATCAACTGGGGTGTGGTCAGTGTGGTGATCGGTTCTTGGCTCGGTGCAATGATCATGTTGTTCGTGATGTATGACATGATGTTATCCATGCGGGCGATGCGTGGCTATATGGGGGATATGTCTCATGATATGCGTGAAATGAAAGTCAGTATGAATGGCATGGGGGAGAAGATATCCCTGATGTCCAAGGATATGAAAATCATGAGTCGGGAGTTTATCGAAGTTGATCAGCACATGTCCGATATGTACAAACTGATGGCCGATGACCTGGATGCGATGCGCCATAGCATGCAGGTGATGGCGCCGTCAGTCGCCACCATGGGACCAACCATGAATCGTATGGGCAGCGATATGAACCGGGGCGTTGACTCTTTTACCAGTCCCGGTACCTATATGTGGAATATGATGCGGTGATGTTGTTTTGTTAAGTCCGCAAATGGGCGCTAGTCACCGCAAAAAAACGCAAAATCAATTCCGCTTTATAGCACTGCTCTAGCGCGTATCCTTGGATCATGCGTGAAATGATATATTAGGCATTCGAAGTGGCGGTGCTAATTCAAACACATCAAACCCCATTTGCGTTTATTAGCGTTCATTTGCGGACTTAAATAAAACTAGCCAGAGAGCGCCTGCAGCAGTGACTTCAGTGCCTGTCCACGATGACTGAGACTGTTTTTCGTCTCCGGTTCGAGTTCTGCAGAGCTGCAGTTATGGGTGGGGACGAAGAAAATGGGATCGTATCCAAAACCATTCTCTCCTTGAGGCTCAAACAGTATCCGGCCTTCCCAGCTGCCCTGGCAGATGATAGGCGTCGGGTCTTCCGCGTGACGCATATAGACCATCAGACATTGGAAACGGGCTGTGCGTCTCTCTTGCGGAACAGCTTCCAGACGGTCCAGCAGTTTTTGCAGATTCTCTTCGTCTGAAGCACCTGGTCCGGCGAAGCGGGCTGAGTAGATGCCAGGCGCACCTTTCAGTGCGTCGACTTCAATACCCGAGTCGTCGGCAATCGCTGGCAGACCACTCAGGCCCGATGCATGGCGGGCCTTTTTGATGGCATTTTCCACAAAGCTGAGACCATCCTCTATAGCATCGGGAATATTGAAATCCTTTTGCGGCACGACGGTAATCTGTTCGCTGGCCAACAGCTGATTGATCTCCCGGACTTTACCGGCATTATTGCTGGCCAGTACGATGCGTTCACCTGAATGATGTCCTGTCATATCACTCTACCTTTATCGCAGTATTCACTGCACGATGAGTATTCTAGCGTAGCGAGTGTTTGATATACCCTCGCAAACGCCTTCCCTGAACAAAATTAATCTTACACTCTAAATCATTAATTAAGGCTTAACTGGCGCTAACCGCCCAGTGCCTGTTTCTGTATCTGGCAGATCTGTTGAATGCCCCGGTCTGCCAGATCCAGCATGGCATTCAGTTCTTCGCGGCTGTAGGTATCGCCCTCTGCGGTTCCCTGCACCTCGATAAACCCCTGTTTTTCATTCATCACCACGTTCATGTCGGTCTCAGCGTTGGAATCTTCCGCGTAGTCCAGGTCCAGTACGGGGATACCCTGGTATATGCCCACGGAGACGGACGCTACCATACCCAGCAGTGGGCTCTGTTTAAGCAGACCGGCTGCACGGGTATGTTCAATGGCGTCGACCAGAGCGACACAGGCTCCGGTAATGGAGGCGGTTCGGGTGCCTCCATCGGCCTGGATGACATCGCAATCCAGGGTGATGGTTCTTTCACCTAACGCTTTCAGGTCCACAGCCGCACGCAGTGAACGTCCGATCAATCGCTGTATCTCCTGGGTTCTGCCACTCTGCTTGCCGCGGGCGGCCTCCCGGCCCATGCGATCGGTGGTCGACCTCGGCAGCATGCCGTACTCGGCAGTAATCCAGCCTTGGCCGGCGCCCTTGAGAAACCTGGGTACGGATTCGTCCACGCTGGCGGTACACAATACCTGAGTGTCGCCGAAGCAGACCAAAACGGATCCTTCGGCATGCTTGGTAAAGTTTCGGGTGATGCTGATCTCTCTCAGCTGATCGGGTTGGCGTCCGGAAGGTCTCATGTCGCTCCTTTAATAGAGTTGCCGGGGCAATATCAGTGTGTCGGGGCGCTATTATGGTTGAATGGCCTGGAGATGTCAGCTTTGTTGCAAAATGTCACAGATCGACCTGCGCCAATGCCGCCACCGCGAGAATATCCGGTGAAGGTGCAATATCGTATCTAGCCTTTCCCCATGATCGACCCCAGGATGCCCCGAATGATCTGCTTACCCAATCTGGAACCGATCGCTCGGGCAATCGATTTGGCAAACGCCTCGCCAACTCCCTGTCTTCTTGAGCTGCCACTGCGGCGCTTACTGCGGCTGGCCTGCTTCTCCTGCTCTGCGGATTTGGCCTGTTCCTCACGACGCTTGATCAGCTCCTCTTCCCGCTTTTTCAACAGTTCATAGGCGGATTCCCGGTCGACCGCCTCACCATACTTCGACTTCAACGGTGAACGACCGATGATCTTTTTACGCTCCGCTTCGTTGACCGGGCCGAACTGGGAGCGGGGCGGAGACATCAGTGTCTTCTCCACCATACTGGGCACACCTTTCTCATCCAGGGTGGAGATCAGGGCTTCACCGACGCCCAGGTTGCTGATCATCTCCTCGGTGTCGAAAGCCGGGTTCTCGCGGAAGGTCTCTGCCGCCGCTTTGACCGCTTTTCTGTCTTTTGGCGTGAAAGCCCTCAGCGCATGCTGGATACGGTTGCCCAGCTGGCCGATGACCTGATCCGGTACATCGTTGGGATACTGGGTGACAAAAAACACCCCGACTCCCTTGGAGCGGATCAGCCGCACCACCTGGGTGATCTTCTCCAGCAGCGCCTTCGGTGCATGGCTGAACAGCAGGTGGGCTTCGTCAAAAAAGAACACCAGCTTCGGCAGGTCCGCATCTCCCCGTTCCGGTAGCTCTTCCATCAGTTCGGAGAGCAGCCAGAGCAGAAAGGTGGCATAGATACGGGGTGAGTGATAGAGGGTGGTTGCATCCAGAATGCTCACCACGCCCCGGCCGGAGAAGTCGTTCTGCATCAGGTCTTCGATGTGCAGTGCCGGTTCGCCGAAGAAGATCTCCCCGCCCGCCTCTTCCAGTGTCAGCAGGCGCCGCAGAATGGCTGCCACGCTCTGCCGGGAGACCCGGCCATACTCCCGCTCGAGATCCTTGGCGTTGTCTGCAACCCAGTTGAGCATGGCGCGCAGATCTTTCAGATCGAGCAGTAGCAGGCCTTCATCGTCGGCCAGGCTGAAGGCGATCTGCAGTACACCCTCCTGAGTCTCGTTGAGCTCCAGCAGATTGGCCAGCAGGGTCGGGCCCATTTCAGAGACCGTGGTGCGTACCGAATGTCCTTGCTTGCCGAACACATCCCAGAAGAGTACCGGGCAGGGTTCGAAGTCGTGCGATTCAATCCGGATATAGTCGAGCCGTTCGGTGATCTTCGGATGAGCCTTGCCGGCACCGGCAAGGCCGGAGAGATCCCCCTTCACATCAGCGGTGAAGACCGGTACGCCGAGGCGGGAGAAGGATTCCGCCAATACCTGCAAGGTTACCGTTTTGCCGGTTCCTGTGGCCCCGGTGATCAGGCCGTGACGGTTTGCCATCCCGGCGTTGAGCAGAATCTGCCGATCCCCATTGCCGCCGAGCAGAATGTTATTGTTGGTCATGTTGCTGGTCCTGATCTCAATAGCTGAATTCGTGTTAACAGGCCCTAAGGGTGAAGCTAAAGTTTTTGATTCCACCGGAAAAGCAATAGCTTACATTCAGCACTCGTTATCGACCCACGGATTCAGCTTATAGTTGACAAAGATTTACCTTCATTACTGGTCTATCACCGGGTTTGGGGTAGACTCATGTGAAGCAGATCGCCATATGGGATCGCTATACTTATACGCTGATGGCAATTCATTGATCAAGCGGGATCGTATAATCTTTTTGCTCCAATAACGACTACCTTGTAGCTCTCGGGGGATATAACAATGATGGAATTGGTTCAACAATTGGTATCGGGTGCCGGTGTCAGTCAGCAACAGGCTGAAGGTGGTGCCGGTTTGCTGTTCGGTCTGGTCAAAGATCAGCTCTCTTCGGGAGACTTCAGTCAGGTCAGCAATGCGATCCCTGGGATCGAGTCACTGATCGATGCCGCCCCCAGTGAGGACTCAGGTGGCCTGGGTGGCTTGCTGGGTGGCGTAGCCTCCGCAATTGGTGGTGAGCAGTTGGGCAATATGGCTTCGCTCGCCAGCGGTTTTTCCAAACTCGATCTGGATGCGGGGATGATCGGCAAGTTTGTCCCGATTGTACTCTCTTTCCTGCAATCACAAGGTGGCGACGGCGTCTCTGAGCTGGTTGCCAAGGTTCTGCAAGGGGATTGAGGAACGGCTTATGCGCTGGCGTGGACAACGACAAAGCAGCAATGTGGAAGATCGCCGGGGAATGCGTTCCCCCTCACGCCTCGGATTGGGTGGCGGCGGTGGCGGACTACTCAATCTGCTGCCGATGGTATTCAAACTGTTTGGTGTCAAAGGCGGAATCGTTGCGGTTTTGGCGATCGGTGCCTATGGTCTGCTGAGTGGTAATCTGGGCAGCATGCTGGGTGGAGGCTCCGGTGGTGAGAATCTCTCCACCGGAGGCGGTCAGCCGGTCAAGCAGAGCGCACAAGAGCAGGAGCTGGTGAAGTTCGTCTCGGTGGTGCTGGCCGATACGGAAGATACCTGGCATCAGCTGTTCCGCAAGATGGGCTCTGAATACAAAGAGCCCAATCTGGTGCTGTTTCGTGGCGCCACCAAAACAGCCTGCGGCTTCGGTCAGGCGGCCATGGGGCCCTTCTACTGTCCGGGGGACCATAAAGTCTACATCGACCTCAGCTTCTTTGATGATCTGAAAAAACGCTTCAAGGCGCCGGGTGATTTTGCCCAGGCCTACGTGATCGCCCATGAGGTGGGCCACCATGTGCAAACTCTGTTGGGGATCTCCCAAAAGGTGCATAAGGCCAAGGCTTCACTGAGTGAAGTGGCGGGCAACAAACTGTCGGTTCGTCAGGAGTTGCAGGCGGACTGTTTTGCCGGGATCTGGGCCTTCAACGCCGATCGCTCCCGTCAGTTACTTGAGTCGGGGGATATCGAAGAGGGGCTGACCGCCGCCAGCGCAATCGGTGATGATCGATTGCAGAAACAATCTCAGGGTTATGTCAGTCCGGACTCCTTTACCCATGGGAGTTCAGCCCAGCGTGTGAAGTGGTTTCAGGTGGGCTTTCAGAACGGTGACCTGAAAAAGTGCGATACTTTTGCCGCGAAACAGTTGTAACTGGTTGCTCGGTAGTTGATGAGGAGTAGATGAAATGGGGATAATTTCTTGGGTGATTCTCGGGTTGATCGCCGGCGCACTGGCCAAATGGCTGATGCCGGGCAAGGATGGCGGCGGGATTTTCGTAACCATGCTGCTGGGTATTGCCGGCGCTCTGGTGGGAGGTTACATCGGTGAATTTCTGGGGATCGGCAACTCAGGCGGATTGAGTCTGAGTAATATCCTAACAGCGACGGCGGGCGCCTTCCTGATTCTGTTTGCCTATCGGCTGGTCAAGCAGTCTGGGGGTGAGTCGGCTGGGGAAGAGTGATCTGACAATCGGTCTGAGCGGAACGCTTCAGCTCACTCCTCATCCAGATCATCGACCATCTTGCGCAGATCCTCGATCGCCTGGCTGACGTCGACACTCTCTTCGGGGTGATCCAGGATACCCCGGTTCTTTTTCGCCAGAGACATGCTGAAATCGGCAGGCGCCAGCTTGGCGTCACTCTCCCGCCAGCGCAGTGCGACCACCGTGACGTTATCACTCTCCGGATTGCTTTTGGTTTCGGCCCGTTTGGCCAGATCACTGATATTGTTGAGCAGAGGCGCATTGTTTTTATAGAGGCTGTCCACCATCGGCCGCTCCGGTAGAGGACCCCAGAAGCCATCGCTGCAGAGCAGTACCACATCGCCCTGTTTCAGATCGTGGGGTCCGCTGAGCTCGGCAACCGGCCGGTTGCTGTTGCCGCCAAGGCAGCGGGTGACATAGTTGCGAAACTTATGGGTATGCACCTGGGCGGCTGAGATCAACCCCTGCTGTCTGAGGTGCTCCACATAGGAGTGGTCGTCCGTGCGCAGATGGATTACACCGTCACGCATGATGTAGAGACGGCTGTCGCCGATGTGCGCCCAATAGGCGGTGTCTTCCTGGACCAGACAGAGCACGCCGGTTGTACGGGGTTCGATGGGTGGCTCCTGCCGATCGCCGAAGGCGGTGATCTGCTGGTGGCTCATCTCCATCAGTCCGGAGAGAAAAAAGCGTGGATTGGAGATCGGCTTGCGACTGGTGAGGAAGGCTTTGCGGGCGTTATCCATGAGGATTTGCGCCGCCATCTCCCCTTTGGGGTGGCCGCCCATACCGTCGGCCAGGGCAAGCAGGATCGCATCCGGGGCCTCCATGATCAGACAGCGATCCTGATTCATGGAGCGATTGCCGATCAGGCTGCATTGGGCTGTTTCGTACTTCACGAGATCGCCCTCTTCTCATCGAACAGTTCGGAGAGCGAACTTTCCGATTCAATCGGATTGTCGGTTTGTAGCGCGTCGAGCAGCTCCCGGGCGTTTTGCGGGCGCTTTTCGTAGCCGATCTCCATCGCCCAGTCGATCGCTTCCAGCATTGCGGCAGGGTAGCGTCTGCGATAGATACGCGCAGCCGGTTTCAGCTTCTCTTTGGCGTGCCGCTCGATGGCCGATGGGGGAGCCTTGCCATCGAGGCAGGCGCGCATACTGGCGCCGATGGCATAGACGTCACTCCAGGGACCGACATTACCGGATTGGTAATACT
>JAKSBX010000254.1 GCA_022360905.1 Chromatiales bacterium
CAGCTCGGTTGCAATGGCTGCGCCGATCCGGTGCGCCGCGCCTGTGATCAACGCGGTTTGACCCGACAGAGTGGAACGTTTTTGCGTCATCTAGCAACTCCATGGTTGAATGGTCTCCTCTACTCTAACGGATTCATATAGGTTTCTGAACTATGCCGGACTGTCTCAGCGCTCAAGCAGGAAATTCACCGGTGGCATTACCCATGCCGGATACTAAAGCGCAAGCGGTCAGTGAGCGGCTGATGCGACAGATTGTGCGTGCCATCGAGCAGTCCGGCGGTGCCATACCTTTCGATACGTTCATGGAGATGGCCCTCTATGCGCCTGGCCTCGGCTACTATGTGGCGGGCAGCCGCAAGTTCGGTGATCAGGGGGATTTCATCACCGCGCCCGAGGTTTCGCCCCTATTCGCTCAGTGCCTGGCTCGCCAGTTGGCACCGATACTCTCGGAATTACCCTCGGCCGATCTGCTGGAGTTTGGCGCAGGTTCCGGCATTCTGGCGGCCGACCTGCTGGAAGCCTTGGCGAGTCTCGATCAACTTCCCGATCGATACCAGATTCTGGAGGTCAGCCCGGAGCTGAAGAGTCGCCAGCAAGCTACCCTGCAGGCTAGGGTGCCCGATCTGTTGGAACGGGTTGTCTGGCTGGAGCGCATGCCTGAGCGATTCTCCGGTTGTGTGGTGGCCAATGAGTTGCTGGACGCACTTCCGGTAAGCCGTTTTCGTATTGAGGATGGGGAGATTCAGGAGTGTTTTGTCGTTCAAGATGGCGACCAACTGAAGGCCAGCTATCGCACGCCGGTCACGGCGGGGCTTGAAGCTGCGGTAAAGCAGCTGCGGGCTCAGTACGGCCCTTTCAGATCCGTCTATCAGTCTGAGATAAACCTGCGTCAGGCCGCCTGGATAAGAACCCTGGCCCAGTCCATCAGTCAGGGAGTCGTACTGTTGATCGATTATGGCTACAGCGGTGCCGAGTATTATCATCCACAACGGGATCAGGGTACGCTGATGTGCCATTTCCGGCATCGTGCCCATAGTGATCCATTCAGCTGGGTTGGTATTCAGGACATTACCTGTCAGGTCGATTTTACCGCAGCCGCCAAAGTGGCGGTTGAGTCGGGGTTCAGTCTTGGAGGCTATACAACTCAGGCTCATTTTCTGCTGGCCAACGGACTCGATAGCCTGTTGGCGGATTCCGATCCAGAGGATGTGGCCCGGCATATGTCACTGATGCAGGGAGTCAAACGGCTGACGCTGCCATCGGAGATGGGTGAACGTTTCAAAGTGCTGGGTCTGCTGAAAGGTCTGCAACTCAATCTGCAGGGCTTCACCATGCGGGATATGTGCGAACGTCTTTAGTCCGCAAATGAACGCTAATAAACGCAAATGGAAAATCATTGTTTGCTTTTTGGGCTAAAAGGCTGATCAGAAACAGATCACCGATCAATGAGATCCTGACACAGAAAAAGTCCAGACCATCTCATCAAAAAAACATTTGCGTTTATTAGTGTTCATTTGCGGACTTAAAAAAATCAATTTAACCCCACTGTCGATCTCTCTGCGTTAGCCCTAATGAAACACAACTCATTCGGGAGCAAACAATGAATTTACGACAATTGAGCCTAACTCTCTCTGCCGCCATATTGAGCGGGCTGTTGGCCGCCTGTGGTTCGGCGCCGGAGACCGAAAGGGATCGGGTTACTGACGCCGCTGTGAAGCGGCATCAGCAGACGCTGAATGAAGCGGTACAGAGCCCGGCGCCAGTCCAATCGTTGCATCGGGATCAAGCCGAGCTGGCCGCTCAGGCCCCAGCCCGTTTATCCCTGGCCAAACAGGCTTACTCAAAGGAGCAAATTGCAGCGCTACCGTTGCTGCGCCAGCCAACCGCCGGCGTTGACCGGGAGCGCTACGGTGAACTGCGTGAGAATGGGATTCATTCGGTGGCCGACACACCGGTTTCCACCTTCAGCGTCGATGTGGATAGTGGCGCCTATGCACTGGTCAGGCGATTTCTCAATCAGGGGCAGATGCCGCCCAGAGACCTGGTGCGCGCGGAAGAGCTGATCAACTATTTCAGCTATCACTATCCATACCCTCGATCCGGGAAGCATCCTTTCAGCCTGACCACCGAGGTGGGTCCAACCCCCTGGAACGAGGATACCCGCCTGGTTCATATCGGCATTCAGGGGATCGCCACGGCTGCCGACCTGCGACCGGCTGCCAATCTGGTGTTTCTGGTCGATGTCTCCGGTTCGATGAGTGATCAAAACAAACTCCCATTGCTCAAATCCGCCTTCAAACTGCTGTTGCAGCAGCTCGGCGCTGAGGACCGGGTGAGTCTGGTGGTCTATGCCGGTGCTTCCGGGGTGGTGTTGGAGCCGACGGCCGGGGACCAGCGAGGCAAAATAGTTTCCGCGCTGGCCCAGTTGGAAGCCGGTGGTTCGACCCATGGCTCAGCCGGTATCAAACTCGCCTATGAGATGGCGGAGCAGGCACGTATCGAAGGTGGCATCAACCGGGTAATTCTGGCAACCGATGGGGACTTCAATGTGGGTATGGTGGATCACAGGCGTCTTGTGGAGATGATCGAGCAGCAACGGCAACGGGGCATCTCATTGACCACACTGGGCTTTGGGCAGGGTAACTATAACGACCATCTGATGGAGCAGTTGGCGGACAAGGGCAATGGCAACTACGCCTATATCGACAACATCAACGAGGCCAGAAAGGTGCTGGTAGAGGAGTTGAGTGCGACCCTCGAAACCATTGCCAAGGATGTGAAAATCGAGGTTGAATGGAATCCGGCGCTGGTGGCGGAGTATCGGCTGATCGGCTACGAAAACCGTTTGTTGGCTGCTGAGGATTTCAATAACGATAAGGTTGATGCCGGGGACATTGGTGCCGGCCACAATGTGACGGCCCTGTATGAAATCGCCCTGCACGACAGTGGTGGGCAGCGTCTCTCACCGCGACGTTACCATTCAACCGACAAGCATCAGGGCAAGGAGGGTGAGCTGGCCTTTTTAAGATTGCGTTACAAACAACCCGATCAGCATCAGTCACAATTGATCAGCCAGCCAATCCTGTTGACTGACCGGCAGCAACTGGAGCGTAACAGTGAAGCCTATCGCTTCAGTGCCGCAGTTGCCGCTTTTGCCCAGCTGCTCAGAGGTGGGCGTTATACCGAATCGTTCGATTTCGATGATGCAGTAGCGCTGGCCAACACGGCTCGGGGTGAGGATCGTTTTGGCTATCGTGGCGAGTTTGTCCGGCTGGTTAGATTGGCGGGTTCCCTTGCGGCGCCACTGAGCCTAAACGAGTGAAGGTTTGATATGAGTCCGCAAATGAACGCTAATGAACGCAAATTGTTAGTGCTGATGTTTTTTATAAGGGCTACGGTAAGTTGTGACATCGGTAAATTTTCTCTAGAGATATTTGGTAAGCTAAAGTAATGATTGATTTGCGTTTATTGGCGTTAATTTGCGGACAAATATCTTTAAAAACTATAAGGTCTTAATGGCATGAGTGACGAGGAGCCGAGTGATGAAGCGCTGTTTCGTCTGTTCCGAAAGGGTGATGACAGGGCGTTCGAAACCCTCTATCAGCGCTACCGTCAGACGCTCTATCTGTTTTTGTTGCGCAGTGCCAGCTCCGCAGGGGATGCGGATGAGCTTTATCAGGATGTTTGGTCCAGAATCATCACGGCCGGCAAACAGTTTGATGGAGGTTCATTCAAAGCCTACGCCTTTCGTATTGCCCGAAACCTGATCATCGATCGGCATCGTCGGGGAAGTCTGACGTTGGTTACTGACTTGGCAACGGTGCATGAGCCGGTCCAGCCGGGCAAGTCTATGGAAGAACAGTTGCAGGATGAAGAGTGCAGTGAACGAATGAAACGCCAGATCGGTCAACTGCCGGCTGAACAGCGGGAGGTGTTTCTGCTGAAAGAGGAGGCGGGTTTAACCCTGGCACAGATCGCGGCCATGGTCGATGTGGGTCGAGAGACGGTAAAAAGCAGAATGCGATATGCCCTGAAACAGTTGCGCAAGCTGTTGGAGGAGTGTTTGTGAGTGAATCAGACAAGCTTCCGGAGGATTCGGAGCTCAACAGACTCTATCGGAGCGGTCGGCATGAAGCACCGAGTGACGCGCTTGATCAGGCCGTTTTGAGTGAGGCGCGCAGAGCCACGGCCAAGTACCGCAACCGCTGGATCGTACCGCTCTCGTCAGCCGCTCTGATATTGCTCGGTATCGGTTTGTCGTTGCCGCTGATTGATCTTGACATTTACGATGAACATCAGCATATGCCAGCCCCGGCACCACAAGCTGAATCAATCTATGAAAGTGATCAGGCGCTGCAAAAACCCGCTTTACCAACGGCACCGGCCAGTGGTGCAGTCGAGCTGCGAAACCAGGCGGTACCGGCTCCTCAGGCCGATCTGGCGGCACCCCCTCGAATGGAACAGCGCGCTAAGGCGAAACGAGCACCTGAAAGAGAGCCGCTGCGAGAGGTGCCAGAGGCGGTGTTGCAATCGATCGATCGCGAGCAATCCGACTTGACGCCGGAGCTGTGGTTGGCTGAGATCGAGGCATTGATCGCCTCCGGCCAGGATCAGGCGGCCAGGCACTCACTGAATGGATTTATGTCGACCTATCCCGACTATCCGTTGCCCGAATCCCTGCTTATCTGGCAATCCGGTCACTAATTGGGTTCGTGTTAACAGGCCCCAGTGTCGTGTTGCAGGTTCAGTTAGCTACCGCGATCTTTTTGGCGGCGGATTCCGCTGCATTGAGAATATAAAACAGCAGATAATCCATGGTGTTGATACCGAGTATCCGCTCTGCCGCCTCTTCCCCACGGCTGTCGAGAAACAGCAGGGTAGGGGTGACAAATACGCTATATCGTTGAGAAAAAGCTGCTGCAGCGAGCCGATTTCCCTGAAAGTCGATCACCATTTCACCATCGTCGATCAACAGCTCCCGCACCAGTGCCGTCTGCTCAAAGTCGCCACTGATACTCATCGGATAGAGCACGTCCTGTTTCATCCGGTCACAATATCCACAATGGTATTGTGAGACCAGCAATACGATGGGTAACTTTTTTTCGTTGGCCTCACGGGCGAGTTTTTGTAAATCGTGGATCTGTGGAATGAGGTTTTGATCCGCAGATACCGAGCTGACGATCAGTAACTGGAGCAGAACAGCGACCAGCAGAGGCCTATGGGATCGAGATGACATGAATTGGTTCTTGGGGCCGCTTAAAAAATGGAAACCTGTTGTGACGACTCGCCGGGTCGGGGCTGGTAACGATTAAGCTGCCGGATTGAGTTTTTATTCAATCAAGGGCTTCGTGGGATGCCAGCAGAGACTCCTGCAACAGTCTCTCATACTCTTCCTGGGAATTATAACCAACGATCGGCTCGGCAAGCAGGTTTCCATCCGGATCCAGAATCAACAGCGTCGGGACGGCAAACACCTGGTAGCGGTCTTTAAATTGACGGCTGCGAATGACATCACCATTGAAGTCGGTAACTTTGCCCCCCGCATAGATATCGAACTCCTTGATCACCGGGAGATTTTGCTGGGTTGTGTCTGAAAGGGGCTTGAGAACCTCTTGCTTCAATCTGACGCAATAGCCGCAATCTTCGGATTCGAACACGACCATGATAACGGTATGGTTTTGCCGTGCCAGTGCGGAGGCGTCTGCCCAATTGGTGTTGGTGTCGAGGGTTTCAGCAACGCTCAGGCCGCTACTGAGGAGAAGGAATATCGAGATCAAATACTGCTTTATCATCAGAAGTAAACTGCATGATTGATGACTTAAGTTGGGTAGTATATATAAATTTACTAATATTGCAATATATGCAGTTTATAGATACTCAGTATTGATTTAATCTGTGAATCCTTTCACTTTTGCCGATCGATCGGCGTGCCTATTTAGCAATTTGCTCAATAAGATGAGCAGCCTGTGAAATGAGTGTCCCCAAATCTGCAGCCATCGTTCAAAGTGATCGGTTTAGACTGACGGTCAACGGTGATTCACTCAGTGACCTGCCGGTACCGCCTGAAACGCCCTCGATAGCCCTGGTTGGCCAGGTAGCCGGGTACATGACTCTGAATGGATTCTGGGGCGATACCCAAGGCTAACAGGCCATTCTTTTCGCAGACACTGTCTGTTTGCAGTGAGAGGTAGTTGTCCATGGTGAAGGGTTTGCCGGGTAATAGGCCAAGCAGCCTAGCTTGCAGGCGAGAGAGGGTAGGATTGAGCGGCAGAATCAATCGGCGAACTCCCTGTTGTCCGGCGCAATATCTGACCAGCTCTCTCAAGCTGTAGACCTCCGGTCCACACAGGTCGTAGTGGGCTCCGGCGGTTGATGAGTTCTCCAGCGCCCGGGCAAAGGCTTCGGCCACATCGCCCACATAGACGGGTGCGAAACGACTGTCCGGTACGGCGAGTGGAAAAATCCCGGGTGACAGACTCAGCAGAGCGGCAAAGCGATTGAACAGACTGTCATTTGGACCGAATATCACGGATGGACGAAAACTGGTTACAGTCAATGCGGAGCCACCATGGGTGTGAGCGCGATTTTCACCCTCTCCTTTGCTTCGCAAATAGGCACTGGAACCCTTGCCCGCATCCGCGTGCAGAGCGCTCATGTGCAGCAGCCTGGTGGCGCCGCTCTTGATTGCCGCCTCTACAATCTGATCTACCAGCGCTACGTGAATCGCCATGAAGCTGGTTTTTTTTGTCTCGTTGAGAATACCGATAAGATTGATCACGGTTTGGCAACCGCTGAAGTGTTGTTGCAGACTGACCGGGTCGAATCGGCTGGCTTTCACCAGCTCCACGCCTGGGTAGACTTTCAATTCGGCATGGCGTTGTGGATGGCGTGAAAGCACGCGGCATGAGTAACCCCTTTTACTTAATACCGATACCAATCGGTGACCGACAAATCCACTTCCACCAAGTATACAAATTCGATTCATTCTCTGTTCCTTGTGATCGGAATAGCTGGTTGGCAGGCCAATTCAAGTGAGTGCAACGACACTACTGAGGCTTGTGGGCCGGCCCGAAAATTACCTTAATTTACCGCATGGCCCACTAGGCTTGGCTGCGAAATATTAACCAGATCGATGAAGATGGCAATACCCAAGGTGTCATATCAACCCGTTAGTCAAACCGTGCGCTTTGTACCACACTGAGCTTGCCTGTCGTCACGCAGGTGACGATGCTATCGTCGTCTCAATCGTCTGCTTGATCGACAGGCTCTTCACTCACATCGGTATCTCTGAGCGGCGCGGGTTGGGGCTGGGGTGCGGATAACAGGGTTTGGGGAGGGATGGGGATCGGCAGCTGTTTGAACAGCAGCAACACCCCCTGCCTGTTACGCATGATCATTCGGCCACTATCGAGTGCATACTGGTAGGTCTGGGTCGTGCCATGCGCCAGGTCGTGCATGTGTAACAGATCTCCATCGATATGATAACGCCCGTCACGGTAGGTCTCTGTATCGGCATAGACACGAAAATAGCCATACATCACCAGGACGATTTCTCCGCCCTGACCGATCCAGATACCATCGACTTCGGAGCCTGGCTGGGTTGTGTAGTGGGGGGGCGCGGGGTAAGGCCCAGTGGGGTGAGCGGGTGGATAGTATTCCGGATAGGTCGGTGGCGCCCAGTAAGGTGAGGTATAAGGGTATACCCGGTAGTTATCGTTGTACCAGCTGTCTCCCCGTTTATAACGATGAGCCAGATCCCCCATGGTATCCATCATGGCGAGCATGGCACTACTCATAATCTGTGACGCTGAGTTGGCCGCATGGCTTTGCGGTAATCCGGCTGGAAGCAGCAGCATCAGCCAGATCAAACTGTTGTTGAACCAGGCTGCAGCGAATGGTTTGAGTTTGAAAATGGATCGGTGCAAATCACGCAAGCCGTGCAAGCATCTGCGATGTCTGAGATTCGCATCCCATGAGCGGTCTATTTTGGCAACAGGATAATTGTCCATGACTTGTTCGGTGGTTCCTTAAACAAGATCCAGGCTGGTCGTGGTTGCAGGCATCTTCTGAGCGTCCAATATTCTGCGATGAAATCGATCTGTTGTGCTCGATGTAAATAGGCTGAACAAGCAGCCGCATGAAGCCCTGGAAAGCAAACTGGTTGGCTGCCGGTTGATCATGTCATCAATCATTAAGGGGAAGCCAAGTCACTTAGTCACCATACTATGACTGCAGATTGATAATTGCAATCGGCCAGCCGGGATATTACTCACCAGGCGATAGGCATCCATACACGCAGGGCTACAAGCGTGGCTCAGATCAAGGCGAGCTGCACAGGCCCTAGCCCCTAACTCTTTGATATTGAATAACAGGCCGCCGTGCGTCTGGATACTTATCGCCTGGTTGGTAATCATCGATATCAGTCGCCACACTACAAAAATGCATGATATCATCGGATTTTGCTTTACAATTCGTGACATACATTAATGTTGAATGTTGTGATATTGTAATTTCTCTCGGCACAGGTGATCCGTTTTTTACGGAGCACTCTGGGTTGAGGTTTTTCTGCGAAGCGGCATCAGTGATGCATCATGGTTTTCGCGATCGAATGTTCACTCTGACGGATTCACGATTTTAGGATCTGATCGGTTTGAGATTAATATAACTAGTATGCCGTTACGGAGGGTTTGATGAGTTCTCAAGGGGGAGCAGTGGAAGAGCGCAGAACTGTCACTCGAGACTTGATTGACAAGCTCTTGAAAGAGCGACAAGAGATGTTGGTTTTGTTTTGTGAAGTGGCTGGGTTGGAGCCATACCATCGGTCTGCTTCACTGGATCAGCAGTTACAGACGTTTTGTCAGGTGCTGATCGACTATACCGCATTTGGCCATTTTGAAGTCTTTGGTCGTGTCAGTAACGGCAATGAACGGCGCAGTGGTGTACTGCAGGTTGCAGAAAAAATCTATCCGGAGTTCGTCAAGGCGAGTGAAGTCGCCGTCAGTTTCAATGACCGATACGATCTGTCCGACCATGAGCTGCAGCTGGATCACTTATCTGAAGATCTCTGTCAACTGGGTGAAGAGCTGGCGATACGAATCGAATTGGAAGATCAACTGCTGGCCACCATGCTAGATCGTTAGTCCGCTAAAACGGTTTGTGACACACAATCCATGAGCGGACCCTTGTTAGGCAACGGCCACTCCAGCGCCAGCTTGTCGTCCAACAAGGTCAATTGGATTGGTGTTAACGGATATACCGGTGTGAAGCCTGAGAATTCTGCAGGATCTATTGACAGGCTGCAGTCAATGCTCTGGTTGCCGGTTGATCATGCTCTCTGTCATTCTGCCGATAAAAACCAGAACCGAGGATTTGGCTGTAAAACAGACAGCTGGATCAATAATTGATCGCTGTATTTTTTAAAACGTTGGTCACATTTCTGTTGTGATGTGAATAAATCTCACTTAGTTACGTTTAATTCTTGAACCTCATCATCTAGACTCACTCTATGTAACTTGCTGAGTTTCATGGTAGTTTTACTTTGAAGTCTGGTTGAATAGGTTGCAATTGACCCACCAGGCTGTTAATCAATTAATGAATCGAGGATTTGTGTAACCTTGGGCGTTCAACTGAATGTTGGAGAATTTCTTGCGCCACTACGACGCTGTCCCTCATGGCAGGTCGATCTGGAGCAGTTTCAAATCGGTATAGACAATCGCCATATCGATGTGGCGATCAGTCATCAATTCCGTAGTTCACTGCTTTCCCTGGTTGAGAAGATTGTCCATGAAGATCTGGCCAAGCATGGTTGGGCCAATACCGGCCAGTTCTCATCAGGAACGGATATCGAGGGTTTTAAAGCAAGCTATCGCAGTGTTCTGCAGGGTGCACTGGAGCAGATAAATGCCAATGCGGCCGTTAAGGAACTCCTGCAACTGCTGCATCTGGTGCTGCTGAAGTTGATGCTGGATGCGCCGCAAGCCGCGCTCTCGAAACTGCGGGGACAGCTGCAGCAGGATGTGGAATCCACCGCAGATTTGCACAGTGGCCGAGCCATGGAGATGCACGATCGACTGGTCGGCCTGGCCCGTCTCGAACCGGGGATTCGCTATCGTACCTTGAGTCGGCTGTTCAAGATTGTTCAGCGCCTCGAATCCAAGGAGCTGCGTAAAATGCGTAAATCCGTGGTAGGTAGCTCCTGGGTGGTTTCCAAGCGGATTTTGTTCAATCCGTTACTGCATCTGCCAGACCTCACCAGTGAAGAGTATCTGTTGAATCACTATCCGCTGCTGTGTGTCGATCGGGAAGGCGGCAACTATTTTGATCTGGCGAATCGCTACATCAGTACAACCTACCGCGACTATCTCCCCGAATGGGTAAAACCACAAACACCTGAAACCGATCCACCACAAACCGGTGATACTACCCAGTTTCAAATTACCCAGCGAGAGCGCCATAGCGGTTTTTCCGATTTTCTCGAAGGTCAGCGACTTCTGGAACGTAGTCTCTCTGCACAAGAGTTCAAGGAGATCTATGTCAGCTGGTTGGATGATCCGAGGAATATGGAGTTGTTGCTAAAGCAGACCGGCGATGCCAAGGGTGGATGGTTTTCTCGTGCCCCGGTGAAACAGAGCAGCGGCCTATGGGAGAATCCCGAGCAAAATAAAATACAGCAGCAATTGAAATCAGAGCTACTCAAACAGTTTGATCGATCGGGACTGACTCGACGCGCGATTGCGGCCTATCGTACAGAGAGACTCTATCGACAATTCAATGGCTTGATCTCCAATCGGGATATCTATCACTACCTGGTCGATGCGCTTCCCAAAAGAACTCTGCTGAAAAAACTCTCATCAACAGCCGACAAAGGTGTATCGGTAATCAAAGCACTCGATGTGGTGCATGGATACATCCGCCGCATGCCGGCGATCAAGCAGCAGGGCTACGCCATTCGCTATCTGAAGGATTTTCTAACCTTCCGCAGAGATTTGAAACTGGCCTACTATACCTATCAACAGATGAGCCGTTTGAATATTCTGCAGGATAGTGAAAGCATCCAGTTATCACGGGATAACGGCAGTCTCTATGAGTTTCGACTCAGTCAGGATGGGGATGCTCAGGATGGCAGGATCAAAGCCCATGCGATTCTGAAAGCGGATGTAAGAGGTTCTACCGAAATTACCAGTCAGCTTGTGGAGAAGCGGCTTAATCCCGCCACCCATTTCAGCATGAACTTTTTCGACCCGATCACCAAGCTGCTGAATCGCTTCGGAGCCAAGAAGGTGTTTGTTGAGGGGGATGCGCTGATACTCAGTGTTTTGGAGACAGGCGCTATGTCCACCCAGGGGATGACGGTGGCCAATGCCTGTGGTTTGGCGAGAAAAATCCTCCTGGTCATGGAGGCGCAAAACAGTCAGAACAGGGCACATAATCTGCCGAAACTGGAATTGGGCCTGGGAATCGCCTTCAGCAGTGAAGCGCCGGCCTATCTGAATGATGAGCAGCGTAAAATCATGATTTCACCGGCCATCAATGAAGCCGACAGATTGTCATCCTGTTCCTCTGAGTTGCGGCATGATACCAGTTGGCGCAGAAGCCAGCGGCATCGTGTGGAGGTTTTTTCCGATGACGGCGGCACAGAGAACAAAAGGGCCAGACGGCTGCGCTTCAATGTAAACGGGATTGAGCTGGCGCCGCCTGCATTCAAGAAGCTCAAATCGGAAATGGTGCTGCACAAGATGAAAGTGCATAGCCGTTCCGGTGAAGGGGATACCTACCATGTGGGCCGATTTGTCGACCGCAGAGGCAGTGCCCATTGGCTGGTAATCCGCGAGGCGGTGATCAAGACATGGCAACGGCAAGATGATATGCCCGTAGCTCAGGCAGATGACTGTTTCTATGAAGTGGTGACCGATCCGGAACTGATCGGCAAGGTTAAAAAACGCCTTAACGCGAAACGCGCACCGAATCAGTTGGAAAGTCAGGAAGCGGAGGAGGTTATTCCACTCAGCCTGGAATCAGACGCCTGAAGCCCGGTTTCTGGCCTCGATCGGGGCCAACCATTTTTTCGGCACCACTTTTGATTGCTCCCCAAGGCGATAGTTGTAGATGACGGTATAGGCGAGCACGCGCTTTAAATACTCCCTGGTCTCGTGGAAAGGGATCGTCTCGATCCAGATATCGGTGGCCTGAGTTCGATCGGGCAGCCAGCTTTTTACTCGATGTGGACCGGCATTGTAGGCCGCTGTTGCCAATACCGGATTCTCCTGCAACTGTCGGTAAATCTTATTCAGGTAGCCGGTGCCCAGTCGGATATTGACTTCCGGTCGAAACAGGTCGTCCAGCTTGAGCGGCGAGTGTTTCATCTCCTTGGCCACCTGTTTGGCGGTTTTCGGCATCAGCTGCATCAAACCCCTTGCCCCGGCCGAGGATCTTGCATCACTGATAAAAGCGCTCTCCTGGCGAAGAATTGCATAGACCCAGGCGCGATCGATACCATGTCCCCGTGCCTGCCCGGTAATGGTCTCCTGATGTGCCAGGGGAAAGCGCAGCTCCAGGTCGTTCCAGTGGCGCAACTTTGCCAGGGTAATGATGCTTTGTGACGGCCAATCCCAGTTTTGCGCCAGATGTGCCGCCGCTTTCAACTCATCGGGTGTGGCCTTTTTCAGTGCCAGGTTCCACTCCTTGCGGGCGGACATGGGGCGCTTCAATATGTGCAGCTCGCGGGCCCTCTGCAGGCCTGGGTTCAAGGCCATTGCCGTGGTGATTTTCTGATCTGACTGTAGGGCGATATGCTCCAGTTTCGGCGCTATGCCCAACTGATTGGCCGCCATAAAGCCATAGTAACTGCGCTCCTGTGAAAGGCGTTTAAGAATCGCTCTTGCTTCATTTTCCCGGTCCAGCTTGGTCAGGGCGCGGGCATGCCAGTATTGCCATTGGGCCTGCCTCTTTTCCGTTGCAGAGAGTGATTCCACCAGCTGCAATACCCAGGGCCAGTCATTGACCTGGAGTGCAGCCTGGAGGGCTTTCTCCGAGACTCTGCTGTCCAGTTTCAGCTGTTCCGGCAGCAGTTGGTTGAAGCGCTGGCTGAGCTGCTCGTCCGGTTCTCTGGCCAGTCCGCCAGCCAATGCATAGATCGCCTTTTGTTGCTGTTTTTCTGAAAATATTCCTGTGGGTTGGAGTTTTTCCCAGGCCGCGAATGCTGCTTCTACATCGCGCCAGGCGAGTTTTCGGATCACCTGGATGGCCATCTCATCTTTCATCGGGTGATCAATGCCATACAACTTGGCCACTTTGCGGGGTTGCCGATAGAGCATCAGCCAGAGCTCGGCGATCTGTTGTTCCGATTGGCTGAGATGACGTTTCAGATAGTTGGCCAACCTGGTCTGACGCTGGGACATTGCCAGTTTGAACCGTTGCCATACCTGCCGTTCAGTGAGATGACCGGCATCTATCCAGCTTTTGAATACCGGATCGCACACCTTAGGTTGGGATCTACCGTTGAGCCACAGATCGGGAACCTCTGAGTAGGCCTGTTCAGTCTGCCCGGTTTCGAGCATCGCCTGGAGTCTCCGACACTGTTGCCTGACACTGCCTCCCGGTTTGGCAAATTGCAGATAGGTCTGCCAGAGTTGGTGTTTCGACAGAAACCTGAGCCACTGGTTGTTGAGCATGCGTTGCAGTGGGGTTCCTTCGAGACGAGTCAGTCGGTTGCTGATGCTTTGAACCGATTGCTGGTCGATATGCTTCACTGTCTCTTGGTAATCCAGATAGACCAGGAGCGGATAGCCAATCAGCTCCTCTCTCAATGTCTGGTAGGTTGCCTGATCGCCTTTTGACAGCGCGGCCTCTGCCGCCAGGAAGCGTTCTCTTTGCAACGCCAATTTCTCTTCATTCAGATTGACCTCAACTGCCAGGATAGTCATAGGCAGCAGACTGATTAACAATCCGATGAAGAGCGATTTGGCTAAAACAGATGTCATGGTCATTTAGGTCGTCCGTTGCAGGTATTCAACCAACGGGATGTTCTGTTGATATCGGATCATCCCAGTTAACTGCGTTGGTATTTTGTTGTTTTTATGAATCCTGAATCAGGATCGGCCCAACGCAAATGCTTACACAATATTTGTAGGCGAGTATAAGCTGAAAAAGTACGACTTTTAATGCCTAAATTGTAAAAAAAATGTCCTGCGAAGAAACAGTCAGGAACGAAGTGTCATAAGCGTTTTATCGGCCGGATGAATAACAGCTTTAACTCGATTGACAATGGCTGCAATTAGACAATGTTATGGAGTGATTCCCGAGTTGATAACCCGGAGGTGAAGGTGAACTGATTGGATGCCAGGTTAACGGTTGTCTGTTTCGGCGCTTGGATGTTTGAGTTGACTGGGTGAAAGCAACTCGATCCAATGGACAACCGGTGTCGTGTCGGGTGCGGTTTTGCTGATATGGCTCAGGCAACCGATATTGGCCGTTGCAATCAGCTCCGGTTCCCCACCCATCAGCGCCTCGGTTTTACGCTCACCCAGTTGGTTAGCCAGTTCCGGTTGCAGGATCGAGTAGGTACCCGCTGAGCCACAGCAGAGGTGGGCTTCAGCGACCGGGGTCAGTTGGTAGCCCAGTCGGCTCAGAATCGTCTCGACCACCCCGGTGATCTGTTGCCCGTGCTGCAGCGTACAGGAGGCATGAAAGGCGACCCTTGGGGGGCTGCTCATCGGTTGCCGCAGTGGTTCGATATCTTCCTGTTGAATGATCTCAGCGATGTCCTTGCAGTGGCAGACAAGCTGTCTGGCCTTGTCGGCATATTGCGGATCGTCCGCCAGGAGTTTGTCGTACTCTTTCACCATCTGAGTACAGCCGCTGGCGGTGATGACCAGAGCTTCGGCCTGATCTTGGAGCAGTGGCAACCATTGGTCGATATTGTGCCTTGCCGCCTGGCGGGACGCCTCATGATCATCCAGGTGGTGTTCAACAGCGCCGCAGCAGCCCGCTTTGGGGGTGGTAATCAGAGAGATGCCGAGGCGGTCCAGTACCTGGGCGGTTGCCAGATTGATATTCGGCGCAAGGGCTGGCTGAACACAGCCATCCAGGATGAGCATTTTACGCTGGTGCCGGACTGGCGGCCAATCACTGTCACCTGTTGACACTTTTTTTGGAATCAGGCGGCTCAGTGTTGGTGGCAGCAGAGGTTTGAATAGCCTGCCAAGGTTCAGCAGGGCGGCGAACAGATCGCTACGGGGAATCACTTTGCGTAGCAGCCATCGAGTGGATCGGTCGGGCAGTGTGCGGGATTGCCGTTGATGCAGATGTTGTCGTCCGATTTCAAGCAACCGACTGTAATCGACCCCGGATGGACAAGTGGTTTCACAGGCACGGCACAACAGGCAGCGATCGAGATGCTGTTGTACCGCTGCACTGGGGCTAGCCCCCTCAAGCAGCTGTTTCACCTGATAGATTCGTCCACGAGGGCTGTCCAGTTCACTGCCGAGCAGCTGGTAGGTCGGGCAGGTTGCGGTACAGAACCCACAATGCACACAATTTCGCAGAATAGCCTCCGCTTCACGGCCGTGTTCAGATGATAGAATGTCGGAGGTTAATTGAGTCTGCATAATCTTCGGCGGGTTACTAGGGCCT
The DNA here is from genome assembly GCA_022360905.1 of Chromatiales bacterium. GTDB lineage: Bacteria > Pseudomonadota > Gammaproteobacteria > Chromatiales > Chromatiaceae > Thiodiazotropha. Next base: position 15,631 of record JAKSBX010000254.1, read on the forward strand.
GTTAACACGAATCCAATCGGCCCTGCTGGGGCTATTTTTTCGTCCAGCAAGGCAGAATGAGCGTGGTGTAGTTATTCTACATGAGCGAATGATAACGCCGCTGGCGGAAAAATAGCCCCAGCCCTTCGGGTTGCCCCTGAAAAAGCGCCACTCCGCGTTGCTCGTCGTTCATTTGGAACAACCAAACTTCTCTCCTCGCGCCTTGATTGGCGCTTTTTCAGGGGCAACAGGGCCGATTGGATTCGTGTTAACAGGCCCTAACTTGGTGCCTTAACAGGCCTTGGTATTGTGATGTGTTTTCGCAGGAAAACCAAGATATTCCATAAGATCCCGAAGGGAGTTGTGGTGCTCGCCGGTGGTATAACTTTTTTAGGCCTGTCAACAGGCCCAGGGATTGAGGCGAGGTATGTCTGGCAGAGACAACAAGCTGACATTGGCTGAGCGATTGGAACGGTTTCCCCCCTTTCAGAGTCTTGGCGTGAAGCTCTTGTCCATCAGCGATGATTGGGCAACGGTACGCCTGCTTCTGCCGTTGAACCGGTCTACCAGGAATCCTGGCGGCAGTATGTTTGGTGGTAGTATTGCCGCATTGGCCGATCCGGTGCCGGCTTTGGCCTGCAATCATCGATTTCCGGCCTATGATGTCTGGACCAGAGAGTTGAGCGTGGATTTCCGCAGGCCCGGGTTGAGCGACCTGGAGTTACGCTTTGAGTTTCCGGAGCGGACATCGAAACAGATCGCACTCGAGCTGGCACAGCGGAATCGTAGTACGCCGGATTTTGAGTTTGGTATCTACGATACCGATGGTGAGTTGGTTGCCTGGGTAAACAACCGGGTGGCTATCCGACCAGGTAGCTAGGGCGTATTGGATTAGTGTTAACAGGCCCTAGTGTAAGAGATTAGTGAAACAGTGAGAAGGTTAATATGACAGATTCAAACAGTGATATGGATTTTGAGTTAAGCAGTGCCATAGCCGCATTTGAAGGTAAAAACTTCTCCCGCGCTGCAGCGCTGCTCTCGCCACTGGCCGAGCAGGGCAGTGTTGAAGCCCAGTACCGCATGGCCATTATGTCCCAGGGAGGGCTGGGTATCGCCGTCAATGAGCTGATGGCTTACAAGTATATGAAAGCGGCTGCCGAATCTGGTCATGCCATGGCGCAGCATGGGCTGGGATTCATGTATCTGGAAGGCGAATGTGTGGAACAGAATCTGGAAAAAGCCGTTGACTGGTTCAAGCAGGCCGCGGAGCAGGGGCTGGCCGGATCTCAAACCACCCTGGCGATGCTCTATGAAGAGGGACGGGGAGTGGAAAAAGATCTAGAAGAGGCCAAGCGCTGGTACAAGCTGGCGGGTTTCTGAACTACCTGGCCTGTCAAGACGAATCCAACCGGTGTCCCAGCTCCGAATAGCGAAAAACCAGGAGAACAACCGCAAATAAACGCCAAATACCACGGATCTACGCAATTAGAGGCCGCAATATAAAATTATTTGCGGCATTTTGCGGTGATTGGTGTTAATTTGCGGTTTAAACGCTTAAGTAAGCGCCCTTCGTTCAACCCCCCCAGTGAAATTATCCATACGGGGGGCAACGGGGCAGACCGGATTCGTGGAACTAAATCAGGGTCGACCAGAGGCTCTCATAATCGGAGTCGTCATCGAGATCGTTCTGATCGTCTTTCAGTTTCGAGGAGGCGTTTTCATCCAGGTGAACGAACTGGTACTGTGAGATGGATCCACTCGATTCCAGCAGTCTGGTGAGTTTGATCTCCTGGGTGTTTTCTCCGTCGTTGACCAGCAGTGTCTTGCCCAGACTGAATGGGTATGAAGGGCAGATCAGACTGGTGGGTTGACCGGATGTACCGACCTCGGGCAGCAACAGGCACTTCTCCTGTTGGCCGCCACTCTGTTCTGCGAGTTTGGCCGTAACCGCCATGGCGTTTGGTGCAATCATCTGCACCCCAACCAGCATCGAATCATCTTCGGAGTTTCGCATCCAGCGTACCATGCCAACGCCGAACTGGGCGGCAGACATGGCGGATTGAACACCAATCAGTTCACCAACCTGAATCTTGGGGATCTCTTTTCCCCGCCAGTCGAGGCAATAACCACCGGCACTTTCGTTGATGGTGGTAAACAGGCAGGTCGATTTATCCACCTGCTGCTCTTTGTCATCCTGCCAGATTTCAAGTTTGGGTTCTTCGGCAATCTCGCTGAAATCTGTGGAGTTGGGGCCAAACTCCTCGAAATTTCCCCGGCGGGGATTGTATGAGGCGATATCCATGGGTTGCAGGGAGAATCTGCCTTCCACATGCAGCTCGTTACCATGGGCGAATTGAGCATCGATCCAGGTGGCCTCGTTCTCCTCTTCGGTTTCAGGTGCTGGCGCCGGAACGTCCCCCAGTGTGATCAGCTTATGTACTGAGCGAAGGCCAACGGCGATTCGCAGCTCAAAGTTCAGCTTGGTACGGACAAAGGCACGCTTCTGCGCTTTAGACCAGAGCATGATCAACTGGCGGATGACCCCTTTATCCAGTTCGGCGATACCGGCTAGGGTCGGTTTCGACTCCTGGTCATCGGTGAAATGATCCCGCATTTGCGACAGTAGCCCGGAAACCTCCAGAATCAGCAGATATTTTGTTGCTATGCCAGCGGTTTTGTTTTCATGGCTGGGGGCCATGTCGGTATCCTGGTGGATGGTAATGGAGCTCTCTTCGGGGGCATCGTCATAACCATAGAGATTGGTGTGTCGACTCCAGTCCAACAGGGTATCGAACAGCTGTAGGTTCTCTTTCTGGCGCATTTTGTAGGGAGATGCGAGGGAGAACAGCAGACAGCGGGTGTAGTTCTGATCGATGGTCGATTTTTGTTCCGCTGCTTCGTAGGGGTCACTGACGCTATCCGATCCGATACCATAACGGCTGGCCAGCCTGTGGCAGACGTGGAGTTCCTGCCAGATACGTTTGGGGCAGGGGTCATAGACAATGACCGACAGCAGTATGACTCTTGAAAGATAAGTGATGCATCGATGGAGTGCCAGGGTGAGTTGGGCTCTGTCCACACCCTCCTGTGCATGGGTCAACAGGTCGACGATGACCGCCTTATAGGCCGTTGCCATACCGCTGTGTAACTCGCGATTCAGGTTGGCGATCTTGTGCGACTTCTCACTCAATGGAAAGCGGGTGCCAAGATAGTGTTTGTTCAGATTGGTAGCGACATAAGATAGGGGTTCGCGGAAGTTTTCAATGCTTTGCAGTCTTTGAGGCGCTGCCAGGCTGGTGCGGTTGAAGGCGCGCAGGGATTGAAAGATCTGTCGCGAAGTTTCACCGATATTGGCCATCGGCAACTCCTTGGCCCAGGCCGCAACCTGTCTATCACTCAGATAAAAGGGTGTGCCTGACGGGGAGGATTGCTCGGGAATTCTTAAGCCGATCGGATTGCTGGTTGCCATACTCGTGTTGCCGCCGAAATTAACTGTTGCTCATATAGAGTTTAGATTAGTCACTTTTCCCATCAAAACCACAGATAGGTCTCGATGATCCAATTTAACGATAACTGTTCGGGTTAGACACCGAAGGTCAAGGAAACAGCCATCGAGCTGACAACCTGCTGAGGGTTGCCGAGCCGATCTCTCCGAGGGGATACGTCCGTAGGACGGAATAAGCGAGCACCTAGGTCATCCGTGAGCAGGTAATTCAGTATCTTGAATAGGTAGGGAAAATACAGATTTTGTAAACGTTTGTAAATAACCCTGAATTTTCTGGGTGTAGTCCTTTCCATAACCTTGAATGCTCCATGATGACTTCGCTTAAGCTGTTGATATCAAAGTATTTATGTATGTCAACCGGCTTATAGGCCTATCAATATAGGCCGACCTTTGACGGATTGCAATAGTGCCTTAAATTCCTCAATTTAATCAGATGTTTATGTCTGATGCCGTGAACTATTAACACGACATACCGAGTTACCGGGTTATTCGTAGTAAATCGGTCGATAAGTCATCGCCAGCCACTCACAGCCAATGCCTGTCTGGCGGCATTGAGTCGAAGTGGTAATCGAGTGACACACCGGTGTTGCCGCTGAGCTGATCGCTTCTGGCTCTCTCTATCTGAAACTGAGGTGAATCGACGACAGCAGACAGGCTATCATGTGCGGGTAATGATGAATCGATCATGGTGGGTGATATGGAACTAAGACTGGTCAGTTTTGCGCTCTGTCCGTTTGTACAGCGCTCGGTAATTTTATTGCGAGAGAAACAGATCGAGCATGCCATCGACTATATCGATCTGGACGACCCACCGGAGTGGTTTCTGCAACTATCCCCGACTGGCAAGGTACCTCTGCTGCTGGTTGACGGTGCCACTCTGTTTGAATCATCGGTCATCCTGGGCTTTCTGGATGAGTCCTTTCCTCCCGGCTTCCAACCGGCGGATACGCTGAAACGCGCCCAGCATAAATCCTGGATCGAGTATGGCTCGAGCTTGCTGATGGCTCAGCATGCGATGGCGACAGCCACGGATGAAGAGGCCTTCCTAACTCATAAGCAATCGTTTGAACAGGATATTGCACGATTGTCTGAGCCGTTGAATGAGGGGCTGTTCGGTAATCCGGACGAGTTTTCGCTGGTCGATGCTGCCGTTGCCCCCCTTTTTATGCGCCTGCAAATGCTCGCAGAGTTTAATCCACAAGCGGCCGTGAGCCTGCCCGATCCGGTGCGTGTCTGGGGGGAGCGGCTGTTGCAACGCCCGGCCGTTCAACGCTCTGTGGTGAGTGATTTCGCTGATCGCTATAGGGATTTTCTGGCATCGAAAAAGAGTTGGCTCTGTGGCTGAATAGAAGCCTGGTGGTGAACGGTTTGTGGCAAGATAACCCATTGATCATGCATGGGTAAACAGCCACCCGGCTATGCTATTTTATGGCCATGGTGTTGTCCAATAGCTACGCTGAACTGGGTGGGGCTTTCTATCAAAGCACCCCTCCGGAACCCGTGAAAGATCCAAAGCTGTTTCTCTGGAACAGCCCGCTTGCAGAAGCGTTGCAACTGGAGCGGATTTTGGATGCTGAGAGTCCGCAGCTGGCCCAGTTTTTTTCCGGCAATCAGCTTCTGCCCGGCTCGAATCCCATGGCACTTGCCTATGCCGGCCATCAGTTCGGTCACTTTGTTGCCCAACTGGGTGATGGCAGGGCCCATCTGCTGGGCGAGTTGATCGACCGTTCCGGTGAGCTGAAAGAGCTTCAACTGAAGGGATCCGGTCCGACTCCGTACGCCAGAAACGGGGATGGACGCTATGCGCTGGGGCCGGCGATCCGAGAGTTCATCATGGGTGAGGCCCTGTATGCCATGGGGATACCCACAACCCGCGCTCTGGCTGTCATCACAACCGGTGAAACTGTCTATCGGGAGACACCCAATCAGGGAGCGGTGTTGAGCCGAATCGCCACGAGTCATCTGCGGGTCGGCAGTTTCGAATATTTTGCCGCCAGAGAGAATCTGCAGGCCCTGCAACAGCTTTGTGACTTTGCCATCCGGCGCCACTATCCGGAGCTGCAAGGCCGGGGAGAGGAGCGGTTTGTGCTGCTGCTCGAACAAGTGATGGATCGGCAGATCGATCTGGTGGTGGAGTGGCTGCGGATTGGTTTCATCCATGGGGTTATGAATACCGACAACACCACCATTTCGGGTGAAACCATCGATTACGGACCCTGTGCCATGATGGGGGTTTACAATCCGGACACGGTCTTCAGCTCAATCGATCGAGCAGGGCGCTATGCGTTTGGTAATCAACCGGCGATTGCCCAGTGGAACATGGCACGTTTGGCCGAGACTCTGCTGCCATTGATCCATCGGGATGAGAAGCGGGCGGTAGAGATCGCTAGCCGCTGCCTGGAAGGGTTCAGCGATCTTTTCAATGATCGCTATCGGCGGATGATGGCGCGCAAGATCGGTATCACCCAACCACAACCCTCGGATGCAAAGCTGATTTCGGAGCTGTTGCAGTGCCTGCAGCAGAAGCGCCTGGATTACACAGAGAGCTTTGACCGATTGACCCGTAGTCTCACTTCTCCATCCTTGGCACAGCAGTTGGGGAGGGAGCTGGGTGATTGGTATGAGCAGTGGCAGGCTCGCTTGAGCACTGACGGGGAGCTTGAACAGGCGCAATCGGTTATGCGGCAGACGAATCCTCTGGTGATTCCCAGAAATCAGCAAATGGAGCAGGTGATTCGGATTTCCACGCAGCAGGGCGATGCCAGCGCCGCTGAACAGTTCCTCGAAGTTTTACGATCACCCTACACCCTGACAGATAAAACAGAACCCTATCAGCGCACTTCGCCCGATGCGGATCAGGGCTATCGTACCTTTTGTGGCACCTGAAAAGGACTTATTCAATCGCCAGATCAAATAATGACAGTCAATGGTGGAGTCTCGCCTCGGGTTGTCTAAAATGGTCGCTATGGGGGGAGAACTTCTTGTCGGAAGAAATGATTCCTTAAACACCTTACGATTGCTGCGTCCCAGGGACCTTCAGCAGAATAATAAAACGGGTAGCTCATGATTAAACAAAGCCACAAACCATTTGCAATTTCTCAGGGGGTTGCATCTTTCGCCGTCGCCGCCTTATCGATCGGGGCTACGCTTCATTCAAATAGCATTGAAGCGGCGACCGGAGTGCCGGACATCTACACCATCGATGCCAACGATCGGTCCGAGACCATCGTGGTGACGGTGAATGACCGCCTGGAGATCTCCACTCTGGAAGCGATCAATGCCATCGAGATTGTCTCGGTCAGTAGTCTGTCTGATGCGGCTGCGGGTTCCGTGCAGATCGATCCGGATGACAACTTCTCGATCAATGTTTTTCCGAATGCGGGGTTCTCCGGCAGCGTCACTTTCACCTATCGGGTCAGCGACATCCGTGGCACCAGCGATGACACCCTGGTGACCTTGAATATCGTCTCCTCCACCTCAATCCTGGAGACGGTCAACGATCACTATGTCAGCAGTGGTGGCGCCATCAATCTTTTTCCCCAGGAGAATGACATCCATCCAGGCATCGGATTCAGTGTTGAGATTCTCTCCCAGCCCAGTCAGGGAACACTTTCCACAACCGATGTTACCGGTCTCTTTCTCTATACACCGCCAGCGGATATCAGTGACCCGACCTCGGTCAGTTTCGACTATCGCCTGGTGGCTGACAGTGGTGAGGCCAGTGCTCCGGCCAGCGTCACCATAACCCTCGATCCCAGCCTGGATCCCATCGCCAATGGTGGCGCGGATGAGGCGCAGAGCAGTCTCGCTAAGGTGATGCAGGTGGCCTGCGACGCCAACGCGGCCGCTGGCGGATCACAGACCGATGAGGCGCTCGCTACCACCTGTAGCACCCTCTCATCAATGAGTGGTTCAGAGCTTGATCGTGCTCTGGAAGAGGTGCTGCTGAGGCAGGTGGGCGCCCAGGCGAACTCGATGAAAGGGGTGGCTGCAAACCAGATCAAGAATGTGGCCGGGCGTCTGCAGGAGATACGCAGCGGTGTGCCTGGGGTCAGCCTGGCCGGGTTGCGGGCCATCCTGAATGATCAGTCGCTCAATCTGGGGCGGTTACTGACCGGCCTGCAGCAGGGAGGAGGTGCAGGCGATGGCCTGGTCAACGAGCGTCTGGGTGGTTTCGTTACCGGTACGATCAATATCGGCGATGGGGAGTCGCGCGATCGGGAGAACTCATTCGAGATCGATAATCAGGAGTTGCTGGCCGGTCTCGACTACCGCTTCAACAACGATCTGGTGATGGGTACGGCACTCGGCTACAGCAGTTCTGAGACCAGTGAAAACGGCGGTGACACGGGCGTCGATGTGGATGGCTGGAACCTCTCGATCTACGGTAACTACTATCCGGCCAAAGATTGGTATGTGGATTGGTTGCTCGGCTATGGTGAGTCATCCATCGATACCAGCCGCTCAATCGATATCGGCGGTGTTGTCTCCCGGGCGAAGGGTGATACAGACGCCGATATCTTCAGCGCCGTGGTTGGAACCGGCTACAGCTACAACGTTCAGGCCTGGACGATCGATGGCTATACCGCGCTTGAATATCGCAACAGTGAAATCGATGCTTACCGGGAGCGTAACGACGCCGGGTTGGATATGAATATCTCTAAGACCTCCAGCGATGTACTGTCCGGTCGTCTCGGTGTTCGGGCGAGTAACGCACTCAGCTTCAGCTTCGGTGTGCTGGTGCCTCAGTTCGAACTCGAGTTGGTCAAGGACTTCAAGAATGAAGCACCGGAAATCGAAGCGGAGTTCGCGCTGGTACCGGAAGCGGGTAGCTTCACACTGACCAATGAGGATCCCGATGACAGCTATGTCAATGCGGGGATCTCGCTCACCGGTCAATTCAAAAACGGCATCACCGGCTTTGTCCGATACAGCACCATGCTGGCCAGGGATGACCTGGACCTGGATACCTGGCAGCTTGGCGCGCGGATGCCGTTCGGCGGTCCGGCAGAAGATATCCATCTGGTGCAGGCCGGTGAGGATCAGCATGTGGCAGCAGGGCTGTTCATCGGAACCACCGGTCCCGGTCTGGCCCTGACCCTGCCCCTGCGCGGAGAGAGTCTCAACTTTCGTACCCTGCTGGCAACCATGCCCTACGACACGGAGGAGGAGCTGGATGACATCGAGTATGACATAGATCTGGATGTGTTCACTTGGGGCGCACTACTCGATTGGCATCCAATGAATGGCGGGTTCAGAGTGAGTGGCGGACTCTACGCCCTGCAGCCCAATATCACCGCATCCGCTCAACCCACAGAGCCGGTGGAGATCGGCAATACCACCTTTACTCCTGCTCAGGTAGGTACCCTGGAGGCGGAAGTTGATTACAGCCGTAATCTGGCTCCCTACCTTGGTATCGGCTGGGGTAATGCAGTAAAGCCGGGCTCCAAGCTCAGCTTCAGTGTCGATTTCGGCATTCTGTTTACCGACAATCCAACCATTTCACTGGAAGCGGATAGCGCCTTGGCTGATGCCAACCCGGCGCTGAAAGCCCAGCTGGAGTCGGAATTGGCGGTCGAGGAGAACCGGATCAACAGTGACGATCTGGATGACATCAGATATTGGCCGGTGATCAATTTTGGTGTCGCCTATCACTTCTAAGGATTGTCGCTTCGGCGATGGGTCTGGCTCATGGGGTTGATGAGGTGAAGGTTTGGGATTGAAAGGCAGAGAGCGGTTGCTCTCTGCCTGAATTACTGATGTTTCGAACAGGCGACGGCTCTCTATTACTGGCCGGAACCTGGAGCGGTTGACTGGGCCGCTTTCGTGCTCTCCTGGGCAACCAGTTGATTGACGATTTCAAACATTTTGCTGTAGGTGCCGGCGCGGCTGCCGCTGGTCAGGTACTTTCCGTTGACTCCGATTGCGGGTACTCCGTCCAGTTTGTAACGCTGCCCCAGCTTTTTCGCATTCTGAACCTTCACGTAGACGCCAAAGGAGTTCCAGGCCTCCGTGAACTTCTGTTTGTCCACACCCTGTTCCACGGCAAAGTCGATCAACGCGTTCTTGTCGTAGATTTTGCGCTTCTTGTCGTGGATGGCTGCAAACAGGGGGTTGTGCAGTTTTTCGGTCAGCCCCAGAATCTCGGCGGTGTAAAAGAACTGTGCATGGGCGGTCCAGCGACTGTTGAGCGGTGCAGGCACCCGAACAAACTCCACATTTTCAGGCTTCTGTTTCAGCCAGCTCTCCAGATCGGGTTCCATGTGGTAGCAGTGAGGGCACCCATACCAGAAGAACTCAAGTACCTCCACTTTGCCATCGGCAACGGAAGTGGCTACAGGCGGGTCCACCGGATCCCATCCTTCACCCCATTCGGCGGCGTACAGTGTTTGGCTGGTAACAATCAGGAAAAGTAGTGTCAGTCTGTTTATCAAGGGCATAATCTGTCCTTCAGTTTGTTGTAATGGTATAGGATCGAATCCTATTGAAACCTGTTAGAAATTTGAATAGCGGTATGGTTCCCGGTACGGTATGCCGAATTGACTCAAATCAACTTGAAATATCCTATGCGAGTTGTGATTCATGGGAAATAATCAGATAGATCGATATGTCGAGATACTCTGCGAGAAGGGTTGCAGATCCGTCCGTGAAGACATTAAGTTGTTGGAACGAGGCGTTATATTACCCGAATTAAAGGTTCTGGACGACCTTTCAAGAGAGAAAGTGCTGAAAGAGTTACGCGACATTATGGCGGTTTACGGTGAGAGTTGCCCGATTGGCTCGCCCAAGGATAATCAGCGAAGTGGTATTAAAGATGGCAAACAATAGAACAAGACTCGGTAATATTGTCTACAAAGCGCCTTCCCGGATACACGGTAATGGACTGTTTGCCAAGGTATCCATCGCCAAAGGTGACTACATCGGAACCTACGAAGGTCCTGAAGCGAAGCGGGACGGCACCTATGTGCTCTGGGTGTTTGAAGATGATAAGCAACCGGTAGGCCGCAGCGGTAGAAATCTGCTTCGCTATCTCAACCATCAGGATCAGGGGAATGCTGAATTTGATGGCTTCGATCTGTTCGCTCTGCAGGATATTAAACCCAACGAAGAGATCACCTTCGATTATGGCGGCTGGGAAGAGGAGTAGGCCCACTAGGGGTTCAGGGGTATCAGCAGGCTCTGTTCGGCTTTATCAGCGGGTTGTGCTGAATCCTTAGTCTCAATCAGTTTCAAGATCTCATAATCTGACCAGCTGACTTCCGAATTTGGGCTGTAGATGGCCCTCTCAAGTGCGTCTACCGCCATGGCGAGATCCGGATCGCAGCGTTTCGCCAGACGGCTGAGGTTGTTCGGTGGATTGTCGGGCCAGCTGAGTTGGGCCCAGTGGAGCCAGGCATCTCTTGCCGCCTGTCCATCCTTATCCTGATAGGCATCTGCCAACTGTTGCAGGACTTTTTCCACGGCTGTCTGATCGGATCTCTGCTGAGTAGGCTTTTTTATCGCCACGGGTTTGGGTTGCTTCTGTCGACTGCTGAACCACCAAGCGCTGAGTGTTACCAGCCAGGCTAAACCGAACAGCGTGGCCATCCAAGGGAAACTGTCGGCAGACTCCTCGGTAACGGCCGTTGGGCTCTCTGCAGCCGAAGTCTGCTCACTGGATTGCGATGCGGTCGAGGGCTGAGGTTGATTGTTAGCGATCGCCGTTGGATTGGGCATAAAGCTGATCTCTCTGGCGGGCAGTCTGGCGATCTCCTGCTGACGGGTCTCCGTATTCCACCAGGGAATCTCAATCGAGGGCAGGGTGTAGTTTCCCGGGTCTGTGGCGATCAGGGTCAGGCTCTGCTGCAAGGAGCTGCTGATCCCGGAGCGATTCGGTTTGTCATTCAGCTGTGGGCTTTCCGGGTAGAGCTTCACTCCGCTCGGCATCGCCTGTTCGATGGTTGGCAGATGGTTCGACATCACGCCGTCGGCGATAATCATCACACGCCGGGTGATCGGACTGCCGGCCAGTGCCATCTCGTTATCGATGCCATTCTCCACGATCTGCAGATTTTTAGCCGGTAGCCAGCGCTCACCGGTGAACGCTGGCGGTATTGGCAGTATCTCCAGCGAGACCTGGTTGGATTCAGCTCGAATGATACGGCTGGGCTGTTGACGGGAAGGAAAGCCATTGCTGAAAAAGGCACTGAAGGGATCCTGATTGCCCCCGGAATGGCCGCGAAATTTGGCGCCAGCCAGGGTCAGTGTGCCGGTTTGGCGTGCGAACAGGGCGTAGACTCGCTCCACGACCCGGTAGTCCACCCCATCCTTACGGCTGCTGTAGCGATCCTCATGGATCAGGCTGATCTGGGTATCTTCCAGGGAAGGTTCGGGCGGATCCAGGAACTCACCCCGGACCCCCTTGGCCTGGTAGAGCTTCAGGGTCAGCAGAATCTCTTCTTCGAGATAGGCGGAATCCTTGTTCAGGCTTAATTCGATCAGTGCCTGCTTGGTTGCCTGCGTCTCCTCCTGAGGCTGCTGTTCTACCTGAAGCAGCAGGGGTTGTGTGGCTTGGTCGCCTACCTGGATCGCTGGGATGGTCAAGCGGCCGGCCCGAAGCGGCAGCAGCGTGAGCTTCAGGGAGCGCTTTGCCGTCATCTCCCCATTGATCACCGAGATGCTCTGTTGCGTGGAGCGGCTGAGAATTTCAAAATCCTGCTCGAGCGGTGTGAGGTCGGGAGAGAGCTCCTGCCCGCCTTCAATCTCTATGGTGAGCTGCACCGGCTGATCCAGGCCTGTCACCTGGTGGGAGAGCCGGCTTTGTACCTGCGCTTGAAGTAAGCCTGCCGGAAGGCACAGCAGAAACACCATCAAGGGTGCAAGATTACGGGTGTCGATTTTAAAAAACTCTGGCATGGTTCTGGTTATTTGAAAATTTCCATCGTGCCCGGCTGCAGGTTGTAAGCAGCGAGTAACGTCCAGTATCAGCAACACGGGAGGTTGTCACTCTCTTGTCTCACCAATAGGCTTTTAAAAGGCCTGAGACAAGGCGTGACATCACGTTATAATTCGGCACTTCATTCGGTCACCCCCTTTAGATAGGGGTGGCAAGCATAAGTTTCCGATGGATTTTACAGAGTTTTTACTCTGATATCCTTAGCCATAGAGTAACGCGCAGGACCACGCTGAAGCTGAAACATCGTGCCAGGCAGAATAACAACCCAGTGAAAATCCAAGCAAGAAGCCTTTCGTCAGAGCCTCCCCGGTTTTCATCGGAGATACACCCGGTGCTGCAGCGGATCTACCACGCCAGGGGGCTGACCCGACAGGAGGAGCTCGACCTGACCCTGTCTCAACTCTGTCCAGTGTCCCGGCTGAAAGGGGTTGAAGCGGCCGCCGAGCTGCTGTTCCAGACCATCCGTGCTGGAGAGCCGATTGTGATTGTCGGTGATTACGATGCGGATGGTGCGACCAGTACGGCACTTTCGGTGCTGGCCCTGCAGGCATTCGGTTGCGCCAACGTCTCCTATCTGGTGCCCAATCGGTTTGAGTTCGGCTATGGCCTGAGTCCGGAAATCGTCGACCTGGCGGCACAGCGCAACCCCGGTCTGATCGTGACTGTGGATAATGGCATTTCCAGCCTCAGCGGGGTTGAACGGGCCAGCTCTCTGTGTATTCCGGTACTGATCACCGACCATCACCTGCCGGGCCAGCAGCTGCCAGAGGCCGCTGTGATCGTCAATCCCAATCAGCCGGATGACGACTTTCCCAGCCCTTATCTGGCCGGGGTCGGGGTGATCTTCTATGTGATGATTGCGCTTTACAATCTGCTCAAAACGAACGATTGGTTCCAGCAGCAGGGGCTCAAACACCCGCAACCGGCGGACTGGCTCGATCTGGTCGCATTGGGCACCATCAGCGACCTGGTGCCGTTGGATCGCAATAACCGCATCCTGGTATCACAAGGCTTGAAACGGATTCGCGCCGGACGCTGCAGGCCCGGAATTCTGGCGCTGTTGGCGGTGGCCAAGCGCAATTTTCAGCGTGCGGTTGCTTCTGACATGGGTTTCGCCGTGGGTCCCAGGCTGAATGCCGCCGGTCGCCTCGACGATATGGCTTTGGGCATTGAGTGTCTATTGAGTGAAGGCCATGATTCAGCCACCGCCATGGCGGCTGAACTGGATCGGCTCAACCACGCCAGACGGGCGATCGAGCAACAGATGAAACAGCAGGCTGAGGCGTTGTTGCAGGAGCAGTTGCTGCCGGCCGACGGTGTGCTGGCTCAGGGTTTGTGTCTCTACGAAAAGCGCTGGCATCAGGGGGTGATCGGCATTCTCGCTTCGAGGATCAAGGAGCAGTACCATCGCCCGGTAATCGCTTTTGCGGATGCCGGCTCCGGCGTATTGAAAGGTTCGGCCCGCTCCATTGCCGGGCTGCACATACGCGACCTGCTTGAGCGCATCGACAGCGCCAATCCCGGTTTGATCAGCCGCTTCGGCGGCCATGCGATGGCCGCTGGGCTGAGTCTGCCCGCGGAAAGATTTGATGATTTTAAGCACGCCTTTGAGCAGACGCTTGAACGGCAGATGGATCCCCAGCTGCTGGAGGGGGTTATACTGACCGACGGCGCACTCAAACAGGAGGAGATGAGTCTTGCTCTGGCGGAACTGATCCGGGCTGGTGGTCCCTGGGGACAGGGGTTTCCTGAGCCGATGTTTGAGGGACGTTTTACCGTCAAGCAGCAAAGGGTGGTTGCTGAGCACCATCTGAAGCTGGTGCTGGGGGATGACAGCGGAGAGTGGCTGATCGATGCCATTGCCTTCAACCAGCCACCGCTGTCTGAGCGGGCCGGGCAGGTCTTGCTGGCCTACCGGCTGGATGTGAACGAATTTCGCGGTCAGAAGAGCGCACAATTGATTGTGGAGAAGATAGCATCGACATTCGAGACGACGAGCTAGAACAGGACGAAGGGCCGAGCAAAAGCGAGCTCAAGCGTGAAATGCTCGCCCTGCAGAAACTGGGCGAGCGGTTGACCGGCCTGTCAGCAACCCAGCTGGGCAGAATGCCACTGAGCGAAGCCATGCTGGCCGCCCTGGAAGAGGCAAAACGGATCAAATCACTGAATGCCCTGCGCAGACACTACCGGCGCCTGGGTAAGCTTTTGCAACAGGAAGATCTGGATGCGATCCGCCAGGTTGTTGACGAGCTGGACAACAAACATCAGGCATCGGTTGCAAAATTTCACAATCTCGAACGTTGGCGGGATCGCCTGATCGAGGGTAGTAGCGAGGCGTTTGGTGCCTTCCTGGCAGAGTATCGGAATGCCGACCGTCAGCATCTTCGTCAACTGATTCAGGCGGCAAAGCGGGAGCAGGAGAAGGGTGGGCCACCTCAAGCCTTTCGTAAGTTATTCAAGTATCTGCGGGAGGTCTCCGGGCTTTGAGCTTGGCGCATCGAGCCTATCCTGCGGGCACTTGGGGAGAGGGCGATCTCACGTATCAGTGTGAGACTGTATGCGAGGGAGTATCTCGGTCCGCCATCTTGGAATCGCCCATTGCCAGAGTGATTCCGGACTCTCCGGTCGTTCCGGGGGGAGTGGCTGTTGCAGGAAGGCCAGGACTCTGAGCAGGGAACTCACCGGGTCTTCAGGTGCCACCGGCCTGTCCCGGTCCTGTTTACTCAGTTTACGCCCCGTGTTATCGACGGCCAGCGGTAGGTGCAGATAGTTGGGCTGTTCCAGGCCAAGCAGCTGTTGCAGGTAGCACTGCCTGGGGGTCGAGCTGAGCAGATCGGCGCCACGCACCACATCGGTGATCTTCTGCCAGGCATCATCCACCACCACAGCCAGCTGATAGGCGTGATAGCCATCCACCCGTCGGATCACGAAATCGCCGATCTCCTTCCCAGGGTTCTGTCTGAACACCCCCTGTAGTCTGTCTTCGATTCGGATATCCCGATCCTGGGTTACCAGCCGGATACTGTTTGTGGCTAGGCTTGGGTTGTTTCCTGATCGGCAGGTGCCCGGGTAGATCGGTCCTTCCGGGCCGCTCTCTGCCTGCTCACGGATCTCTTTACGGGAGCAGCTGCAGGGATAGGCCAGGTCTGCAGCAAGCAAGCGCTCAACCGCTTCAGCGTAGCTGTCAGTACGACGGCTCTGATAGACCACCTCCCCATCCCAGTGTAAAGCGAACGCTTCGAGGCTGGATAGGATCTCCGCTGCGGATCCGGGGACTTCCCTGGTACGATCCAGGTCTTCAATTCTCAGCAGCCACTCGCCCTTGTGGTGGCGGGCATCCAGAAAGCTGCCCACGGCGGCGACCAGGGAGCCAAAGTGGAGTTTTCCTGTCGGCGATGGCGCAAATCGCCCCCGGTAGGCGGTACGGCTCATTGACCGTTATCCATAACGCAAAAAACCGGCTTGCGCCGGTTTTTTATGGAAAAAGTCCGATCAGCATCAGCCCATCTGTTTTTCACGAATCTCATCTAACGTCTTACAGTCTATGCAAAGGGTGGCGGTCGGCCTGGCCTCCAGTCGGCGAATACCGATCTCGATGCCGCAGGACTCGCAATAACCATACTCTTTGTTGTCGATCTGCTCTAAGGCTTCATCGATTTTTTTGATCAGCTTCCTCTCCCGGTCCCTCGTACGCAGTTCAAGACTGAATTCAGACTCTTGGGTGGCGCGGTCGTTCGGATCAGGAAAATTGGCAGCCTCATCCTGCATATGGTGAACCGTGCGGTCGACCTCCTGCATCAGATTGGCTTTCCAAGCAGCGAGTATGGAACGGAAATGGTTCTCCTGCCCCTCACTCATATACTCTTCACCCTTAGCGGGTTCATAGGGCTCGATGCCGAAGGATCCAGCCCCTTTTGCTGTGGCTTTCGTCTGGGCCATTCATGGTACCTCTTACGTGAAGGCGCATATCTATACCAGAAAGGGGAGAACGAAACAATACATGGCTAAATCAGAATCGGGAATCTGCCCCTGAGTCGTTACATAGGGCGCTCTTCTCTCTAAGGCCATAAATAGCCATTTGCTAAGTTCTCTCTATCCAACAATAAGGTTGGACAAAATTCAGAAAAAATAAAGGTTGAAGCGGGAATAACGTTCCTTGACGAAGCCTCGGCATTCATTCATAGCCGGCAAGAGATCTTTTCTATCTATGGATTGAGCCGTTGTAATGACCCGAGCGAAGCCGACCATCGGCTGAAACCTTGGTGGTTTACGGAAAAATGCCATACCCAGGCAAACTTCGGGGTAATCGCCGAGATAATTTCCCCACATGATCATGTGCGAGCCATGCCGATTTTGTTGTTACACTATTCCGCCGTCGGGGTAATCATCCCGGGTTGTATTTGACGAAGGTGTAAAAATGGCTGAATTAGAGGCACTGATATTTGACGTGGACGGCACCCTGGCCGACACCGAGAGGGATGGTCACAGAGTCGCTTTCAATCTGGCTTTCAAGGATGCCGGGCTGGATTGGGATTGGTCTGTGGCGTTGTATGGAAAACTGCTTGCGGTAACGGGCGGCAAGGAGCGTATACGTCACTATCTGGCAAACTACAATCGCGCTTTTGCAGGCCCGGCTGAGCTGGACCAGTTTATTGCCGAGCTTCACGCAGCAAAAACCGAGCACTACACCAGGATGCTTGAAGAAGGGCTGATTCCCGTGCGAAACGGCGTGAAACGGTTACTGCGGGAGGCTAGAGAGCAGGGTTTGCGCCTGGCAATCGCTACCACTACCACTCCGGCGAATGTCAGTGCACTGCTGCAGCACAGCCTGGATCCGCAAGCGGAATCCTGGTTCGAAGTGATTGCGGCAGGCGATATTGTGCCGGCGAAAAAACCGGCGCCGGATATCTATCTCTGGGCCATGCAGCAGATGAAGTTGGAGCCACAGGCCTGTATGGCATTTGAGGATTCCCACAATGGGGTTCAGTCGGCGAGTCGCGCCTCGATCGAGACCATTCTGGTAACAACCAATGGCTACACTGCGGAGGATGATTTTAGTGGTGCAACCCTGATCATCGACCAGCTCGGTGAACCTGATCAGCCTTTCCAGCGGTTGAATGGGCGTGCCGGTGATTTCGGTTACACCAATATCGAGATGCTGCGGGCACTGCATGGCGGTGGTGCGACATGACCGAGATCGCCAGACGCATGGCGCAGATCGCGCCGTTTCATGTGATGGATCTGCTGGCTAAAGCCCGCCAGCTGGAGGCTCAGGGCCGCTCGATTATCCATATGGAGATCGGTGAGCCGGACTATCCGACGCCCGCACCCGTGGTCGCGGCGGCGCAGGCGGCCCTCAGCGGTGGGAATGTCCACTATACCCCGGCTACCGGCCTGCCGACGTTGCGTCAGAAGATTGCGGCCTACTACAAGAGCAAATATCGGGTCGATGTGGATCCGCATCAGGTGATCGTAACACCCGGCTCATCCGGTGCTTTGCAACTGTTGATGAATGTGCTGATCAACCCGGGAGAATCGGTTCTGATGGCCGACCCCGGTTACCCCTGCAATCGCCATTTTGTATCGATGGTCGATGGCGTACCGGTGGGGGTGCCGGTCGGGGAGGAGACGGACTACCAATTGACCGCCGAACTGGTTGAGCAGGCCTGGCGGGATGATACCAAAGCGGTTCTGATCGCCTCCCCCTCCAATCCCACAGGTACCCTGCTGGCAGAATCCGAGCTGCGACAGCTTTATGACAAGGTGACCGAGTTGGGCGGTGTGCTGATCGTTGACGAGATCTATCTGGGGCTGACCTATGGCGTTGATGCGAATACCGCCCTGGATATCAGTTCCGAGATCTGCGTGATCAGCAGCTTTTCAAAATATTTCTGTATGACCGGCTGGCGATTGGGTTGGATGGTTGCCCCCGAGCCGATGATCGATCCACTGGATCGTTTGGCGCAAAATATGTTTCTCTCAGCACCAACCCTGTCGCAGATGGCCGCCTTGAGTGCCTTTTCACCCGAGGTGATCTCGATTCTGGAACAGCGACGCCTGGCCTTTCAGCAGCGGCGGGATTTTCTGCTGCCGGCGTTGCGGGATCTGGGTTTCTCCCTGCCGGTAACCCCCCAGGGCGCCTTCTATCTCTATGCCGGCAGTGGTGAGCACGCCAGTGACAGCCAAAAATTGGCCCAGCAGCTGCTCAATGAAGCCGGTGTGGCCGTTACACCCGGTCTCGACTTCGGTTTCAACCGACCTGAATCCTATTTGAGATTCGCCTACACCACAGCCATGGATCAGCTGCAGGAAGGGGTGGAGCGGATCGCCCGTTTTCTCGCCTAGTGGCGTTCATTGGCGGTAAATCTATCAGGGGCACCCAATTTCTTCGGGCGTAAATGACTCAAGTAAGCACCATTCGTCGCCAGACCGTAGGTTACTTACTTAAGCGTTATTTGGTGGGGCATGGCCCCACCCTACTGTGGAGTTCGTGGTGTAGGGTGGGGCCATGCCCCACCAAAACCCTTTGATAAAACGAGATGCAATGAGTTTTAGTGCATAAGTAAGCGCCATTCGTCCCTAGACTCGTTTTGCCGGCAGCAGACATTGGCTACCCCTTCGGCATCTTTTGCAATTGCCGATGCCAGAATACGGTGGCGCCGGCCACGCCTGCCGGCATGGCCAGAAAGTTCAGCAGGGGTACCATCATCATCGCCGTCAGACCGCCGCCAAAGGCCAGTGAGGTCATCCGTACCCGCTTTAAGCGTTGATGTTGCTCTTTGAAAGGCAGGCTGTGATTGGCCATCGGGTAGTCGCCATATTCCAGGGCGAGAAACCAGGCGCTGAAGAGCAGCCAGAGGAAGGGGGCGGCCAGATTGACGACCGGAATCAGAAACAGTAACAACAGGGGTATGGCGCGAAGCAGGAAATAGAAGAGTTTGCGCAATTCAGAGAGCAGGGCGGGCAAAACATCTTTCATGATCTGTTTGGCACCACTGGGTTGACTGGCGAGTTCACCACCCAGATAGAGCTCCACCTTCTCCGCCAGCAGACCGTTGAACGGCGAGGCGATCAGATTGGCGATGACGGTGAATGTATAGAAAACGACCAAAACAATAGCGATCGCGAAAAGCGGCCACAACAGCCAGCGAAGCCAGGCCAGCCAGCTTTCATCGTCGGGCAGAAAGCGATCCATCAATTGCTCGAATTGAGCGACACCCAACCACACCAGCAGACTGAATACCAGAATGTTAATCAACAGTGGGATCAATACGAAGGGTCTGATTCCCGGTTTGAAAAGTAGTTTCAAACCTTGTAACAGATAGCCGGCGCCAGAGATTGGATTGCTATTCATCTATGAATACCTGGATTACTTGATTTGCATGACATCTTGAAAGGGGGGCACTATAAACGATTCAAAGTGTCGGGTTAATCATTCTGATACGCCCGGAGAGTACACTGATTCTATCGATCAGAAAAAACTTTGCGCGCGGATCGGAGGGAAGCATACAGTTTTTTACAATTCGGATTTCGCTCCTTCGATCAAGTGAATGTGTGTGCAAAACAGCCACAGGTCCCTTTAAAACAGTCCCTATCGGAATATTATTGGTCCTATTCTCAAAAGATTGATTCACTTCACATTAGAGCCTGGGAAGCGCTATCAACAATCTCTCGAATCAGTCGATATAAAAGTAGGATTGTAGTTCACGGCTTTACCGCGCTGACTACTGAGAATGGGTGGTACCTATGGGTTATCCTACTGATTCATTTGATAAATCGTTTTTGGTTGTACCTAGATTTACCAACTATACTTGGATTCAGTTCACACTTCTCATAGACTGAATGGTAACTTGTGAGTACGATCAACAAAATTTTAGTGGCGGGAATTTAAACTTCCTAATAAATCGGATTTGTATCTTGCCTGAGGCTGAAAATGTTGAAACACAACACTAAATATTTCTCGTATACACGTATGCGTTATTCTGTTGTTGGTCTGTTGTCCATGATTCTCTTGGCCATGCCGTTGAGCGGCTTTGCCAGAAATGTTGGAACTCTACCCTTCAATGAGAGTTTCGATGTCAACAACTATGGGGACATCGTCTGGGTTACCCAAGGCGCTCGACACAACTGGCTGTCGAGTGGCGGATGGCAGGGTGGTGGTGCCGCGCAGATTTTCCCAGTCTCCACTGGCCAGGGTTATAACGGCGTGGGTCAGTTTACCGGTATGAATACCGAACAGCTCAACGTCAGATGGCTGATGCGCCATGGGCCAGGATTCAATTCAGCCGGTTTTGATGAAACCAAAGTCATCATCATGAACCGTATCAATTACCGGGAAAGACCGATGATCATCGGTCGCGGTCAAGACTGGAGAACCTGGGGCGCCTGTGACAACACGGTTTGTCGATATGAAGGTGGCGACTATTGGCCGGACGGTACTGACTCCTTCAAGATCGGTGATCCTCCATTTCACCGTGAAGATGAGTGGATCAGTGTGGAGCTTGAAGCCAATGCCCGCACCGGTATCATCAGACTCTATATCACCACACAGGATGGTGAGCATAATGGCCTCTATGTCCAACAGACCATGAGTACACCGGGCGGTGAGTTCAACTATGTCGATGTCATCGGTGGTTACTTCAACACGCCAGCCCCTGCCAGTCCCGATAACTATTTCATCATCGATGAGCTGGTTATCGATGACAGCTATATCGGGCCACCTGCCGGATTTATCGTGGGAAACCCACCCAATCCCCCAATTCTTGAGTGATTCTAGAAAAAACCCTGATCCCCGGATCAGGGTTTTTTTATTCTGTAATGGTTTTTTCGATACGATCAGAGATCGGGCTGTTCAAGCCGTCAGTATCGTAGGCCACAATACCGAAAAAGTAGTTGCCGGGCGTCATGTCGGAGAGGTCGTAGGAGGTTGAGTGGCCATCCTCGATATCGGCAATCAATTCCAGATTGTTTGACGACGGGCCACTGTAGATTTTAAAGCCTGCAAGCTCGCTGAGATCCAGAAAGCTGCCATCCGTTCTTGTGGACGGGGCGATCCAGCTCAACTGTTGTGCTTGATTATCCGGTGGATTGACAGGGGTATTATCGTCATCTCCACCACCGCCACCACCACCGCCACAGGCAGCAAGCCCATAGGTAAGTACGACGAGTGTGTAAAGTGCTGATCTTTTCATGGTTTCCTACCACTGTTATCTGTTGCCGGAATCCGTTGTTGAGATGTTACAGCACAAAATGGCTTTAGCACGGTAATTTGCACATTTTAGTAGAAACAGCATCCGCGATGCGCCCACTAAAATTATACAAAATAACGCTCAACAGTGATTGGCTTTTCGCAATCTTCGATTCAGGCCCCGGTCATCGTGTAGGAGGGCGCCCCCCCACGTCACACTGCCATTGATCTTTACAATGGTAATTAGTTCACTCGGCCTGGAAAATCCACTATTTATTGACAGAGTCAATCAAATACCGGATGAGCCCATATGATGATTTATGATAATTCCGGATCGTGCCGCAAAGGTGTGATGGGCTTCAATTTTCTGCTTAACGACGATTGGTGTGGATTACCATGGTTGGGTCCTAAGGCAAATGGCACTTAGCTTGAAGAGAATAAACCGCCAATGAACGCTAATCACCGCAAAATGCCGCGAATAACTTTCACATAGCGGACTCTATTAGCGTAAATTCGCGGTGATTGGCGTTCATTGGCGGTTAATCTCTTAGAATGGCCCAACTTCTCCAGCAGAATTGGGGCTTAACGCCTTCAAGTTAAGTGCCATTCGGTCCTGGGGCCTGTTAACTCGAATCGTATCAACTCGCACTATTTTATCGATATTGGGGTAACAGGCCCCTGACGACTCAGGTTAATTACCAGCTTGC
>JAKSBX010000257.1 GCA_022360905.1 Chromatiales bacterium
CAAGATATTCTTTCTCACGTTCGTATTGCCTTTTGCGACAGAATTGATACCCTTCGCGATCGCAACCAGGTGAAGAATTTTCTCTTTCAAATCACTCGCGACGAGATCAGGCGACATTGGTTGCGATACAGTCGAACGGCGGACTTGGAAGAAACCGTTCGTAGCGATACGAATTCGCCCCAGACGGAATTGCTGGCCGCAGAGCGGTTGAACGCTTTGCGTGACTGTCTCAAACGTATCGAGGATCCCGTGACGCGCGACGTGGGGCAGTTGCGGTTTCGCCAGTATCTCCGTCTCGAAGATATTTCCAATCAAATTCATTTGAGCTTGGATCAAGTGAAACGGCGGGTCGCCAAGGTCAAAAAACTGGTGACCGATTGTATGCGCGCCAAATTTGGCGATCAGCTTCCTTAAATCTAGTAGATGGGGACCCCCGATGACGAAGCTCGATCTCGACGATATCCAAAAGGCGCTCTCCGAAGGCGTCGATCCCGACCGACTGCTCACTCGAGCTTCGCTTTCACCGGAGGCGCGCGATTATCTCCAATCCTACAGACAGGTATCGCGCTCACTCGAGGCGCTCGGCCCGATCGAGGAACTCGAGCGCTCTCGGCTCGAAGATATGTTTTCCGAAGGACCCGCCGACTCAAAGAGCGGCTGGCTTCGTTTTTGGGCGGTAGTTGGAGTTGTCGCGGTTCTCATCGCCGTTTTGGTATTGTCTTGGCGACTGACCACGGGTTCGGAGGGGCAAGATAGGCAGGATCAGTATGTCGTGGACCTTCCCAAAGAAGGGTATTCCGAGGTGTTGGCGCTCGAAGCGGGAATCTATCTGGATATTCGGGTGGACGGTTCCATTCCATTTACCAAGCTTTCGTTGAGAAAAGCCGGAGACTTGGTGAGTCAGGGGTTTCCCGATGGACTCGAGAGATCTCCGAGGTTGGTCTATGGCAGCGAAAACGATGATCAATACACCTTGGTCATCGACCATGTGGAAGGAGTCGATTCGCTTTCGATCACCCGCGTGGTTGCATCGAGACCCAACACGACTCAAAGAAATATCTCGAGCGCTGCCAAGGCCATGGACAAGGCTCGGGCATTGAGCAAAGAGAAACACGATGGGCATTGGCGGCAAGGGGCGGAAGAGTGGCAACGCGCTGCCGAGATGTGGGCGAGACTCCAAGATGCCTATACCCAATCCTACTGTTTGGGACGAGCCGGGTTTTTCCTGGAAAATGAAGGCCTGTATCGCGAAGCGGTGAATCCCTATCTTAGCGCTGCCGATATCTTCGAGGATCTCCAGGATTGGGATTCATACGCCATGGCGTTGATCAACGTGGCAAAGGCCTATCTGGAGCTTTCCGACTTCGAGCAGGCGAGAGCCTTCGCGACTAAAGCCATCG
>JAKSBX010000142.1 GCA_022360905.1 Chromatiales bacterium
GATCTCCGGCGGGGCCGATGCGGCGCTGTTCGGCATCGTCGGCGGCACCGGTGTGCTGACCTTCAATGCGGCCCCTGATTTTGAAACGCCTACCGACGCCGGTGCGAACAACGTCTACGATGTGCAGGTCACGGTGACCGACGACGGTACGGGGAACCTGACCGATGTGCAGGATATTGCCGTAACGGTGAACAACGCCAATGACAACCCGGTCATTACCAGCGACGGGGGCGGGGCGTCGGCGGCGGTGAATGCGCCGGAGAACCAAACCGCGGTCACCACGGTAATCGCCACCGATGCCGATGTGGGAGACAACCTGACCTATTCGATCTCCGGCGGGGCCGATGCGGCGCTGTTCGGTATCGTCGGCGGCACCGGTGTGCTGACCTTCAATGCCGCACCCGACTTTGAAACGCCTACCGACGCTGGCGCCAACGGCGTCTACGACGTACAGGTCACGGTGACCGACGACGGTACGGGTAACCTCACCGATGTGCAGGATATCGCCGTCACCGTTACCGGCGGCAACGACAACCCGGTCATTACCAGTAACGGCGGCGGCGCTACCGGAAACGTCGCCATCGATGAAAACACCACCGCGGTCACCACGGTGACCGCCACCGACCCCGATGTCGGCGACAACCTGACCTACTCGATCTCCGGCGGCGCCGATGCGGCCGCCTTCTCCATCGTTCCCGGCAGCGGGGTTCTGAGCTTCAGCAGTGTGCCGAACTTCGAAACCCCCACTGACGCCGGCTCGAACAATGTCTATGACGTACAAGTGACGGTCACCGACGACGGCGTAGGTAACCTCACCGATGTGCAGGATCTCGCGGTAACGGTGAACAACGTCAATGAAAACCCGACTATCACCAGCAACGGGGGAGGTGCGTCGGCGGCGGTGAATATGCCGGAGGGGCAAACCGCCGTTACCACGGTCGTTGCCACCGACCCGGATACGGGGGATAACCTGACCTACTCGATCAGCGGCGGTCCGGATGCCGCCTTGTTCAACATCGACGGAGGCGGCGCCTTGAGTTTTCTTGCCGCCCCCTCCTTCAGTACCCCCACCGACAGCGGTGCCAATGGCGTCTATGACGTACAGGTGACGGTCACCGATGACGGCGTAGGCAACCTGACCGATGTACAGGACATCGCGGTGACCGTGACCGATGTTAACTCCGCGCCCGGCGGCACCCTGACCATCAGCGGCAGCGCCACCGAAGACCAGGTACTCACCGTCGTCAATAACCTGACCGATGGCGATGGCCTGGGTACTATGAGTTATCAGTGGAACCGGGATGGCCTTCCCATCAGCGGAGCCACCACCACGACCTATACCCTGGGTGACGAAGATGTCGGACATGTCCTCTCCGTAACGGCCAGCTATACCGATGGCGGGGGCACCGCTGAAAGCGTCACCTCGAATGCCACCACGGCGGTGGCCAACCTCAATGACAATCCCACCGGTGCGGTAACGATCAGCGGCGAAGCCGCCCAAGGGCAAACCCTGACTGCCGATGCCAGCGGTCTGGCGGATGGCGACGGATTGGGAGTATTCAGTTATCACTGGCAATCCGGTAGTGTGCAACTGACCGAGAGCAGCGGCACCTACACACTGACCGCGAACGATGTCGGCAACCAGATCAGCGTAACCGTCAGCTACCGGGACGGCCAGGGGACTCTGGAGCAAGTGACCAGCGATCCCACCGCTGTGGTTACCGGGGTGGCGAGCGATGTGCCGGAGGTCATGGCCCCCGCGGATATCACGGTAAATGCCACCGGCCTGTTTACCCAGGTCGATCTCGGGACCGCTACCGCCACGGATGCCGAAGACGGGGATTTAACGCCAGCGGTGACCCAGCTCGTAAGCAATGGTTCGGAGCCTGACGCGGTTACGGATACCCCGATGTTTTTCAGTCCTGGCGTGCATCTGCTGAATTGGACGGCGACCGATGTGGATGGCAACACCGGTTTGGATACTCAGACCGTGAATGTCATCCCCATGGCTTCGTTCAGTAAAGACCAGATCAGCACCGAGGGTGAGACGGCCAGTTTCAAGGTGATTCTCAACGGTCCCGCGGTCAGTTATCCGGTTACCGTGCCCTATACGCTTTCCGGCACGATGCTGCAAGACGGCAGCGACCACAGTCTGAGTGACGGGCAGGTGACGATCAACCATCCTTCACTGGAGGCGGCGGTCAATGTCAGTTTCATCGATGACGGCGCCAATGAGGGGAGTGAAACCCTGGTGGTCTCTATGGGGACGCCCGACAATGCGGTCATCGGACCGGTATCGTTGCACCGGATCGAAGTCCGGGAGGGTAATGTCGGGCCAACCGCTGAATTGATTGCGGACCAGAACGGCATGATTACCCGCCTGATCGGCCAGGCTGATGGGCTTGTGACGGTGATGGCCATCGTTACCGACCCCAACCGGGGTGATGATCATACCTATGATTGGAGCGGCAGTGATAATCGCTTGATCGACAGTGATACCGATCAGGAGACATTCACCTTTGATCCTACCAGCCTGAGCTCCGGGGCATACCGGCTGCATCTGGCTGTCAGCGACGGGGAAGAGGGTGCTGTTGCCGAACTTCTGCTCAGAATTCAGGCCGCCCTTCCGGATCTGGCCGACGAGGATAGCGATGACGATGGCATCGATGATGTCTCGGAAGGTGCGGGAGATGATGACGGCGACGGCATACCTAATTACCTGGATCATGCCGAGATGGCGCAGAACGTGATACAGGAGCAGCAGGGCACTGCCTCGGAATTCCTGATGGAGACGGAACCCGGACTGGTGTTTCTGCTTGGAGATGTCGCCTTCCGGGCCCATGGGCACAGCACCAGCGTGACATTCGATGATATCGTTAATCATGGCAACGAGGGCTCGGGCGCAGAGGCCGACGACTCTCAGAGCTATCGTTATGAGGGTGGCTTGTTCGACTTCCGTATCGAGAGTCTGCCGGTCGCCGGTCAAAGTGTGGCTGTGGTTTTGCCCCAGTTCGCTCCGATACCCGCGGATGCTGTTTACCGAAAACTGATGCCTTCGGGGTGGCAGGACTTTGTTATAGATGACAATAATCGTGTCGCTTCGACCGCCGGCAGCGACGGATACTGTCCGCCTCCGGGGGACGCCGGTTATAGTGACGGTCTGACCGAAGGTGACTGGTGTGTTCAGTTGACGATAGAAGACGGTGGCCCGAACGATGCTGATCAGGCCGTCGATGCCAGTGTCGACGACCCGGGTGGGGTAGCCCAGCGGCTTTCAGACTCGACCGGTGATGACAGCGGCGGTGGCGGCGGTGGCAGTGCGTCGTTGCTGAGCCTGGTCCTGCTGGGACTTGCATTATTGCGTCGGCAGGGAAGGCGGCTCAGCCGGTTTCGGATAAGGCTGGATTGATCTTAACGGAAGTGCGAGGCAGAGGCTGATCTGATTCAGGTCGGTTATGCTTCGCGGTTCCGGGGCAACCTGCTTGTCAGGGCCGGGTTAATGAGCCAATAGGAACGGTCGAGTTGGTGTTAACAGGTCCTAATGACCGGTGAAGCTTTATTCATAAAAAAACAAGCGTGTCTTTGGTCTCGTGATGCGTTTTGGGACATCCAAGTCCTCAAAACGCACTCGATCTTTGAGAACCTATTGGACCTCGACCGTCCTGTGATCGTCACGATTCCGCATTGCACATAGCCGCTACGCAGCTCGTACACAATTCCATCATGACGCCCGCAATGACTTTGAGGCTAAGATTATTGCCACCTGTCTGGTGCTTCAGTTGTCGGTGTGGCTCTGGCCAATGGGATCAATGCCAGCGTCATTAGAAAAACTGCATTGTTTTCTAGAGCAGAAGCTTAGCAGTTGTATCGTATTGCGTTGTTTGCGTGGAGCAAAATCGAGGATGATTAAACATAATTTGCTCTGCCGGCAAATTCAAACTAACAGCCGCCAAGGATGAACGCATGGGCCTCATCCGGCGGCATTGGTGGGGCATAAAGATAACCCTGCGCATGATCACACTGATAGCCACGCAAGATTTCAGCCTGGGTTTCGTTTTCCACCCCTTCGGCGATTACCCGCAGATCCATGTGGTGGGCCAGCGAGACGATCGATGCGGAGATGATGGCGTCATTGGAATCATGGGCGATGTCCTGGATAAATGAGCGGTCAATCTTGAGGGAGGAGATCGGGAAACGTTTCAAGTAGCTTAGGGAGGAGTAGCCTGTACCAAAGTCGTCGATCGCCAATCTGACCCCGAGTGCACTAAGCCCCCGCATGATCTGGATGGCGGTTTCCACATTCTCCATAATCATACTTTCGGTAATCTCCAGCTCCAGATTGGCCGGCTCTATGCGGGTCTCATCCAGAACCTGTTCGACCTGCTCTACAAAGGAGATATCGAGGAACTGGCGGGCCGATAGGTTGACTGAAATCTGCAACCGGTTTGCACCCGCAGTTTCCCACTGTTTGAGTTGACGGCAGGACTCCAGCAGCACCCAGTGGCCTATCTCATTGATATGACCGGTACGCTCGGCAAAGGGGATAAACCGATCCGGGCTCAATAACCCTTTTTTCGGATGCTGCCAGCGAACCAATGCCTCAAAGCCGAGCAGGTTGCCGCTGGCCAGGTCGACCACCGGCTGGTAGTGCAGGCGTAATTCATGTCGCACCACTGCTTTGCGCAGCAATATTTCCAGATCGAGCTGCTCGTGGATCTGCTGGTTCAGCTCGGGGGTGTAAAACTGTATGTAGCCGCCCGCTTTATGCTCTTTGGCCCGGTGCAGGGCTATTTCGGCACAATTGGTCAGTTCCAGTGTCTGGCTGCTGTCCATCGGGGCGACGGCAACACCGATACTGGCGGTGAAGACATACTCCTGATCGTTGAAAATCATCGGTTTGACGATCAGGTCGTGGAGCTTGCTGATGGCCGTCAAGATGCCTTCCAACTCCTTGAAGGGGTCGAGCAGGATGGCAAATTCATCGCTGCCCACCCGCGCCACCGAATCGGTGCGGCGAGTTGCGTTGCTCAATCTTTCCGCGATCTGGATCAATAACCGGTCACCCTGCGATTGCCCCAGGCTTTCGTTAAAGGTTTTGAAGCGGTCGATATCGAGCATCAAAATGCCGATCATGCCGCCGCTGCGCTGAATACTCTTGAGGGATTGTTCCAGGCGGTCGTTGAAGAGTATCCGGTTGGCCAGGCCGGTCAGTTGGTCATGGTTGACCAGATGCTGGATGGTGGCGTTTTTTTCTGAGAGTTGGTGTTCAAGGGTCTGCCGGTCGGTGATGTCCCGGTGACTTTCGATCACCCCAGCCAGCTTACCGTTGTTATCCAGCATGGGGGATCCGAGTACTTCGATGGTGCGTTGCTTCCCGTCCCTATCGATATGGTTATGGATCAGCAGTTGGGGTTTTAGGGTTTGCTTCACTAAATCCACCGGGCAGGGTATTCCCAGGTTACTGCAGGGCCTATCCATGTTGTGGATCAGGTTGTAACAGTAGCGGGTGCCGGGCTGCTGTCCATATTTCTCCAGAGAGGCGCGATTCTCCAGCAGTACCCGCAAATCGAGATCCAGCACCAGGATGGGGTCGTTGACCCCGTCAATCACCCGTTGCAGAAACGCCCGCTCCTGTTCGAGGGCTTGTTCACTCGCTTGCAGCTCGTTGACTTGCTGCGCCAGTCGGTCTGCCATGGTGTTGAAGGCCATGGTCAGCTGACCCAGCTCATCATGGCTCTTCAAGGCGACCCGGCTGTCGAGGTTGCCGTTGGCCAACTGTTTACTCGCCTTGGTCAACAGGTTGAGCGGGCGGCTGAAATAGTGGCCGAACCACATGAACGAGCCGAGACTGATGAGGATGATCAGGGAGGCGGCCAGCAGGGAGCGGTTCAGCCATTTGAGCATGAGATCCTGATAGGGCGAAACAGCGATACCGACACGGATTTTGCCGTAGATCACTCCGGAGAGATGGATCGAGGCGGCAAAATCGTAAATACCGTCATCAAGCCAGAGGTCCGGGAGGCTGTCTATCGTCGGTAGCGAGGTGTTTGAATCGATACTGACGCTGGCGATATTTCGTCCCTGTTCGTCTTCCAGCAGTAGGTAGGGCAGGTTCTGCTCTTTCTGCAGTTGTTCGAGAAAGATCTGCGCCTGTGCCAGATCGCGGGTGACCAGGGTTGGTGCCAGGGAGGTTTCGAGCAGGGAGCCGATCAGTTCCGAATCCCGTTTCAGATCGTTACTCAAATGGCGCTCGTGGGTGGCGATACCGATATAGAGTATGCTGCTGATCAGGCTCAACTCCAGCAGCAACAGCAGGCCGCTGATCTTTAGTGTGAAAGGAAGGCTGGACAGCTTCAATGTCTGACCTCGCCCAGTTGCCGGCGAAGTGCCGGGAGAAAGGCATCCAGTGAGTGCATTTCATCGCTGCTGAGTCGACGCAAGCCCTGATAGCCGAACTGATCGATGAAGCGCCGCCCCGCCTCACTGTTATTCGCGAAGTCGAGGATGATCTCCGCCAGCCTGTTGCTTGCCGTCCGGTCCAGTTCAGGGCTGACCAGGTAGATGATCGGTGCGGCACGTCCGGGAAGGGCGCCGGATAGCTGGCCTGAGCCG
Source organism: Chromatiales bacterium (assembly GCA_022360905.1). Lineage (GTDB taxonomy): Bacteria > Pseudomonadota > Gammaproteobacteria > Chromatiales > Chromatiaceae > Thiodiazotropha. The sequence goes on from JAKSBX010000142.1 coordinate 6,613, forward strand.
GTCAGTTTGCGCAGCTCTCCAGCCAGTCTGTCCCGCAGCTGATCCTGAGCCCTGGAAGAGATCACCGCGGCTTGGGCGTTGCCTTGAATAACCTCCATCGCGGCCGAGCTGTGGGTCGGGTAGTGGACCAGCTTGACATCTACGCCGGGCTCAAGCCCCGACTCCCGGAACAGTTGTGCGGCCATTTGTGTGATCAAGGCAGTCCGCGACGGTACACCCACGGTAGCACCGCGCAACTCGGAGACCTGGGTATAGGGTGCCTGTGATGAAACCAGGAGTATCGCTTCGAGGTCGGCTTGCGGGCGGAGCAGTGGTCGATAACCGTAGTCGAGTTGTGCGACACGGGCCATATGCGGGGCATTGATGACCAGGTTGTACTCTCCCTTTCGTAGCCGTTCCATGAAGCTGGTGTAGTCCGGTGCGCTCACCACCCGTACCGGATGACCGAGGTGGGACGCCAAGGCCTTGGATAGCGGTGCGTAGAGTTGTACCAGTTTCTGCGGTGAGAGATAGGGGAATATGGCGATTTCCCGCACAGAGTCCAAGCCGCCGGCTTTTGCCGGAGTGACACTCAGGCAGATCAGTAGTAACACCAGCAAAATATGCCGTCGCCATTGGAGGCTTAGTGACGGGGACATTGCAGCAGATGAATTGAACACCTGCAGGGCGGGAGATAGCCCTAAATCCCCGGTAAGCGAATGATTGGTTCGCCTCGTCATGGTATGCGTCTGAGTATGCCCTAATTGTTGTCGGTATGGGATTCAGTCGGCCGGTGGAGTTACTCATTTACATCGCCATACCCTGGCATACCGGCTCGCCAATGCCACCATCACCGTGGTATTGGCGGAAAGCTAAGAAACAAGAAAAGTATAGTGTGTTCACAAATTCAGTTCAAAAGGAATAGGTATATAGAGGCGGATCTATCGCTTTTCGATCGTTCTTACCTTTACCAGCGCGCACAACAGTGTTTCGATAGTTGAAATCTAAATCGAGTACTCGAAGGCGCACATACTCCATAACACGTAGACCTGTACCGGACATTAAATGCAGAATCAGTTGATTGAGTCCTTTCGTTTGTATTGATAGTGAATTAATTTCCTTAATACGCAAAGCAGTCAGTATGCGTTTTGGTTTTTTTGGAATGTGAAAACAGGCCAATATTGCGTAAAGGTCTTTCTAAAACACGGGCATAGAAAAAAACAACTGCATTCAGGGCCAGGGACTGAATTGCGCTTGCAACCTTGCGTTGGAGCGCCAAATGTTCTAGAAAGGAGGCAACATCTGATTCAGTGCAGTCACAGGGATGCCTATTAGTGTGGAAACGAAGGAAACGGTTAATCCAGTCGAGATAGCTCTTTTCCGTGTTGATGGAATAGTCAGGAAGCCTCATCGCTACCAAAAAGCGCCGGTAGAGGTCGGGATAAGTCCTTGCCAGATGATTTTTCGGGTCATCGACCGCCTTATCAATCATTTCGTATGTACGTGCAAGTGTTGCGTGGTTGCTTTCCAAGGCTCTCGTGCCGTTCAACCACCTATCCCAATCGAACTCACCACACCAGGATGGTCGTAAAAAGTGACCGAACAGAATTCTCATAGTATAAGTGAATGAAAGCATCCAAATCACGGTTTATCGAGTATTCATCGATAACGAGTTTGTTTTCATAGCTAAATCAGAAGAAGAGGCTTTTGCGGGTGCAAAAGATAGTTGCTGGTATGATGAAAAACCTAGTGGTATATGTAGGATTGTACCTGAAGATAAAACCTTAGTATGTGTCCAAGGTGAACTTCACAACTGGTCTGATAACAACACTATTCCAAATTATCATGTCCACTGGAAGTGCCCAAAATGTAAAAGTGAGCACCAAACCGATACAACCAATAAATCACCCAGCTCTGAAGTATGGTTTTGTGAAAAAGGGGGTTTAGAGGATGTCTTTTATGTTCAGTGGTGAACCGCTAACAAGCGACTGTGGCGTCAACCCGACTAATAAAAAGATCAATAAGCCCAAGTAACTTGATCTCTCACCATGGCATTCAACATAGTAATAAACTTCCGCATACAAGCTGTTAATGCAACTTTTTTGTGTTTACCCTGC
>JAKSBX010000258.1 GCA_022360905.1 Chromatiales bacterium
AAGGTGTCAGACCCTGTTGTGACAGAAACGCTCAAATCCAAGCCGCTGATGCAGGTTCAGGTGCTCGATATCAAAGCTGAGCTGATTGATCGGGAGATCGTGGTACAGGGTGAGCTGATGCCGAATCGCACCATTGAAGTCCGTGCTCAGACGGCTTCGAAGGTGACTGAATTACCGGTTGAAAAGGGTCAATGGATTGATGCTCGACAGTCGATCGTTGAATTGGATGCGGAAGATCGTCACGCACAGCTGAAGCAGGCTAAGGCAGAAGTGGATCGATTCATACTCGAAGTCGAAGGCGCTCGCAAGCTTGAGCAACGCGGTCTCCAGTCAGAAAATCAATTGAAATCGGCTTTAGCGTCATTGGCCGCAGCAGAGGCCGATCTGAAGCGGGCCAGGCTGGAATTGGACTATATCCAAATCAAGGCACCATTCAGCGGTGTTCTCGAAGAGCGTTATGTGGAGTTGGGCAGCCATCTGGAAAAGGGTGACAAGGTTGCCTTGATACTCGATGAATCGGTACTCAAAGCCGTCGGACTGGTCTCTCAACAAGCCGCAGGAAAACTGGCACTGGGACAGCTGATCAAAGTGCGTCTGCTGGACGGACGGGAGGCTGAAGGCAACATCACCTATATCTCCCAGTTGGGTGATTCAGAAACCCACAGCTTTCGAGTTGAAGCTGAAATCGCCAACAAAGATGGCCAAATCAATGCCGGCGTGAGTGCCGAGTTGAGAATTGTCATCGGTAAGGAGCAGGCGCATTTTATTTCGCCGGCGGTACTTGCGTTGAATGACAATGGTACGGTTGGTATCAAGAGTGTTGATCAGGCCGGTTTGATCTCTTTTCATCCGATCGAATTCGTCCGTACCGAAGCGGATGGAATCTGGGTCTCCGGGCTGCCTGAGTCTGTTCAGGTCATCTCCCAAGGGCAGGGCTTCGTCAACGCGGGTGAAACCGTCATACCGGTACCTGCATCATCATGAATACTCTGATCGATCTTGCCTTTTCCCGCAGTCGTGCAGTTTTACTCTCGCTGCTGTTCATCCTGGTTGCCGGTGCCATGGCCTATAACGGGATACCGAAAGAGTCGGAGCCCGATATCGCGGTTCCCATCATCTATGTCTCAATGACTCACGAAGGCATTTCACCTGAAGATGCGGAAAGGTTGCTGGTCAGACCGATGGAGAAGGAGCTCCAGTCCATTGCCGGTCTCAAAGAGATGAAGAGTACTGCAGGTGAAGGGCATGCCTCGGTGCAACTGGAGTTCAGTGCAGGTTTTGACAGTAAACAGGCCCTGACCGATGTACGTGAAAAGGTCGATATCGCCAAAGTAAAACTCCCCGATGCGACAGATGAACCTGAAGTGGTTGAGGTTAATGTCGCCCTGTTTCCTGTATTGACGGTATCCCTCTCCGGCCCAATTCCAGAGCGCAGTCTTGTGAATATCGCCAGGGATCTGCAAGATCGTATCGAGGCTCTGCCCGGAGTATTGGAAGCGGAGATCGGTGGTGATCGAGAGGCTGTGCTCGAGGTGGTTGTCGATCCGGCAATCATGGAGACCTACGGTGTTGAATATGATGAATTGATCTCCATGGTGACGAATAACAACCGGCTGGTTGCTGCCGGGGCGATGGACACAGGTGCCGGACGGCTGGTGCTCAAGGTGCCGGGTGTTATAGAAGAGCTGGACGATGTGATGCGTATGCCGGTTAAGGTGGATGGGGACCGGGTGATTACCTTTGGCGAAGTGGCCAGTATTCGACGCAGTTTCAAGGATCCACAGAGTTTTGCCAGAGTGGATGGCCAACCGGCGCTTACCCTTGAAGTGAAAAAGCGGGTTGGGGCCAATATCATCGATACCATCGCAGAGGTCAGGCATGTTGTCGAGACGGAACGCAAGCATTGGCCGGCTGGATTGAATGTCTCCTACATGCAGGATAAGTCTGATCAAATCAGAGAGATGCTCAGTGACCTGCAGAACAATATTCTCTCGGCAATCATTCTGGTGATGATCGTGATCATCGCAGCATTGGGGCCAAGATCCGCCGTTTTGGTCGGATTGGCAATACCCGGTTCATTTCTTGCGGCAATACTGGTACTCGACTCGATGGGTTTCACCCTCAATATCGTGGTGCTGTTCAGTCTGATTCTGGTGGTGGGTATGTTGGTGGACGGTGCCATTGTCGTGATTGAAATGGCTGACCGCAGAATGCAGCAGGGGAACTCTCCCATGCATGCCTATGCTTCAGCAGCGAAACGTATGTCCTGGCCGATCACCGCATCCACCTTGACCACCCTGGCTGTATTCGCCCCATTGCTCTTCTGGCCAGGGTTGGTTGGGGAATTCATGAAGTATCTGCCGATCACGGTGATTATTGCATTAACCGCTTCACTGGCGATGGCGTTGGTGTTCGTACCTGTACTGGGCGGCACGATAACAAGACGTGAGCCATTGACCGACACGGTTGCAGAAGGAAGCCTGACTCTGAGCTATGCAAAACTGCTCGCAAAGGTATTGAAGCATCCTGGAAAGACCCTGGGAGTGGCTTTGCTGGCGATGTTTTTGGCCTATCTGTCCTATATGCAGTTTGGCAAGGGTATGGAGTTCTTTCCGGATGTGGAACCGGAATTTGCTCAGATACAGGTGCATGCCCGTGGCGATCTCTCTGTTCATGAGAAGGATGCTATTGTGCGCCAGGTCGAACAGCGGGTGTTGGATTTCCCTGAGCTTGATTCGGTCTATGCTCGCTCTTTCAACTCGGCCAAGGGACAGAATATGGCTGAAGATGTTGTCGGCGTCATTCAGCTTGAATTTATCGATTGGAACCAACGGCGCCCCGCCGCAGAAATTCTTGAAGAGATGCGTCAGCGCACACAAGACATCCCAGGGATTCAGCTTGAGTTTCGCAAAGCGGAGAATGGTCCATCCGGTGGCAAACCGATTCAGATCGAGCTGAGCAGCCGGGAGTTCAAACGGGTAGCCAAAGTGGTTTCTCAACTACGGGGACTGATGGCCGAACAGGGTGGCTACGTAGATATTGAAGATGATCGACCACTACCCGGTATCGATTGGCGTCTTGAAGTCGATCGTGAGCTTGCCGCGCGATATGGCGCCAGTGTGTCGATGCTGGGTAGCGCGGTACAGATGATCACCACCGGAATCAAGGTAACCGAGTACCGGCCGGACGATACCGATGATGAAGTGGATATCAGAATACGCTTTCCCTACAGCGAGCGTAATCTGGGGCAATTGGATCAACTCAAAGTATCCACGGTAAAAGGCATGGTGCCGATCAGCAATTTTGTCACTCTGCAGCCTGCCGCTAAGAGCGGTAACCTGCGTCGGGTCGATGCGCAGCGGGTGATTACCATCCAGGCGGATGTGGAGGAGGGGTTGTTACCGGATACCCAACTGAAAGGATTGCAGCAGCTGATTGCCGATGCTGATCTGGATGCCAAGGTGAAGGTCAGCTTCAAAGGGGAGGATGAAGATCAGCGGGAAGCCATGAATTTTCTAATGGGGGCCTTCATCAGTGCCATCTTTCTAATGGCTCTGGTGTTGGTGATTCAATTCAACTCCATCTATCAGGCTTTCCTGGTACTTTCAGCCATTGTGTTTTCGACAGCCGGGGTATTGCTCGGGTTGTTGATTACCGCCCAACCTTTCGGTGTGGTCATGGTTGGTTTAGGTATCATTGCTTTAGCTGGTATTGTGGTAAACAACAATATTGTTCTTATCGATACCTATAACAGGTTGCGCAGCGAGGGTCTGGACAGTTTCAATGCGGCCCTGGCGACCGGGCGTAGAAGGTTGCGACCGGTATTTCTGACAGCATTTACCACCGTATTGGGACTGATGCCGATGGTGTTGGCGATGAACATCGACCTGATTAACCGCAGCATCAGTTTTGGTGCGCCATCTACCCAGTGGTGGACCCAGCTGGCCAGTGCCATTGCAGGAGGCCTCTCATTTGCAACACTGCTAACCCTGATTCTGACTCCCTGTCTGTTGGTGCTGGGTGAGAATGTATCTGCCAAAGTGTCAGACGGATTCAGAAAACTGTCTGGCCGTCAGCTGATGGCATCTAAGCCTTCCTAGTCGCTCGAGCGTTCAGGGCATCTTGAAGAAATTAAGATGCCCTGAAAGTAAACTATTTGGTTACCGGGTGAATAGCTAAGCCACACCCTATCTTAAGCACGAAGCGTTGACAGTTAGTTTTCAAAAGTTAACTTGACTCCAGAAGTCAGCACCCCATACTTTTGAAAACCGCCGTATATCCATATGCTTAAGTGAAATATTCTAGTCGTTTAATTCATCTGTTTCTGTTGCTTCTTGGCTTGATATCACCCCTGTTCTCAATGGCTGAAGAGCAGACTCCCGCCGATTCCGAGACAGTTCGCCAAACACCAAGCTCAGTGCCGCCAGTCGATCAGCAGACCGAGCCCCATTGGCAATGGCTCTCTGAGCAGGCTGATCAACTCGATCAACTGATCTCCCGGCAAATGTCCGATCGTTCAACCAGAAATCTTTTAAAAACGAATTGTGAAAGATCCCAATCGGTCAATTACCGGGAGCTGGCCTTGCTGAAAGAGGCTGACCTTTCGCGCCAGGACCTGGGGCTCTATTTCGATGCCGGTGTACGGGATGAGTGGGATGCGGACTTTGAATCCGAAGAGAGGCAGCGTGCCTACGTGGGGCTGACCTGGCGTGTGCTTGAGGATGGTTATCGGGAAAAGAGACACCGCGTCAATCTGGCGGAGACGAGAGCAGAGACTGAGGTCCTGCAATCAAAACTCGATCTTCGGCAAGCTCTGGAGAACTGTCGCTACGACTCAACCAGAGACAGCTTTGCCCCGGTCTGGCTGCCGCTGCTGACGCTCAAGGAGCGCTTTCTGGCACAACTCTTCGCGATGCAGAAAGAGAGTTACCTGATGGGAGGGCTCTATCTGGACGATCTGCTTGACAGCCAGAGAGAGCTGAAATCGATTCTGGAACATTATCGTATGCTGCAGACAGGATTGGACCACCAACTGGACGAAGTCGGATCCGGTATGCCGCCCCTGCTCGATATGGATATGGCTGAGATCAGGCGAAGGATAACGGATGATCCGGAAAAGCAACGACTCATCGAGCTACGGCGTTCGATACTGGATGAGCAGAGTATTGCCAATGACGATAAGCGATTGCGCTTCTATCTGCGCTACAACATCGATGAGGATCGTGAGGAAAACGGACCGACCGTCGGTGCTGCTTTCTCCATGCCACTTGCCGGTGGCCGTTATTCAGAATCGGTGGTTGATCTTCACAAGAAGGAACTTGAACAGGAGCTGATGGACGAGCAAAGGCGTCGCTTAAGACGGGCTGATCTGGCTTATGGTGAGCTGCTGGAGCAGCGACAGCGAGTGGTGAAGCAGAACTACCGCTATCTGGCCGCCTACGAACAGTTACGCCGATCCATCGGGCGGCACCATTGGTTACCGCAGGAGGGAGGTTTCAAATCGGCCGCTACCCAGATGACAACCTTGATTGAAGGTGCTGTGGAATTGATGCGTGCTGTCGAAGAGATGTATCGACGGGTGCATCGGGTGTTTGCCCGGTCCGGGGTCGCCTATAGTACCGAGCTGGTTCTGACGGCACCCTTAAAGAACAGTTTTTACCGGGCAAGACGGGGAGAACGCTCTATTTACATCTGGTCGGACAGCTTCACCAAGTTGCCGAATGGTGTGATCCATGAGTTTTTGCGTGCCAAAGGTATTTCTGAGGTTGTGCTCAGTGGAAATGCCAGGATACCTGAGCCGAAACTGCTTAATTTTATCAATAAAGCCCAACAGCAAGGGGTCGATATTCAGACCTTGGTAGGGGACAACGGCTGGCTGAAGCGCTCCAGACAACCAAGTTTGCTGGACAGACTCGAACACTTAGGTACGCGTAGTGGCTATCTGCATATCGATGTGGAACCTCATACATTGCCGGATTTCAAGCAAAACAGGCGGAAATATCTCGATCGTTATCAGCAGCTGATCACCGCCATTGAGCAACGTCTTGGTGAACAGGTCAAACTCGCTGTCTCAGTGCCATTACATTGGGATCGTGAAGATTATCAATACCTGGATCGCCATGTTGATCGGGTTTATCTCATGGCCTACGAAATCAACAGGGTTGACAGTTTAAAGCGTCGATTGGCAAAAGTATTGCCACATTTGTCAGTGGCTAAAGTCGTGGTGGCATTGCGACCTGAGGACTTTATGCATGAGGTTGAATTGGAATCGGTTATCGAGGAACTTGCTTCAGCATTTGCGATTGAGCAGTTTGCACTCCACGACCTGGACAGTTATCTGCAACTCAGTGATGGGCAATAGATGAGAATAAGAAACAAGAAAAGTTTTGTGGTTGTCGGGCCGGAAGGACAGGCGCCCAAATCGATCTGGTCCCGCCTCACGCATGGCCTCTATCTGATGTTTCTCGCATTACTGGCAATTTATCTGATCTATTTTACTTTTACTCGATTCACCCAATTCAAAGTTGACGGACAAGTCGCGGTTGAGCGGGTTCGAGTCGCTGCACTACAGGGTGGACGCATAGTCACACTCAATGTAAAAGCGGGAGATCGGGTGGTTTCGGGAGAGCAGATCGTAGGGCTTGAAACCAATCAGCAGTGCGCCGTCAAATCCGATAAAGCGATCAGAAAATTAAGACAATCGATTGCTCTGAATAAGCAGAGGTTGAAAGGTCTGAACCTTCGCCGGGATAAGACGGCCGCGAGAAAGCAGCAATTAATCGATGAACGACGCCTCGGTCGGGTATTGGAACTAGAACGGCGTAAACAGACTGAGTCACAGACCCTGCAGAGAATTTTGGATGAGCTGGACGTGGAGGTCGAAATCCTCGCACAGGAGATCGAGTTACAGCAACACGAGCTGGAGCTGCAACTGAGTAGCCATAACGAGGATGAAGATTGTGGGTTCGAGCGAATTACCGCTCCAGTGGATGGCCATGTGATTGCTGTCAATCATCATCTGCATGAGATCGTCAATCGTCAAGATACGATTCTGATCCTGGTACCCGAAAGACCGGAGGTATGGGTCGACGCCTTTACCAGGGCGGATGATCAGTTGCCGGTATTGATCGGGCAATCCGTAAATGTCAGATTGCCGGATGGGAGCCTGAGCCCGGCAGAGGTTTCCAGTTTGAAAGCGGCCGCCTTTCCCTTTCCCGACAGAAAGTTTGATGACTACACGCCAAAAGAGAGCGCCTTGCGCCTGCGGGTCAAGCCGATCAACAGTGAAGAGGCAAAACAGTGGGCGGAATTCGACAGAATGGCAGTGACTGTCGAGGGGGAAAGATGAGCAAAGGGCTTTTGATTACAGGGGATCAGAACCCCCTTCATCTGCCTACCGAAAAGGCCACAGATGACATACTCTGGCGCAGTCTGGATGCAGGGGTGGATGCTGACTATTTTCTGTTAGAAGTCAGCAGTGAAGTGGAAGCCTGCAGGATAATCGGTTTAGTGAGGCAGAAATTGCTTCCGGCGGTCTATCTGAAGCCACTGGTATTGATCAGTAGTGGTGGGAATTTATCGAATTCACTGCAGGATCAAGTCGATTTTGTGATCTCTTCTCAGCAGTTGGAGCAACAGCTGCCGGCAAAGCTATTGGATGAAGTCGAGTCCATTAATCGACGCATTGATGCCCTACAGGAGCAGCGATTAAAAGCGGATACCAATATGGCTCTGCGGGTAGTCCGCTATCTCTACAGCAGAGACAGGGAGGTGGAACCGGTAGCCTCGATTCAGAATCGTGGAGGTTATACTTTTACCGGCATCGAGAGCCTGTTCGGCGGCAATGATCAAAGCATCTGGCAGACCCTTGATTTTCTGAACTCACAGCATCTGGTTCAGACGCGCTTTGTAACCCGGACTCACCAGTGTGCCAGCTGTGGTTGTGCGTTTCTCAATTTCAAAGAGACCTGTCCCCAATGTCAGTCGGAAGAACTCGATGCGGATGACCTGATACACCACTTCCGTTGCGGTTATACGGCAGAACTATCAGACTTCAGGCAGCAGGAGCGGCTGGTCTGTCCCAAGTGTGACCAGATCTTGCGACATATCGGCGTTGATTATGACAAGCCCTCCATGATGTATCACTGCAGGAGTTGTGATCATCGATTCCAGGAGCCGGAAATTGCAACTACCTGCTATGACTGTCATCGTACTGCACCCCCCGAAAATCAGGTTCATCGCAATATCGAAGCGTATAAACTCAGTATGCTCGGTGTCAACGCGGCACTCTATGGGCTGGATTCGCTTTTTGCATCGATTCTTGAACGCAGACTTCAGTTGCTGCCACTGGATGTGTTTGAGCGCTTTATCGCTGTCGAAAAGGCGAGGATCGGTCGGTACAAGGTTTCCCACTCAAGCCTGCTGTTAATCGATATCAAAGGTTTGGAGGAGATCTATCTTACGCTGGGAGAAAGAACCAGCGAGGTTTATGAAGAGCTGGCCAATCTTTTTTATGCGATGCTGCGTAGTTCCGATCTGATCAGTAGTCGCAATGAGTCCCTGTTTCTGATCATGCTGACAGAGACTTCGCCTGACGATGCGAAGATCGTCGAGGGACGGCTGAGTAGTGGTGTGGGGGATTTGTTAAAAGCCAGTCTGGGCGCCAGCCCGGATATTGTCTCGCAAATTGTCAATGTGGATACTTCTCTCAATTTGACCGCTTATCTGGAAACCTTTTTAAGCGAATATCATGCTGAATGATACCTGGGACTTTATTACAGGACTGAGTGCGGCACAGCTGATCAGTTACTTCTGGCCCTTTTTTCTTTTCGATTTAACTCGCTATGTGGTCTTTGATGTTCTTATCCTGACCCTCTATCTGCCAAGACGTAAACGAAATAAACAGCGCCGCGCTGAAGCCAGGAGGCTGCTTTTTCATGAAAAGCCTTTGGTTTCAGTTATCGTTCCAGGAAAAAATGAAGGTAAACACATTCCCAGTCTTGCGGAATCATTGACCCGCCAAACCTATAAGAAACTAGAAATCGTGATCGTCGATGATGGTTCAGACGATGATACGGAGATCATATGCCGAAAGCTGCACAAGGATGGTAAGATCGATCAATATGTGCGCAATGAAGTGCGGGGTGGAAAGGCATCAGCGGCAAATACCGCACTTTATTATTCAACAGGTAAGTATGTCATTCATCTCGATGCGGACTCAGAGCTTCGCTACGATTCGATTGAAACCATCCTTTTGCCGTTTTACATGGACGCTAACATTGCCGCCGTAGGTGGTGATATCCGGGTGGCCAATCTCAGTCAAACCATGGCAACCCGAACTCAGGCAATCGAGTATTTTAAAGGGATTTCGACTGGACGAACCGTGTCATCGATGCTTGGTATTCTGCGTATTATCGCCGGCGCCTATGGTGCTTTTCGCAGGGATGCGCTGGATCGGCTCGGAGGTTGGGATGTGGGGCCAGGCCTGGATGGTGATATCACCATGAAAATCCGTAAGCTTGGGCTGAAGGTGGTGCATGAGCCTCATGCTGTCTGTTACACCAATGTACCCACAAGTTTTCGTAAACTGGCCAGACAGCGTTTTCGTTGGGACAGATCGATGGTCCGTTTTCGCGCCCGCAAGCACGTCGATGTTTTGATGCCCACGTCAAATTTTAGGTTGAGTAATTTTATCGCAACGGTTGAAAATCTCTTTTATAACTTGTTCCTGAATTTTAAGTGGTGGTTCTATGTGGCACAAGTGATCTTCTTTTATGGTGCCTTGTTGCAACATATCATTGTAGTGAATTACCTGCTTTATACCCTAGCCAACCTTGCCGAATTTCTGGTGGCCATGGTGTTGTTGAGAAAAACCCTTCGTAAACAGGATATTCTGTTAATACTCTACCTGCCGTTGATGCCGCTCTATACCGGTCTCTATTTGCGTATTGTAAGGACCTATGCCTACATCATGGAGTTCATTCATAAGGCCTCCTATGCAGACCGATGGAATCCATGGAAGGTTTCTAGAGTTGTCAAAAAAGACCGCTTATAGCCTATTTCAAGCAACGCTTGTTTTACTTCAGGTAATATCCTGGTTTTATATTGCCTGAAAATATTGCGCCATCTTTTGCCGGGTCTTCGCATCGGGGAGGGCTCCGTAGCAGGCGCCCATGTTGTCCACCATGTGGTGGGCCTTACTGGTGGCAGGGATCGCGCAAGTAATCGCCGGATGGGAGACGATATATTTCAGGAAAAACTGTCCCCAGCTATGACAATCGAACGCCTTCGTCCACTCGGGCAGATTTTTCCCTCTGGTCTTTCTGAAGAGCGTGCCCCGAGCATAGGGGCGATTGGCAATCACAGCGATATTGCGATCCTGGGCCAGTGGCAACAGACGCTGCTCCACTTCCCGGTCAGCGATGTTGTAGCTCAGTTGCACGAAGTCGAACGCATGATGGCTCAGTGCCTGGTAGAGTTCATTATGATCCCGGCCATGTGAGGTGGTAATACCGATGTAGCGAAGCTCTCCGGCCGCTTTCATCGCTTTCAGCGTCTCCAAGTGGACCTGCCAGTCTACCAGGTTGTGAATCTGCATCAGGTCGAATTGTGCCACGCCCCAAAGTTTGCGAGAGTTCTCCATCTGCCTGATGCCTGAATCTTTACCGTTGGTCCACACTTTTGTTGCAGCAAACAGCGCTCGCTTTTTAGCTTCCGTCTTGAGTAACTGTCCGAGTACCGCTTCAGAGCTGCCATACATGGGGGAGGAGTCGATCAAACTGCCTCCATTGGCGAAGAATAGGTTCAACACCTTGGCAAGGTTCTCAAGTTGTTGGGGATCGCCTGCTGAATCGAATGTCCGGGAGGTGCCCATACCGATTACCGGTAGCAACTTGCCACTGGCAGGGATTGGTTTCTTTATCATTGTAGATGACTCGGCATATAACCTGGTAGAGGGAAAGAGCAGACAACCGCCAATGCCGGCAATGGTTTTCAATAAACTGCGTCTGTCCAATTGGATATCATATTTTTTCATTTCACTCATCTCCATTCTGTGAATTGGTTTGAGCCGCAATCCGATTCTGCTGTTGACCCAGTCTGTATGCCACCCAGGCCCAGATCAGGGAGATCGGGGCGGCGATCCAGGCAATGGTCGAGAGACTCATGCCAAGTGTGCGGAAACCGGTATAGATCCAGGAGCTGACAGCATCACCTCCCCG
>JAKSBX010000150.1 GCA_022360905.1 Chromatiales bacterium
GTTTATTCGATGATCATGGCGAGGCTTCGCCTTATTACTAACCTGACCATCAGTATTAAAACTGATGGGGGCTCAGTAAGCGCAAAGCGCTTCATTGTGTTTAATCTAAGCGTATTTGGTGGGGCATGGCCCCACCCTACCAATGATTTCAGGGTGTAGGGTGGGGCCATGCCCCACCAAATAGGGTTTGAGTAAGCATCATTCAGGTCTGTTTAATATTGCCTTGTGCAGATTATGAATCTTTGATTGTGAGTCACTGCCATGGCTTATACTCTTCAAAATCAAGTGGCGGAGGTTTTTTAAGAATTTAGTCCGCAAATAAACGCTAATGGACGCAAATAAGAGTCGCTAAATGGTTTAAGGATAGATTCCACTAAGCTGTAACGATGCTGAGTGATTTTTTAGCGAGTTTTTGCGGTGATTGGCGTCTATTCAGCGGTATGAATCAACTGCTCCAGGCCTATCAGATACAACGCAACGATTAGCGTTTATTCGCGTTCATTAGCGGACTGAAACAAAACACCCTGCAAAATGGCAGGGTGTTTAATGACTCAATCGAAAAATGGATTGCGATTAGTTGACAGGGGTCAATGTAAGAGCCTTGTACTGATCTGGATCGTTTTGGTAGGCATTACGATAGTTGACCTTGGTGTTCCAAGGCAGCTGCTGGAAATTACGCCATCCATCCTTGTCCGGATTCATGTCGTTTCTTTCCACATAGACATCGGCGCTGTCACTATCCATTTCACCATTGTTATTCAGATCGAGCGCGACAGGTGAGCCATCGGTATCCAGAAGGATGGTGCCGCCATCATAGGCGTATTTATACTGTCCGACAAAACCCTCCCAGATGTTTCTCACATTGGTAAAGGCTGGGCCATCGATACCGTACTCGGAAGGATTGGCCAGTACGTTACCTGCTCCGACACTCCTCGATCCGGTTCTGCAGAGTGTCATGATCAGCCGCTCTGTATCCCCGTTGGCCAGCTCATAGACTTCCCAATAGAAGTTCTCTTCCGTCTGTGTATCACAACCTGTACAGACCCGGGGATAGGGAATGTTGAAACTACGTTTCGGATGTCCTGCGGCAAACTCTTCCATGGTGCGAACGTCAACCAGCAGGGGTCTGCCGCTGCGCCCCTGATGTCTGCCGTAAAAATGTCCCCGAGACTTGAGTGCCCGGTAAGCCTCGGCGGCACTGATTTCGGAATGGTAGAGGCGATCCTTGAAGTAGCGGTTTCCATCAGCCAGGATGTCGGTGGATAAGGGAACAGATAAAAAAGAGGTGATCAATGCAATAGTCTTGATGAGTTTCATAGCTCTCTCCTTGCAATTATGACGACAGCTGACTTTGGATGGATGCGGGTTTGTGTTGTCTTATGTTCACTAACCGGAGGGGGTTGGGTCACTGTCAATAATTATTTATGTAATTGTTTGTTTTTTAACTATGTATTGCTAATACAAACGGTGCCAATCTTATAGTAGGGGTTATTTTATAGAAATGAACAAAGTCTCATTTTTTGTTTATAGACACAGGTAATTCATGGAAAATCACTTCCGTCAGTTGGAATGGATTCAGCTGTCAGCCAGGCTAAAGTAATTGAACAGTGAAATTTATTGGCCGCATGAAATTGCTATTTCCAATAGCCAATAAGTTACCGGTAATAAGATTCGAAGTATGAGAGTGGGGGCAGGTTTTGTTGGGTCTTTTGATCCAGCCTGCCGTAGTAGAGATCGAATAGACCTTTAGGCTCGTATTCACCATTGATGACTCGCTTCAATCTGGCAACACGTGCTCTATTACGTTCTGGATATTTTTCGATATTGAAGGTCTCCGGCGCAATGATCATCGCTACCAAAGCGAGAAACTGATCATCACTGATCTGATCGAATGGCCGATTGAAATAGTGGTTTGCTGCCTGCTCAAAGCCCTTCGCCTTCGGCCCCAGATAGACCGTATTGATGAAACGTCTGAGTTGCATCTCCTTTGACATCAAAGGATCGAGAACAAAACGAGCGATCAGAGTCTGCTTGATTTTGGCGATGCCTGGGGTGAAGCGTTCGAAATAGAGCTTTTTGACCAGGGCCTGGGTAATGGTGGTGATGCCTGCGCCCGGGGTCGTTAGATCGATGCCTGCGTGGTGATAGAAGTTCGGGTCTTCAATTTTAAGCAGAGCACTCTGTTGAGTCGCCGTAAGTGAAGAGGTAGCCAGGGGATAGGCAGTGGCTTTTTCCTGCGGTATGACCCTGTCAAGGGTGTATTGATAGGCGGCATATAACTCCCATCCATAGTAGCCGGTGATCGCCACGATTGAGACGGTTGTTATGATCAATGTCCGGCTTAAATATTTGGCGTGATTCATGACATTCCATTTTTTATAACAACAGGATCCTGAGTTAGTCGATCATCTCAAGATTCCAGCCCAGCTGTTGATATTATCCAAAGGCAATAGATTTCTGTTTGGCACCACTGCACAGATTATGAGGTTTGTTGTTGATGATGTGGAAGGTGGATTCTGTTTGTCTGTCAACCGAAGTGCCTTGGCTGCGTTATATGGGAAGTGATGTTACAGAAACAGGGTATCCATTTGAAACGGCTTAATTTGATATTTTCCACACTTACCGGTGTATCATGGCCGCTGCTTTGCTTGAAAAATTTAAGCCGCAGTGGGAACCATGGGTGCAGCCGATGCTGAAACAACCTGTTGATTCCATTGCTGTTATGCAGGAGTTAGCTTTGCAGGGGGATGGACTGGACAGCAACCAGGCGTTGAATCGCTTTCTGGCTGGCGTCGAGCGCCGGGCACTGCGCATGGCGACGGTTTCGGTCGGCAATGTGGACGATGCCCTGGATCTGGTTCAGGATGCGATGATGAAACTGGCGAGCCGATATGCAGAGCGTCCTGAAGAGCAGTGGGGGCCCCTGTTTCAGCGCATTTTACAGAACAGCATCACGGACTGGCACCGCCGCTCCTGGGTGAAGAATCGTTGGCGTCGCTTAGTTGGGGGCGGGGAAGGCCAGCCTGATGCCGTAGATCCACTGCAGGACTATCCGGACAGCCGGCAGAGAGAGTCCGCGGAGCGGCTTCAGCAGCAGGATGCGATTGCCCGTCTGGAACAAGCGATTCATAACCTCTCCCTGAGACAACAGCAGGCATTTATGTTGAGATTGTGGGAAGGATTGAGTGTGGAGGAGACGGCAAAGGTCATGGGGTGCTCCCAGGGGAGCGTAAAAACCCACTACTCCCGTGCCGTATCCACTTTGAGAGAGAAGCTGGAGGATCACTGGCCATGAGATCGGATGAAGCATTTCTCAGTGAAGTCAAACAGCAGCTGCAAAAGAGTAGCGATGAGCTGGATGAACTGACCCTCGCCAAACTCGGCGCGGTCCGCCGGCGTGCCGTGGAGGCCGCGAGTCGACCGGCTGTTTTCCGCCTTGGCAACGTGTTGTCCTTAGGCCGTGGTGGGATGGCAATCCTGATGCTGGCCGGGGTGTTGTTGATCGCTTCTGTTGTTCTGTTGAAGACCGCTTATCCTCCAGTGCAACAACAATTGCAGCCGATCACCCTGCTGGAGGATATGGAGCTGCTGGGTGCTGCGGAGGAGTTGGAGTTTTACCAGGAGCTGGATTTCTACCTATGGGTGGCGGATGAACAGGATTCAGGCTGAGTGGAGTCTGTTGCTGTTTCTGACAACCGGTGCGGTGTTGGCCGGTGAGGTGCAATCCGGGGCTGAGGAGGCTCCCAGTATGGAGCTGCTGGAGTTTCTCGGTGGGTTCGAAACCCCGGAAGGGGAGTGGCTCGATCCTCTGATGCTGGTGGATGATCGGGAAGCTCAGCAAGATGACGTGGTAGAGGAAAATGATTAGGTGCTGGTTAAAGATAGGCCTGCTGCTTATGGTCTCTCCGTTGATGGCGGAAGATCTCTCTTGGGCTGGGATGAGCGATACCCAGCAGCAGCTGCTTGCGCCACTGGCTGATCAGTGGGAGAGCCTTCCGGAGTCCCGGCGGCAGCGGCTGCTCAAAGGGGCTGATCGTTGGTCGCAGATGACAGCGGAGCAGCGGGAGCGGGCAAAGACACGCCTTGAGAAGTGGCGTGACCTGACCCCTGATCAACAGCAGCTGGTGCGGGATCGATTTCAGGAGTTCATTGCCCTGGAGCCGCAACAGCGCCAGCAGTTGCTCGATCGATACCAGCGTTTTCAGAATCTCTCAGCGGAAGAGCGACAAGCGCTGCGCAAAAGATGGCAAAGCATGTCGCCGCAACAGCGGCAGCGGGCACTGAAGCGTTTGAAATTACTACGACGCCTGACGCCACAGCAGAGACAGCGGTTATTGAGAAAGTTGAAACAGTAGACATGGATCGTTATATCGCATTGGCCCTGTTGATCTGTTGTGTCATTGCGGAAGCACAGGGGGCACCGCTTGATTGGGACTGGCTGGATGAGATCGCACCGCCGGCCCAATCCAGTCTGGGCGTGAATGTCGGTATCGACGATGCGGATGGCTGGAGCCGCCAGTTCGACATCAGTCTGGCGGGGCCGCTCTATTCCCAGTTCGATTTCTCCTACGGTGAAAGTTATGTCGAATCGGATCAGGCA
>JAKSBX010000259.1 GCA_022360905.1 Chromatiales bacterium
ATCTCTGTCAGTATGTTGATAACCCCACTGCTGGTGGGTCTTAGCGACAGACTTGCTAGACGGATCAGCAGCCAAAAGCAGGATACGGAACACCTCAAGTATCCTATGGAGCACGGAGATGTCAAAAAAAAGGTGGTCATTGGCGGCTACGGCAGGGTGGGCCATACAGTTGCTGTGCTGCTGCACACCAGTGGTGTGCCATTAGTGGTGTTTGATACCAATCCGGAACGGGTTGCCCAGGGAAAGAAAGATGATTTGCCGGTCTATTATGGTGATATCAGCGATCCGGATCTATTGGATGCTGCCAATCTGGGAACTGCCTCTTTGGTGGTATTGACGGTTAACAGCGGTCCTACCGCCTTGCGAGCAATTACCCATATCAGAAACACCTATCCGCATGTACCGATTATCTCCAGAGCCAGGGATCTCGAAGCCTGTGGTCATCAGGTCAGCGCTGGTGCAAGCCATGCCTTTCCTGAGGCCCTGGAGGGGAGTCTCAGGCTGGGGGCGATTGCGTTGGAGATGATCGATGTGCCAAAGGATAGCGTCGATCTGTTGCTCAAGGGGGTTAGACAGGATAACTACACTTTAGTGGTATCCGATGAGGATGTGCTGCGTAAAAAATCGTCTCATTCAAAAAGAGAACAGTGAAATAACTTACTCTGAACGTTGATAAAAATTAACCAAGTTTAACACTTGGGTATTTATGTTTCTGTTAACTTAGTCTATCTTTAGGCTTACCTGCATTTCACAATGCAATGAGCGTTTTGAGGGTACGTGAGCAGGATGTTAGCGACAACTCAGTAGTCCAACAAACCTGTTTTTCTTTGCAAAGATCGCGGGGAAATAGGCCAGACAAAAAAAATTCACGGAGAGAGACGAATGCCTAAATTGACCAGTGGTTTAACACAAAAGGAGCGATTGCAAGTTTTACACTCAATCGAGTTGATAAAATCGAACAACAACAAACACGAGAAGAAGATCCTACAGATGTATCGAGATTGGATTGCAAAGGAGTGTTTTGTTGCACAATTGCCTGATTAAGCGGTTCCCAGCGCTCTCTGTTGCAGGAGAGCGCTATCAACTCTGATATCATTCAACCCTATGTGCTTTGCTCTCTACTCTCCGGCAGAGCGGTCATAGCCTCTCCATTCACCTGGCGGCTGTCAGGGCCCATCAGATAGAGATAACTGCCCATCAGGCTATCCGGAAGTGGATGCGAGAGGGGATTCTCCCCTGGATAGGCCCAGGCTCTCAATGAGGTGCGGGTTGGACAGGGGGCGATGCTGTTGACTCTGATGTGACTGTTTTCAAGCTCATCCGCAAGGGTCTGCATCAGGCCCTCGATACCGAACTTCGATACGCCATAGGCGCCCCAGTAGGCTTTGCCTTTTCTGCCCCGTTCATCCGAGGTGAACAGAATTGATGCATCCTCCGCTTTTCGCAGCAGTGGCAGGCAGGCCTGGGTGAGCAGAAAGGGGGCTGTTAAATTGACCTTTATGACTTTCTGCCAGGTCTCAAAATCATAGTCATCGATACGACTGAGCAGTGCCAGTTGTGCCGCATTGTGCAGCAGGCCGTGCAATACACCGAACTCCTCGTAGAGGCTCTCACCTAATGCGTAGTAGTCGTTGGCGGGTGCCTTCTCCAGGTCGAATGAGATCATCGCCGGTGTCGGGCCTCCGGCGGATTCGATGACGTCATAGGTCTCCTCAAGCCGACCCTCGTGACGACCCAGCAGAATTACCGTTGCGCCATGTTCAGCGAATGCTCTGGCGGCCGCCTGGCCAATGCCACTACCGGCACCGGTTACCAGGATATTGCGCTCTTTCAGGAGTGTTTTCGAGGGTTGGTAATTATGCATGCTGAAACCTAATCCAATTGCGGGAGGGGCATTATAGCGACCAAGCTATGGATAAAGACATTGATATTGCTCATCTGTAGCATGAACGGTCAGCTCAAAGCCAGTCCAGTATTTGTGCCGGATGGTCGATCTGACCATCCGCCTGCCA
This sequence comes from Chromatiales bacterium, assembly GCA_022360905.1. Taxonomy (GTDB): domain Bacteria; phylum Pseudomonadota; class Gammaproteobacteria; order Chromatiales; family Chromatiaceae; genus Thiodiazotropha. Next base: position 2,013 of record JAKSBX010000259.1, read on the forward strand.
GGTTTCCGGTCTGTCGGATTTAGCCAGGTAGCCGAACATGGCAACCAGTGTCCTGGTGCCCGCGTTGCGCCCGGCTTCGATATCCCGCTGGGCATCGCCGATATAGAGGGTATGCTCAGGGCTGGCATCCGACTCTCTGCAGGCCTGAAGAATGGGTTCCGGATGGGGTTTGGCGTAGGGGGTCGTGTCGCCACTGATAACGGTTGAGGCGCGCCGCTGCAGACCGAGTTTCTGCATCAGAGGATCCGTCAGTCTGGCCGGTTTGTTGGTGACTATGCCCCAGCGTATTCGCATGGCTTCCAAAGCATCCAGCAGCTCGAGCATGCCTTCAAAGGGTTGGGTCTGCAGGGCAATATTCTTCAGATAGAGGTCGAGAAACTCCGTTTGCAGGGCAGCGAAATCCGGGTGCTCGGGATCGATGCCGAAGCCGACCTGAAGCATCGCCCGGCTACCGTGGGAGACCGATGGGCGCAGTTGCTGAAACGACACGGGTTGTCTGCCATGTCTCTCTAACTGCAGATTCAGGGCATGGTGCAGATCCTGCGCCGTGTCTGCAAATGTGCCATCCAGATCGAACAGCACACAATCGGTATGATTCGACTTAATGGCTCTAACCCTGCTTGATTGTGGCAACCATATAATTGACGTCCACATCGTCACCCAGACGATAGTGTTGTGTCAGTGGGTTGTAGCTGAGTCCTTTGATATCCAGGCTCTCCAGTCCGGCTTCCCGTACCCAGGTGCTGAGTTCCGATGGTCGGATGAACTTTGCATAGTCATGGGTACCCTTAGGCAGTAGCTGGAGTAAGTACTCCGCACCGACGATGGCAAACAGATAGGATTTGGGGTTTCTGTTGATCGTGGAGAAGAACAGCTGGCCTCCCGGCCGGACCAGTTTCGCACAGGCCCTGACAACCGAGGCCGGATCCGGTACATGTTCCAACATCTCCATGCAGGTGATCACATCGAAAGAGGCGGGACGCTCTTCAGCGAGACGCTCCACCGGGATGCGCTCATAGTTGACCTCAAGCCCGGACTCCAGCAGATGCAATCGGGCTACCTGCAACGGTGCTTCCCCCATATCGATTCCGGTTACCTTGGCGCCACAGGCTGCCAGGCTTTCGGAGAGGATGCCGCCACCGCATCCCACATCGAGAATCTCTTTGCCTTCCAGCGAGGTGAAGCCCTTGATATAGCCGAGTCGCAGGGGATTGATTTCATGCAGAGGCTTGAATTCACTGTGAGGGTCCCACCAGCGTGAGGCGAGCTCCTCAAACTTACTGACTTCCGCGTGATCGACGTTAACCTGTTCCTGATTCATGGATCTTCGATTAGGGGTTGATTGTGATAATACGATTGGTGTTTACGAACCCTAGGGTACACATCAAAGGTCAGATTTACGAGTCCTGCTGAGCCGAATCCGAGGCGGCGATACGTTCAGCCCAGGATGATGCCTGCTCGATGAGTTGTGGCTGGTTCAGGGTCGTCAGGGTGTGGTTGTTGACCAACTGCTGGCCGGCAACCCAAACATGACATACCTGATCCCGTCCTGTGGCATAGACCAGCTGGGAGATCGGGTGGTAGACCGGCTGACTCGCCAGCCTGGCCAGATCAACACTGATCATGTCGGCGGACTTGCCAATCTCCAACGATCCGGTGATCTCGTGTAAACCCAGTGCTTTGGCGCCATTGATGGTGGCCATGGAGAGCGCCTTCGCCGCCGGTACGGCACTGGCATCGACAGCAACCCCTTTGGCGAGCAGTGCCGCTGTACGCATCTCACTGAACATATCCAGGTCATTGTTACTGGCCGCGCCATCCGTACCCAGGGCGACATTGATGTCGGCCTTGATCATTTCAGCAACCGGGCAGAATCCACTGGCCAGTTTCAGGTTGGATTCGGGGCAGTGCACCACATGGGCGCCGCTCGAGGCGAACAGCTCGATCTCCTGAGGTTCAAGATGGGTCATGTGTACTGCGGCCAGAGCTGGGGAGAGAAGCCCAAGTTCGTTGAGCCTCTGCATCGGCCGGTTACTATGTTGCTGCTGTCCCTGGAGGATCTCGTCGTGAGTCTCATGCAGGTGCATGTGAATCGGAATCTCAAGTTCATCGGCAAGGATTGCGATACGTTTCAATACCGGGTCGCCCACTGAATAGGGAGCATGGGGCGCGAAGGCACTATGAATCCTGGCGTTGTTACGGAACTGATCATGGACTTCCAGACCTTTATGAATATATTCATCCCCATCGCCTGCCCAGGCGGACGGGAAATCGATGGCAATCAGTCCAAGCACGGCCCGTATTCCCGCATGGTCGGCAGCGCGGCCGGTGATATCGGGAAAGAAGTACATATCATTGAAGCAGGTGGTGCCGCCCAGCAACATCTCAGCGATGGCGAGTCGGGTTCCGTCATGAATGAACTCTTCATTGACCCACTGGGCTTCAGCAGGCCAGATATGCTCATTCAGCCAAGTCATCAATGGCAAATCGTCGGCGAGGCCACGTAACAGGCTCATCGATGCGTGGGTATGGGCATTGATCAGGCCGGGAATCAGTGCCTGACCGGGCAGATCGATGGTCTGCGCGGCCTGTAGTTCAGACTCGGCCTGGCTACGCGGCAGTATCTGCTCGATTCGCCCACCACGGACGGCCAAGCTGTGATGGGTGAGTACCTGATTTTCCGGTACAACCGGGATGATCCATTCTGCATGGATCAGAAGATCGACCTGTTGGGGCATTGTTTTGCTTCGTGTTTGTGAATGGTTGTTAAGCTGTCAGCCGGAATGTTGTTTCCCAGCCACGCAGAGCATGGCACGGTAAACCGGAAATATGCAATGCCTGTCATACGGAGGTGGCCAAATTCAAGCTGCAAATTTAGGGGCATGTAGAATCTTAAGGGACGGGTTCGAAATATCCCATTGCTGGTAATTATGAGAGACTAGCGGGCTTTCCGAAAACAGAGCTAGGTGCTGAGTTGAATATGCAATCCCGATTTGATCCCGATCAGGTTACCGCCGACGATGCCATCGTCTGGCATGAGGGCAAACTCTTTCTGCTCGATCAGAGAGCCCTGCCCAAGCAGGTGACATTTGTCGAATTGAAGAGTGCCACAGAGACGGCCGGAGCGATTGCTGAGATGGTGGTTCGCGGTGCTCCGGCAATCGGTGTGACGGCCGCCTACGGAATGGTTTTGGCGGCACGGGCGGCGTATCAGTCCGATGCGGGTCAGTGGCGTTCCAGGATCGGCGCCGAAGTGGATGCGTTACGCCGCTCCAGACCGACTGCGGTGAATCTGTTTTGGGCGATTGAGAGAATGGAACGGTTGATGGAGACGCTTCCTGATGAGGGGGATCCCACTGAGCCGCTCCTGGCTGAGGCCAAGACCATCCATGAGGAGGATATCGCGGCCAACAGAACCATGGGCGATCTTGGTGCTGAATTGATCGCTTCGGGCTCCAAAGTCATCACCCACTGTAATGCAGGGGCATTGGCGACCGGCGGGTATGGTACGGCGCTGGGGGTTATCCGTTCTGCATTTGCAGCCGGCAAACTGACCCGGGTCTATGCGGATGAGACCCGTCCCTGGCTGCAGGGGGCGAGGTTGACCGCCTGGGAGCTACTGCAGGACGGGGTCCCCGTGACCCTGCTGGCCGATGGGGCCGCAGCCAGTCTGATGCGGCAGGGTGAGGTTGACTGGGTGGTCGTCGGTTCCGACAGGATTGCCGCCAACGGGGACGTGGCGAACAAGATCGGCACCTATCATCTGGCCGTGGCGGCAAAGCATCACCAGCTGAAAGTGATGGTGGTGGCACCCACCTCGACCATCGATATGTCACTGCCGTCGGGGGCAGAGATTCCGATCGAAGTGAGGGATGGTGCGGAGATTGAAAGCTGTGGTAAACAGCGGGTCGCGGCCGCTGGTGTGAAGGTGTGGAATCCGGTGTTTGATGTCACACCGGCCGGGATGGTGGATGCGATTGTCACAGAGAAGGGGGTTGTCCTCGCGCCAAATGAAGAAAAGATGCGAAAATTGATGATTAATTGACCTGAGAGGCCCTTAAAGCGGATTTCAGGCGTTTTTTATACAACACAGTATCGGGGGACTATGGTACACTGTGCTTTTTTCTGACGCCCTACAGAGCTTTCAGGCGGTAATCGGCCAACCGGTTGCCGATCAGCCCGGGCACTATTAAGGAAGCCAGCCTTAACTCATGACAGAATTCGCCAAAGAAGTACTTCCCGTCAATCTCGAAGACGAGATGCAGCAATCCTACCTGGCCTACGCCATGAGCGTGATTGTAGGCCGAGCCCTCCCAGATGTCCGCGACGGACTGAAACCCGTGCATCGTCGTGTACTCTATGCGATGAATGAGTTGGGCAACGACTGGAACAAGCCCTATAAGAAGTCGGCACGTATCGTTGGTGATGTGATCGGTAAATATCACCCCCATGGCGATACGGCGGTCTACGACACCATCGTGCGTATGGCACAGCCGTTCTCCATGCGCTACATGCTGATCGACGGGCAGGGCAACTTCGGTTCGGTGGACGGCGATTCTCCAGCCGCCATGCGTTACACCGAGGTTCGTATGGCGCGTATCGCCCATACCATGCTCGACGATCTCGATAAGGAGACGGTGGATTTCATCGCCAACTACGATGAAACCGAGCATGAACCTTCGGTACTGCCGGCACGAATCCCCAATCTGCTGGTGAATGGCTCAGCGGGCATCGCGGTCGGCATGGCGACCAATGTTCCTCCGCACAACCTGACAGAGGTGATCAACGCCTGTGTGGCACTGATCGACAATCCCGATAGCTCCATCGATCAGCTGATGGAGCATCTACCTGGCCCGGACTTTCCAACCGCCGGATTGATCAATGGCGCCACCGGTATTCATGAGGCGTACCATACCGGCCGTGGACGCATCTATATGCGTGCCCGCAGTGAAATCGAAACCGATGAGAGCAATGGCAAACAGACCATCATCGTCAATGAGCTGCCATACCAGATCAATAAAGCCCGACTGATCGAGAAGATCGCCGAGCTGGTCAAAGACAAGCGTATCGAGGGGATCACGGAGCTGCGTGACGAGTCCGATAAAGACGGCATGCGCATCGTCATCGAGCTGCGTCGCGGTGAAGTGGCGGAAGTGGTACTCAACAACCTCTATCAGCAGACTGCCATGCAGAGCGTCTTCGGCATCAACATGGTTGCCCTGGTGGATGGCCGGCCGAGACTGCTGAACCTCAAGCAACTGCTGGAGTTCTTTATCCGCCACCGCCGGGAAGTGGTGACCCGCAGAACGCTCTACGAACTGCGCAAAGCCAGAGATCGGGCCCATGTCCTGGAAGGCTTGGCTGTGGCCTTGGCGAACATCGATGAGGTGATTCAGCTGATCAAGCAGGCGGCCAGTCCGGCTGAGGCGAAAAAAGGGCTGCTGGCTCAATGCTGGAAGTCCGGTGCCGTGGAAGCGATGCTGGAACGGGCCGGTGCCGCCTCCACCCGGCCTGAAGAGTTGACCGATGAATTTGGTCTGACGGAAGCGGGTTACCGTCTGACGGAAGTGCAGGCGCAAGCTATTCTGGAACTGCGGCTGCACCGTCTGACCGGCCTCGAGCAGGATAAGATCATCAAGGAGTATGAGGATCTGCTGGAGAAGATCGCCGATCTGCTCGACATTCTCGGTAATCCCGACCGCCTGATGCAGGTGATTCGCGATGAGTTGATCGAGATCATCGAACAGTACGGCGATGAGCGTCGCACCGAGATCATCCAGACCCGTCTGGATCTGACCCTTGAGGATCTGATCACCGAAGAGGATGTGGTGGTCACACTCTCTCATGCAGGTTATGCCAAGGCCCAGCCGGTGAGTACCTATCAGGCTCAGCGTCGGGGCGGTAAGGGAAAAGTGGCGACCGCCACCAAGGACGAGGATTTCGTCGACAAGCTGTTCGTCGCCAGTACCCACGATACCATCCTCTGCTTCTCCAATATGGGTAAGGTCTACTGGCTGAAAGTCTATGAGCTGCCTCAGGCTGGACGTAACGCCCGGGGTAAGCCGATCGTCAATCTGTTGCCGCTGGACAGTGAGGAGCAGATCAACGCCATTCTGCCGGTGAGAGAGTATCAAAGCGATCGCTACGTCTTCATGGCCACCAGTTCCGGTACGGTCAAGAAAACCTCACTGGAGGCTTTCTCCAGACCCAGAGCGAACGGCATTATTGCCGTGGATCTGAGGGATGGGGACAAGCTGGTCGGGGTCTCGGTAACCGACGGTGAGCAGGACATCATGCTGTTCAGCAGCAGTGGTAAAGCGGTTCGTTTTTCTGAAGCCAACGTGCGGCCGATGGGGCGTACGGCCTGTGGTGTGCGTGGTATTCGCCTGGAAGCGGAACATAAACTGGTATCGTTGATTGTCGCCTCTGAAGGGGACGTTCTGACCGTGACTGAGAATGGTTACGGCAAACGCACCGCCATCGAGGAGTATCCGGTACACGGTCGAGGTGGCCAAGGTGTTATCTCGATTCAAACCTCGGATCGTAACGGCAATGTGGTTGGCGCGGTTCAGGTTACCGATGAGGATGAAGTGATGATGATCACCGATGGGGGAACCCTGGTACGCAACCGGGTTGCGGAAGTCTCCCAGATGGGTCGCAATACCCAAGGGGTGATCATGATCAGGCTCAGTAACGAAGAGAAACTGATCGGTATCGAGCGGGTTGAAAACCTGGATGGCGAAACCGATGATGAGGCTGACGGGGATGAGTCAGCCCAGGACGCGGACGAATAATCGGATTTTTCATTTTGTATAAATTTAAGGGTCGGGAGGTTCCACTCCCGACCCCGTTCTTCATAGCAAACTTGAGAGGCTAAGATGTCACGAGTCTTTAATTTCAGCGCCGGACCGGCGATGTTGCCGGAAGCGGTTTTACAGCAGGCACAGGAAGAGATGCTGGATTGGCATGGCGCTGGTATGTCGGTGATGGAGATGAGTCACCGGGGTAAGGAGTTCATGTCTATCGCTGAACAGGCCGAGGAGGATCTGCGCAGTCTGCTGAAAGTACCGGATAACTACAAAGTCCTGTTCCTGCAGGGCGGCGCCTCCAGTCAGTTTGCCATGATCCCGATGAATCTGGCGAGCGGTAAGCGTAAAGCGGACTACATCAATACCGGTTCCTGGTCGAAAAAGGCGATCGCCGAGGCGAAACGCTTTGCCGATGTGAATATCGCGGCCACCACGGAAGATTCCAAGTTCACCACCACCCCTGGTCAGTCCGAACTGCAACTCAGCGGTGATGCCGCCTATGTGCACTACACTCCCAATGAGACCATCCAGGGTGTTGAGTTTCCCTATACTCCGGATACCGGCGGCGTGCCTCTGATCGCCGATTTTTCCTCAACCATTCTTTCCAGACCGATCGATGTTTCCAACTACGGGATCATCTATGCGGGTGCACAGAAGAATATTGGCCCGGCCGGTCTGACCCTGGTCATCATCCGTGAGGATCTGATTGGCCAGGCAGCGGACGATACCCCGGTGATGTTTCAATACGCCACCCACAGTGACAATGGCTCGATGTACAACACGCCACCAACCTATGGCTGGTATCTGGCCGGACTGGTCTTCAAATGGCTGCAGGATAGAGGTGGTCTGGAAGCGATGGCGGAAGTGAATCAGCGTAAATCCGCGGCGCTCTACAGTGCGATCGATAACTCGGACTTCTATGCCAATCCGGTGACACCGGAAAGCCGCTCCTGGATGAATGTACCATTCACTCTGGCGAATGCCGATCTGGATAGCAAGTTTCTTGAAGGCGCCAGTGCAGAGGGTCTCAAGACCCTCAAAGGACACCGCTCGGTGGGCGGTATGCGGGCCAGTATCTATAACGCAATGCCCGAAGAGGGTGTGCAGGCATTGATCGACTATATGGCCGAATTTGAACGGGTGAACGGTTAATCCATCACGACAATTCGAGTCATTGCTGGAGATATCCGTAACCCGTACGCTCCGCTATCAATTTAGCTGAGCGAATCAGAAACAAGAGAGACAGTATGTATAAAATCTTGACCCTGAATAATATATCTGTGGCCGGTTTGGATCGTCTGCCACGGGACAGTTATGAGGTTGCCTCTGAAGTCAGTCATCCGGATGCGATACTGCTGCGTTCCTACAAGATGCATGACATGGAGATTCCACCGACAGTACAGGCCATTGGGCGTGCAGGTGCCGGTGTCAACAACATTCCAGTGGCGGATATGACCAGCAAGGGTATCCCGGTCTTCAATGCGCCGGGCGCCAATGCCAATGCGGTTAAAGAGCTGGTATTGGCTGGTGCCTTGCTGGCGGCAAGAAACTTGGGACAGGCGTGGCGGTTTGCCACCAATCTCGATGGCAGTGACCCGGAGGTTTCGAAACAGGTTGAATCCGGTAAAAAGGATTTCGTCGGTTTCGAGCTGCCCGGTCGTACCATGGGGGTAATCGGTTTGGGGGCGATCGGTGTCAAAGTGGCCAATGCCTGTCGCGCACTGGGCATGAATGTGATCGGCTACGATCCAACCATCACGGTGCAAAGTGCCTGGAAGCTGGCCTCGGAGGTCGAACAGGCACTCAGCGTCGATGATCTGTTGTCAAAATCTGACTTTGTGACTTTTCATGTGCCCCTGACCGATGCCACGGCCGATATGATCAATGCGGATCGGCTTAAACTGATGAAGCCGGAATCGGTACTGCTCAATTTCGCCCGCAACGGTATCATCAACGATCAGGCGGCCGTCGAGGCTCTGGATAGCGGTCACCTCTACGCCTATGTTTGTGACTTCCCGAACAATCTGCTCAAGGATCACCCGCGGGTGATCACGCTGCCTCACCTGGGGGCTTCGACCAAAGAGGCGGAAGACAACTGTGCGATTATGGTGGCGGACCAGGTCAAGGACTATCTGGAAAACGGCAATATCACGAACTCGGTCAATTTTCCCAGCATCAATCTGCCGAGAAACGGTGGTCATCGGATCGCCGTGGTGAATAATAATGTTCCCAACATGGTGGGCCAGATCTCCACCGACCTGGCCAATGAGGGATTGAACATTCTCGATATGCTGAACAAGTCCCGGGACAATGTAGCGGTTACCCTGTTGGATGTGGATCAGAAGCCCAGCGAGCAGCTGCTCGAAACCTTGTCTTCCATCGAAGGTGTCCTGTCTGTCCGCTCTTTGAACGGCAGCGCTAACTGACCTTAGGGTTTTTGCATGAACGATGATGCCAAGCTGAAAAGCATACGCCAGCGAATCGATGAGATCGATTCACAGCTGCAAGCGCTGATCAATGAGCGTGCTGAAGCGGCACAGGAGGTGGCACGCATCAAGTTGAGCGCCAACCCTGAGGCGGAGTTTTATCGCCCGGAACGGGAGGCCGAGGTATTGCGCAAGGTCAAAGCCCGCAATCAGGGCCCTTTGGAGAGTGAAGAGGTCGCACGCCTGTTCCGGGAGATCATGTCCGCCTGTCTGGCGCTGGAAAAGCCGCTGAATGTAGCGTTTCTCGGTCCCGACGGAACCTTCACACAGGCCGCGGCCTTAAAACAGTTTGGCCATTCTGTAAAAACCCATTCGCTGAATTCGATTGGCGATATCTTCCGTGATGTTGAAGCGGGGGCCTGCCAATACGGCGTCGTGCCGGTGGAGAACTCCACGGAAGGGGTGATCAGTCATACCCTCGACAGCTTTCTCAACTCACCACTGCTGATTTGCGGCGAGGTGACACTGCGTATCAATCATCAGCTGCTTAGCAAGGAACAGGACCTCGCTGCTGTGACAAAGGTCTACTCCCATGCCCAGTCCCTGGCCCAGTGTCGTGGCTGGCTCGACCGCCATCTGCCAAACGCTGAGCGTATCGCGGTAAACAGTAATGCGGAAGCTACCGGGCAGGCCTCAAAGCAGAGCGGCAGTGCGGCGATTGCCGGAGAGGCGGCCGGGGAGATCTATCAATTGAACCAGTTGGCAACCAACATCGAGGATGAACCGGGCAATACCACAAGATTCCTGGTCATCGGCAAACAGGATGTGGCCGCCAGCGGTATGGATAAGACAACTATCCTGTTCTCAACGCACAATAAGGCGGGCGGACTGCATGAGATGTTGAGCCCGTTTGCCGAGCATGGCATCAGCATGACCCGCATCGAATCGAGACCTTCCAGAAGAGGTCGCTGGGATTATGTCTTCTTCATCGATGTAGAGGGTCACAAGGATGATCCAAATCTCTCCCAGGCGCTGAAAAAAATAGAGCAGTCTGCGACACAATTCAGGGTGTTGGGCTCCTATCCCAAAGCGGTTCTTTAACACCGTCGATAGCACATATTGAAATAACGGCCGATGAAGCGTTCAAACCTTCCTTTCTTAACACATGCTGCGGACGGCGTCCGGTCATTGACACCCTACGTACCGGGCAAGCCGATCGCTGAACTTGAGCGTGAGCTCGGCATCAGCCATTCGATCAAGCTGGCTTCCAATGAAAACCCACTCGGCGTAAGTCCCAGGGTTACCCAGGCCGTAACGGATGCGATGGGGGAGATCTCCCGTTATCCGGATGGTAGCGGTTTCGAGTTACATCAGCGGCTGGCCGAGAAACACCAATGTGATGCCTCACACATCACCCTTGGCAACGGTTCTAATGATGTACTGGATATGGTGGCCAGGGTTTTTCTAGCCCCCGGCAAAGAGTCACTGTTTTCCCAATATGCCTTTGCGGTCTATCCCATCAGCAGCCAGGCGGCTGG